>DASQWR010000039.1:0-43997 GCA_035640155.1 Pseudonocardiaceae bacterium
CGTCCTGGCCGGTCTCGTGCCCCTTGCCGGCCACCACGACGGCGTCCCCGGGGCGGGCGGCCGCGACGGCCCGGGCGATGGCCGCGGCCCGGTCCCCGATCTCGAGCACCTCGCCGCGGGTGACCTGCCGGGCGCCGGCGAGCATCGCGGCCCGGATCGCGGCCGGGTCCTCGGTGCGCGGGTTGTCGTCCGTGACCACCAGCAGGTCGGCGCGGCGGGCCGCCTCGACGCCCATCAGCGGGCGCTTGCCGCGGTCGCGGTCGCCTCCGCAGCCCAATACCACGATCACCTGGCCGGGCACCTGCGCGCGCACCGCGTCGAGCAGCGCGGCGACCGCGGCCGGCTTGTGCGCGTAGTCCACCACGGCGAGGAACCCCTGCCCCGCATCCACCCGCTGCAGCCGCCCCGGTACCTCGGTGCTGCCGATGCCCCGGGCCAGCAGCACCGGGTCCGCTCCCACAGCGTGCCCGCAGGCCAGCGCCAGCAGCGCGTTCGTCACGTTGAACGCGCCGGGCAGCCGCACGCTCGCCCTCAGATCCAGCCCACCGGGGCCCAGCGCCCGAAAGGCCTGCGTCCCCGAGGGCGCGGCGGTGACCTCGACGGCCCGCCAGGTCGCCTCGCCGCCGAGTGAGACCGTGACGGGGTGCCGGTGTCCGGTCCTGCCCGCCAGCCGGCGACCCCATTCGTCGTCGACGCAGACCACCTCGCGGGCCGCTCGGCCGTCGAAGAGCAACACCTTGGCAGCAAAGTAGGCGTCCATGTCGCCGTGGAAGTCCAGGTGGTCCTGGGAGAGGTTGGTGAACGCGCCGACGGCGAAGGCGGTGCCCCCCACCCGGTCCAGCGCCAGCGCGTGGCTGGAGACCTCCATCGGCAGGTGCGTCACGCCGCGCTCGACCATCGCCGCGAGCAGGGCCTGCAGCTCGGGCGCCTCCGGAGTGGTGAACGAGCTGGGCAGCCGCTCGGCGCCGATCCGGCTCTCCACGGTGCCGAGCAGCCCGGTCGAGGCACCTGCCATCCGCAGCCCCGCCTCCAGCAGATATGTCGTGGTGGTCTTGCCCGATGTGCCGGTCACCCCGAGCACCGCCAGCCGGGTCGACGGGTCTCCGTGGATCCGGGCCGAAAGCGGCCCGAGCGCAGCACGCGGGTCGGGGTGCACCACCACCGGGACGTGCGCACCGGCCAGGGCCGGACGGGCGGCGCCCGCGCCGTCGGTGAGCACCGCCGCGGCACCCGCTGTGAGCGCGTCGGCGGCGAAGTCGGCCCCGTGCGGGCGGCCGGGGCGCACGCTCGGCAGGGCGGCGAACAGATCCCCGGGCTGCACCTGCGAGGCGCGCAGCGCCACCCCCGTGACCACCGCGCTCGGCCACTCCGATGATCCCGACCACCCCGGTGGGACGGCTGCACCGGCCAGTGCCGCGAGCTCGTCCACCGGGACGGGAACCGTCCGGTGCGGCCGCAGCGGGGTGCCGCTGGGGGTCACGGAGGTCGTCGAGGGCGTCACGGGAAAGGTCACGGTCCGGGGGGTCGGGGGCGGATGGGTCAGGGTCGCGCCAGCGTCGGTGCACTGTTGCCCCGGAAGCCGCGCCCGCGACGCCGAAGGTTACCGGTGCGGGCAGCGGACTGACCGCGACGGGTCGCCAGTCCGGCGCCACAGCCGGTGTGCTCGCTCAGGGCAGCTCGAACAGCTCCGCGAGCACATCCTCACACCTGCCGTGGCGACGCCACACGGCCGAGGACTCACCGGGCAACTCGGCCGGGACGATCAGGGCGCTCTCGCGGGTGCGGTGGCGCATGGCCAGCGTCTGGTCCTCTCCGGCAATCGCGACGCTGTCGGTCCAGACCGGACCGACACGGACGGCCACCATGATCTCGATCTCACCGTGGGCATTGCGGATCACGTCGTGGTGCCACCCCTGGCGGGCGTCAACCGGGCCAGCAACGGCGTCGCGGGGTAGCCGGGACCGCTCACCGTGTCGTCACCAGGGCGCGGTGGCCGCCGCCGAGTCCTTACGCCGACGCTGGCGACCCCGAGCGGGCGCCATCGAGGCACGGCGCGCTGCGACCGTGTGCCGGGCAACCTGTTCCACGCGGCTCGCAACCTCGCTGCGCAAGGTCCACGCGCAACGACGGGAAACTGGCCCACATGCCGGCCATCCGCGAGCTGGGAGGCGAGGTACGCACACTGATCCGTGCCCAGTACCTGGGACGCCTGCGCTGCGAGGGCGTCAGCACAACCAAGGGCGGTATCTCCGGCCACTGACGTAGCGGCGGGTCGACCGCGGGGCATGTGCGGAGCGGCCCCGGCGAGAGAGACCCTGCCGGGGCCGACATCACTGGTAGAACTCAGGCCGCTTGCGGCGTCCCGATGCTCTGGTTGGAGTTGCCGCTGGTGATCTCGATCCGGCGCTTGGCCTGCTCGATCACCGGGATGGTGATGCTCAACACTCCCTGGTCGTAGCCGGCCTTGAGAGCGTCGAGGTCGACACCCTCGCCCAGCCACAGCTCACACCTGTAGGTGCCGTAGGGGCGCTCGGCTGCCAGCCACTCGATGTCATCGGCCTGCGGCCTGGGACGCTGGGCCGTCACCTTGAGCACGTTCTTCTCGACCGTGAGCTCCACGGTGTCGGCCTTGACCCCAGGCAGGTCGAAGTTGATCACGAGGTGGTTCTCGTGTCGGTAGGCGTCCATCGGCATGCTCGCCGAAGGCCGCCAACTCCGCTTCACCATGAGTGTCCTTTCAGACTCGGGTTGCTTACGGCAGGATTAACAAGGGTTGACTCAGGTTTCATTCCCGAGGCGAAGCAATCTCGGCTGCGGAGCAGCTGCATGTGGGCTTCTCACAGTGGTCGTGGCGAGCGCACTGACCGCGACTCCAAGGGCAGCTCGGTCGGGAGGATCAGCCGGTCGTCGTTCATCCGGTGCCGCATCGCGCGGGTCTGATCCTCCCCGTGATGGCCACGCGTTAGGCACTGCGGCCACCACGACCCCGCGCTCGGGCAGGTCACCCCGGGCATCGGCCTCCAGGTACACCCGGCTCCAACCGTCTGGCAGGGGCTCGCGGTACTGCAAGTCGGCACTGGCCTGCTTCCTGACTGCTGCATGCTGTTGGCGGCCGTGCAGACGGAGGGGGCGGTAGCCACCTTCGATGCCCGTCTCGCCACCGCAGCCCGCGAGCGCGGGTTCGTCGTCCGAGACCGATAGCGGCTCCCTGCCCGGACGCTGAGTTTCCGCGCTGGATCTTCAGCCGATCGCCGACGGACAACACGTCGGCGTCGGCTGCGCCAGGTAGGGCACCGACCAACGACTGAGCAGCGAGCGACCGGCCGCAGAAGGGTGCCAGCGACGAAACGCCGTGACCTCCACCGGACCGGGCGAGGCCCACCACGCTGGCGCGGCCCGCCTGATGACGACTCGCGCCAGACAGGTGGATACTCACCGGATGACCACGGCGACGACGAGGATCAAGCGCTCCGGGCCGGCGATCCGGGCACTGCTGGGCGAGGTGTCCCCCGACGAGTGTGCCCAGTTCGAGGCCGAGTTCGCCCAGGCGCTCGCGCGCGCTGGCGCTGAGTTCGATTTGGCCCCGGCCGAGGCGGTCCTCGACCGTTGGTGGGGGGATCGCGGTGATCCGTGCGAATCCGCTGTCGGAGCAGGAGCAAGAGCAGGTCGCGCGCGCCAGGGCCTGTTCGACGGGCTGTGGGAACGCGACGAGGCGGGGAACTGGGTGCAGCTGTAACCGACGGCGCTGTAAGGACGGGGCGCTGATGGCCCGTTACGGCCTGGTATAGAGATCGCGCGGGAGTACCTGGCGAGCCTGCGGGTCGAGGTGCGCGAGCAGGTCAACGCGCGGATTGAGCAGCTACTGGAGAACCCACGTCAGCCCCGCGGTGGGTACGACGAGCTCACCGACCAGTGGACCATCACCTACGGCGGCGGGACCGGGTTGATCGTGTACGCCGTCGTGCACGAGCACGAGCGGGTGATCATCCTGCGGCTGGTGTAGCCGCCGGTCCCGAGTGTGCGTCAGTCCAGTGTCAGGGTGGCGATCGGGCTGGGCTCGGCCGACAGCGGGATTGAGTAGCGCTGGACGAGGTACGACGCAATGTCGTGGAACAGCGGTGCGGCACTGGTGTCGCCCGGTGGAGCGTTGAGCACGATCCCCACCACGAAACGGGGATGGTCTGCGGGCAGGATGCCGGCAAAGGTGATCCAGTACTTCGAGTTGCTGTAGCACCCGCACTCGGAGTCGACCTGCTGTGCGGTGCCGGTCTTGGCGGCCACCTGGTACCCCGCGAGTGCAGCGGCCGGCCCGGTGCCCCGCTGGCCGGGCTCGTCCTGGACGACGGCGCGCAGCATGCCACGTACCGTGCCGGCAGTCTCGGGACTGACCACCCGCACCCCATCCGGCTGCGGGGTCTCGGTCCGGGCGCCGTCCGGAGCGATCTCGGCACTGATGATGCGCGGTGGCACCCGGATGCCGTCGTTGGCGATCGCCTGGTACATCCCGGCCATCTGCAGCACGGTCATCGACAGGCCCTGACCGATCGGGAGGTTCGCGAAGGTGCTGCCCGACCACTGCTCCCGGGGTGGCACCCGTCCCCCGCTCTCCCCCGGCAGCCCGACCCCGCTGCGTTCACCCAGCCCGAAGCGATCGAGCATCTGCACGAAGCGCTGCTCGCCGACCCGCTGCGCGGTGAGCAGCGTGCCGACATTGGACGACTTGGCCAGCACGCCGGTGAACGTCATGTCCAGGGTGCCGTGTGGCCAGGCGTCCTGGACCGTACGGTCGGCGATCTCGATCTGTCCCGGAACCTGCAGCACGCTGTCGGGTTCGACCAGCCCGTACTCGATGGCGGCGGCTGCAGTTACGATCTTGTTGACCGATCCGGGCTCGAACGGGGCGGACACCGCGGGGTTGCCGAGGTGGTCCGGGTCCGCCTCCGCGAGGTCGTTGGGGTCGAAGGTCTTGCCGTTCGCCATGGCGCGGACCTCGCCGGTCTGAGAATCGATCACGACGACACTCGCGCTCCTCGCGCCGTGACGCCGCGCGAAGTCCTCGGTCAGCTGCTGCACGACGTACTGCAGGTCCGCGTCGAGGGTGAGCTCGAGGCTCGCCCCGGGCACCGGTGGCCGGACCGCGCGCGCGCTGCCGGGGATGACGGTGTCGGAGCCTTCGGCGGTGTCCACCACCCGGCTCCCGTCGGTGCCCGCCAGCACGGTGTCGGCGTGGTTCTCCAGCCCGACGAGCCCGCGGACCTTCTGCTCGTCGGAGCGCCAGTTGGCCACCCCCAGCACGTTCGCCGCGAGCTCGCCTCCGGGGTACCGGCGCACCTCGCGGTGCTCGTCGCTGATCTCGGGAAAGTCCTTCTGGATCGCACGGGCCAGCGCGGGTTCCACCACCGGGGCGAGCAGCACGACAGTGCGGTCGCTGCGCAGCTTGCCGAGCACCTCCCGCTCGGTGACCAGCGGCCCGAGCACCTCGGCCACCCGCCGGGCCATCGCGTTCTTGTGCTCGTCCGGGTCCCTTCCGACCCTGCTCTGCTCGGTGACGATCCGGTTCGGCATCGCGTAGAGCGAGCGGGCCGCGACGCTGAATGCGAGCGGGGTGCCGTTGCGGTCGGTGATCGTGCCGCGCTCGGCGGGCAGTAGTTGCTCGGTCGTCCGCTGGCCAGCGGCCTTGACCGAGAGCTCCTCAGCCTGCAGACCCTGCACCTGCACGAGTCTCAGCCCGGCGACCACCAGGGCTATCACGAGGATGGCGCGGCCGACGGCCAGCCGGACGCGCACGGCTGCCCCCGAGAGGTGCGGCGTGGGCCGGCGGCACCGGGTGACTCCGGGACGCATTGCGGGAGTGCCACCGGGCCGCCGTGGCGAGCCGCGGTCCATCAGCCATCGCCCGGGATGGGAGCGGGAGGTGGCACCGGCTCGGCAGGAGGCGCGGGAGGCGGTGGCACCGGCTCGACGGGCACGGCCCCAGGGTCGGCCGGAGGTGGTGGTGGCTCGGCCGGAGGTGCGGGCGGTGCCACCGGCAGAGCGGGTGCGCCGGCCGGAGCGGGTTCGCCGATCACCGCCACCGTGCCGTCGGGCAGCACGACGAGTCGGGCCGGTTCCCCGGTGGGCACCATGCCGAGGTTGCGGGCCCGCCGGGCCAGCTCGGGTGCGGTCTCCAGGGTGGCGACCCGCTCGCTGAGGACCTCGACGTGCTCGGCGAGGTCTCGGGCCTGCGTCTGCGCCTCCTGCAATCGGTGCGAGTCGGCCGCCGCCGCGGTGGACAGCCACAGTGTGGCGACCAGCGCCATGCTCAGCAGCACCATGACGAGCACCACGAACCGGGCCCGGCCCCCGGCCTGGAGCTGCAGGTCACCGGCGAGGGCGCGGCCGGCGCGCTGCGCCCGGCGGGCGTACGCGCGCTGGACGGCTGCCGACCGGGTCTGGCGGCGGCGAGCGGGCGCGCTGGTTGTGGTCCTGGCCGGCGTGGCGGTCCGTAACGGTGCGCTCACCTGGTCACCTCCGAACCGAGCGAACTGGTGCCGGGGGCGGGGGTAATGCGTTCCCCGGCACGGAGGCGCACCGACGCCGCCCTGGAGTTGGCCCGGATCTCCGCCGGTGACGCTGACTCGGTGCTGATCAGCCGCAGCTGCGGGCCGTGCCCGGGCAGTTCGACCGGCAGATCCGCCGGTGTGCGTGAACGGGCCAGCTCGACGAGCGCCCGTTTGACGATGCGGTCTTCCAGCGAGTGGTAGGACAGCACGACGATCCGGCCGCCGACGGTCAGCGCGTCCAGCGCGGCAGGCACCGCGGCCCGCAGCGCCGTGAGCTCGCCGTTGACCTCGATCCGCAGTGCCTGGAAGGTGCGCTTGGCCGGATGGCCTCCGGTCCGGCGAGTCGCCGCCGGGATCGCTCGGTAGAGCAGCTCCACGAGCCTCGCGCTGGTGCGGAACGGATGGCGCTCCCGCTCGGTGACCACGGCCTTGGCGATCCGCTCCGCGAAGCGCTCCTCTCCGTACTCGCGCAACACGCGCGCCAGGTCGGGCGCGGAGTAGGTGTTGAGCACCTCGGCGGCGGTCGGCCCGCTGGTGGGGTCCATCCGCATGTCCAGTGGCCCGTCGTGGGCGTAGGCGAAGCCACGGCCCGGGACGTCCAGCTGCATCGAGGACACCCCGAGGTCGAACAGCACGGCGTGCACCTCGGGCAGACCCAACTGCGTGAGCACCTGCGGAAGCTGGTCGTATACAGCGTGCACCAGGTGTGTCCGCCGCGCGTGACGCTCCAGCCGTCGCGCCGCGCGCCGCAGCGCCTCCGGGTCGCGGTCCAGACCGACCAGGGTGAGCTGTGGATGGGCGTCGAGCAGGGCCGCGGAGTGCCCGCCGAGCCCGAGGGTGGCGTCCACGGCCACCGCGTCGGGGCGATCGGCCAGTGTCGGTGCGAGCAGCTCGAGGCAGCGGTGCAGCATGACCGGCACGTGACTCGGGGAGCGGGCACCAGGGGCGTCAGCCACCGTCACCATCCCTCCGCTCACCACGTCCCCTCCTCCGAGCCGTCGTGCGCTGCCGCTCCCGGCCCCGGGTGCCGTCAAGTCCCCGCCCGGTAGAGGCCCTGGCGCCGGGGAAGGTGCGTCAGGGCACTCAGTGGTCGGACGGAGGCCTCACGGCATCCGGGTGGCCGGCCTCGCTCCGGGCGGTGTCGGTCCCGAGCGGGTCAGCCGGTCAGAACACGCCGGGTAGCACCTCCTCCTGCGCCTGTGCGTAGGACTCCTCGTGCTGCTCGAGGTAGCGCTGCCACGCCCCGCCGTCCCAGATCTCCAGGCGGGTGATCGCTCCGATCACCACGCAGTCCTTGGACAGCCCCGCGTAGCGCCGCAGTTCCGGCACCACCGAGATGCGGCCCTGCCCGTCGGGACGTTGCTCGTCGGTGCCGGCGAAGAGGTAACGCTGGTAGGCCCGAACCGCCTCGTTGGTGAACGGGGCCGACGCCACCTTTCGGGCCATCTCCTCGAACTCGGCGCGGGGGAAGACGTAGAGGCAGTGATCCTGTCCCTTAGTGACCATCAGCCCCCCTGCGAGTGCGTCGCGGAACTTCGCCGGCAAGGTCAACCGCCCCTTGTCATCGAGCCGGGGGGTGTGTGTGCCGAGGAACACCGACACCACCTCCTCACCAGCCCGCCGGACCGGCCGTGGAGCGCTCTTGGCCCCACTGCTCACCACGGTACCCCACCCTCCACCACTGTCAACGGGTGAAATGCCCCCAATCCCACTCCGCTCGCTACGAAAGCGCAGGTCAGTAACGGTGGGGTCAGGTGGGGGAAGCGGGTAGTGACTGACCCCCTGGCGGCCTCGGCTACAGCGGTGGGTTTGATCCGGAGCGGCCGTGGACAACTTCCAGGCAACCGGCAACGAGGAGAGGTGCAGTGCAGCAGTCCGATGTGTTCGTGCTTGGCCTGGACGAGGCGAACCTGGCGGAGCTCCGCCAGGTTCCCCACGCCGAGCAGTACCGCTTCCATTCCCTGCTCAGCGTCGAGGAGCTCCAGTTCGGGGAGATCGCAGTGGCCGACCTGATGCAGAAGGCGCAGCAGCAGCTGGACGACTTCGACGGGACGGTCGACGCGATCGTCGGCTTCTGGGACTTCCCGGTGACGTCGATGGTGCCGATCCTCTGCCAGCAACTGTGCGAGCAGAACGGTGCGCACTGCGCGCCGCTGGAGGCGATCGTCAAGTGCGAGCACAAGTACTGGAGCAGGCTCGAGCAGCAGAAGGTGATCGACGAGCATCCTGGGTTCGCGCTGGTGGACCTCGCGGGCGACCCGCGGCCACCCGCCGAGCTGGCGTACCCGATGTGGCTCAAGCCGATCAAGGGATTCTCCTCCGAGCTGGCCTTCCAGGTCGACGACGATGCGGGCTTCGCCGACGCCGTCGCCGCCATCCGGAAGGGCATCGGGCGGGTGGGGGAGCCGTTCCAGTGGGTGCTCGACCAGCTGGAGCTGCCCCCGGAGATCGCGGCGATCGGCGGGCAGGCGTGCCTCGCGGAGGAGGCGCTGCCCGGCGACCAGGTCGCGACGGAGGGGTACGTGTTCGAGGGTGAGGTCACCGTGTACGGGGTACTCGACTCGATCGACTACCCGGGCAGTTCGACCTTCCTGCGTCACCAGTACCCGTCGCAGCGCAGCGAGGACATCCAGCAGCACCTCGCCGACATCTCGAAGCGGGTGATCACGCAGATCGGGCTGGACAACTCGACCTTCAGCATCGAGTTCTTCCACGATCCGGAGACCGGTGCGATCAATCTCCTGGAGATCAACCCGCGGCACTCGCAGTCGCACGCCGCGCTGTTCGATCACGTCGACGGCGCGCCGAACCACCACGCCATGCTGAGCATTGCGCTCGGGCGGGATCCGCGCCTGCCGCACCGGCAGGGCCGCTGGGGGATCGCAGCCAAGTGGTACCACCGGCGCTTCCGCGACGGCCTGCTGCTCCGCGGGCCGACCCAGGAGGAGATCGAGCGGGTGCAGCGGGAGATCCCGGGGGTGGCGGTGCACCCGGTGGCGCAGGAGGGCCGGCGGTTGTCGGAGTCCCCCCACCCGAAGGACAGCTACAGCTTCGAGCTCACCGACATCATCGTCGCCGCCGACGACGAGGCGGACCTGGTGGACAAGTACGAGCGGACGATTGCGGCGCTGCGGTACGAGTTCGATGACGACGACCGGGCCGGTGACGATTGATGCGGACGGTCACCCGGCTGCCGCACGAGATCACCGAGGACGAGCACGTCGAGATCCCCGCCCGGGACGGCATCCGCCTCGCGGCGCGGCTGTGGCGCCCCGTGGCATCCGACCGGGAGCCGGTACCGGGCATCCTGGAAGCCATCCCCTATCGCAAGCGGGACTTCAGCGCGCACCGCGACTCGATCCACCACCCCTACCTCGCCGGGCACGGTTACGCGTGCCTGCGGCTGGACCTGCGTGGCACCGGTGAGTCGGAAGGCGTCCTCCTCGACGAGTACACCGAGACCGAGCACCGCGACGTCGAGGACGTCCTCGGGTGGCTCGCCGACCAGCCCTGGTGCACCGGCCGGACCGGGATGATGGGCATCTCCTGGGGCGCCTTCACCGCGCTGCAGGTCGCGGCGCGCAGGCCGCCGTCGCTCGGCGCGATCGTCATCGCCTCGTTCACCGACGAGCGGTACGAGGACGACATGCACTACATGGGCGGCTGCCTGCTGTCGGACAACCTGGCCGAGGCGGGCACGATGTTCGCCCGCGTCACGTGCCCCCCGGACCCGGCCCTCGTCGGGGACCGGTGGCGCGACATGTGGCAGGAGCGCCTGCAGGCCGCGGGGCCGTGGATCGACGAGTGGCTGACGCACCAACGCCGCGACGGCTACTGGCGGCGCGCCTCGATCAGCGAGGACTACGCGGCCGTGCAGGTGCCGGTGTTGGCCTCCAGCGGGTGGGCCGATGGATACTCCAACGCCGTGTTCCGGCTGATCGAGCACCTCGACGTGCCCCGAAAGGGACTCATCGGGCCCTGGTCGCACCGGTATCCCCACCTCGGCGCACCGGGTCCCGCGATCGGCTACCTGCAGGAGGTCGTTCGCTGGTGGGACCACTGGCTCTCCGGCGTCGACAACGACGTCATGGACGGGCCGATGCTGCGCGCCTGGATGCAGGAGAGCGTGCCACCGTCCACCGCGTACAAGGACCGGCCGGGCCGCTGGGTGGGCGAGCCGCGCTGGCCGTCGCCGCATGTCGCGCCGACCGAGCACACTCTCGTTGCGCACCGCATCGCGCCCCCCGGCGAGCTCGTGAATCCCGAGGTGCTGACCATCCAGTCACCGCTGTCGGTCGGGCAGTTCGCGGGCAAGTGGGCGTCCTACAGCGCTCCGCCCGACCTTCCCTACGACCAGCGGGAGGAGGACGGCGGCTCACTGGTGTTCGACACCGACGTCCTCACCGAGCGCTGCGAGATCCTCGGCGCGCCCGTGGTGGACCTGGAGGTGGCGGCCAGCGAGCCGGTCGCGATGGTCGCGGCGCGGCTCTCGGACGTCGGCCCCGATGGGGCCGCCACCCGCGTGACCTACGGCCTGCTCAACCTCACCCACCGTGACTCCCACGACGCCCCGGAGGCGCTCGAGCCGGGGCAGCGGTATCGGGTCCGGGTCCGGTTGAACGGGGTGGGGCAGGCGTTCCCGCCCGGGCACCGCATCCGGCTGGCGCTGTCGACTTCGTACTGGCCGCTCGCCTGGCCCCCACCGCGGCCCGTGCGCCTGCAGGTGCACGCCGGGTCCAGCACACTGACGCTACCGGTCCGCGCAGCCGGCGAGTCCGACGACGCGCTGCGCCCGTTCGGGGAGCCCGAGGGTGCGGAGCCGATCAGCATCACGCGGCTGCGGCCGGGCGATCACCGATGGACGGTCTCGCGGGACCTCGTCGGGTACACCTGGGCGCTGGAGATCGTGAAGGATGCCGGGGTGGTGCGCTACGACGCCATCGGCCTCGAGGTCGCGCGGCGGGCCTGGGAGCGCTACAGCGCGGTCGCCAACGACTTCTCCTCGGTCCGGGGCGAGACGGAGTGGACCATGTCCTTCTCCCGCGAGGGCTGGAACGCCCGATCCGTCACCCATACCGAGCTGACCTGCACGGAGACCGAGTTCCACCTGCACGCCCGGCTCGACGGCTACGAGGGGGACCAGCGGACGTTGTGCCGGAACTGGCACCGCACGATCCCTCGGGACTGCCTGTGACCAGTGCAGCGGCCCGGCTGTCTTACACCTACCGCTCCTCGAAACGACGGCGGAAACGTTCCTCCATGCGCTGGGCCAGCCCGCTCTTGGCCCCACCTGGCGGGGGCTGGCCACTCCGCTCCCCCGCCGCGGTGTCCCGCCCACCACCACCGCGGGCGAGGATGGCAACAGCGGCTCCGGCGAACATCACGAGGAACCCGAGGACGCTCACCACGGGCACACCGGCGACCCACAACCTCATCACGGCAGCACCGACGACGAGGAGCACCAGCCCCAGCACGAACACTGCAATCCCCTGCAGCCGCCGCCGGCGCGACGGGCTGCGCAGGCGCGCGCCCCGCACGTTCGAGGCAAACTTGGGGTCCTCCGCATAGAGCGCGCGCTCGATCTGCTCGAGCAGACGCTGCTCGTGCTCGGAGAGTGGCATGGCTCCTCCTCCGGCACTTCAAGGCAATAGATGCTGGCTCGACGGTAACCGCCGAGTCCGGCGGGTGCCCACCCGAGGGCCCCACAACGAGGATACGAGTCCCGGCCGGTTCGGACTACCCGATCCGGCACCCGATTCACCGCGGTGGTGCCGGATCCACGTGACGTGGTGAGTGCGGAGCCTCCGGCAGCCCATGGAGCAGGGTCGCGGGCCGCACCGCCGTGGAGCCGAAGCGTGCCCGTGCCGCGTCGGCCGCCCGCTCGGCGTCGGACCACCCCGGGCCCCGGTCGTCCAGGCTGAGCTGCTCCGCGCCGGCTCCCCCGACCAACTGCTCGACCCGCACCCCGATCAGCCGGACCCGGACCCCCACGGGCAGGTGCGCATCGAGCAGTGCCCGCGCCACGGAGTGCACTGCACGGCCACCGTCGACCGGCTCGGGTAGCGTGCGGGAGCGAGTCAGGGTGGTGAAGTCGGGAAACCGCAGCTTGAGCGTGACGGTGCGCCCGCGCAGCCGCCTGTGACGCAGACCGGCCGTGGTGCGCTCGCAGAGCCGGAGCAGCTCACGCTCCAGCAGGGCCCGTTCGGACACGTCCACCTCGAAGGTCTCCTCTGCGCCGACCGACTTCTCGGCGACGTCGGGAACCACTGCCCGCTCGTCCCGCCCGTGCGCCAAGGCGTGCAGGTGCTCGGCCACGGCGACTCCGACGGCCCCGCGCAACATCGGTAGCGGGGTGGCCGCCACATCGCCAACCGTGCAGCAGCCCAGCCGCTGCAGCGACTCGGCGGTGCGCTCGCCGACCCCCCACAGCGCGGACACCGGCAGCGGGTGCAGGAAGCCGAGCACCTCGCCCACCGGTACGACGAGCAGCCCGTCCGGCTTCGCCAGCCCGGATGCGAGCTTGGCGAGGAACTTGCTCGGCGCCACCCCGACCGAGCAGGTGACCCGGTGGACGTCGAACACCTGACCGCGGATCCACTCCCCCACCACGGCAGCGCTCATGCCAAGGCGGCGCAGCGCACCGCTCACGTCGAGGAACGCCTCGTCCAGCGATAGCGGCTCCACGAGCGGGGTCACCGAGCGGAAGATCTCCATGACACCGTGGGAGACGTCGATGTAGTACGGGAAGCGCGGGGGCAGGAAGTGTGCGTGCGGGCACAGCCGGCGGGCCCGAGCCACCGGCATCGCCGACCGCACGCCGAACACGCGGGCCGCATAGCTCGCCGAGAGCACCACCCCGCGGGTCCCGGCGCCGGACACCACCACCGGCAACCCGGCCAGCTCGGGACGCTCCCGGATCTCCACCGAGGCGTAGAACGCGTCCATGTCTACATGCAGCACACCGCATCCGCCGTCGTCCGGCGGCGCCTCCGCCGGCCTGGGCGGGCTCGGTCGCCGCGGCAGTTCCGCGCTGCGTCCCACGGGATCCGAGGTTAGCCGTGGCCACCGACACCGGTTGGGCGCCGAGTGCGTCAGCCGCGCCGGGCTAGAGCGTGCAGCCGGCTGGCGATGTCCCGCAGGGGAGCATGACCAGCCGCGGCGAGCTCCAGCTCGCTCAGCTGCTCCGCTGCCCCGGGATGCGCCTCGAGAACACTGCCGGGCACCAGGTCGCTCAGCACACCGTCACCCTGCAGCCGTTCCACCGCGAGGCTGCTGTCTTCGAGCAGCGCCACCAGCTCGATCGTGGTGAAGCGCCGTAGTAACGGGTCGGTGGTATCGAATCGGCCGTCCGGGTCCTCCAGCAACGTCCGGGCCTCGACCAGCCGGCCGGCCAGGGCGCGGCCGAGCACCGCGGCATGCCGGTTGGCCACCAGCACCGACACCGCTCCGCCAGGGGCGGCCGCGGCGGCGAGGGCGACCACGGCGGAACGCACGTCGTCGACGACCTCGAGTATCCCGTGCCCGAGCACCAGGTCCGCGCTCGCGGCGGGCACCGCGTCACCCAGGTTGTCGGCATCGCCCTGCACTGCAGTGATGCGGTCGGTCACCCCGGCCTCGCCGGCTCGATGTCGCAGGGTGGCCAGCGCGTCGGGGCTGGTGTCCACCACGGTCACGGTGCACCCGGCGCGGGCCAGCGGCACCGCCCACACACCGCTGCCACCACCTACGTCCAGTACCCGCGGTGCCCCGCCGAGCCGCCGGCGAGTGGCCACCAGCTCGATCTCCAGTGCACGATGCACGGCGGACGCTCGCATGGCGAGCACCCTACGGGGCCACCGATGCGGACCGCCGTGACCGTAAGACGGCTCGTATGGCCCAACAAAAATGGCCAATAAGATGGCAGCGTGCCCGAGGGCGACAGCGTGTGGCTGGCCGGGCGCAGGCTGCACACCGCGCTGGGTGGGCAGCGGCTGGTGCGCGGAGAGCTGCGTCATCCGCGGCTGTTCGCGGTGGATCTCGCCGGTCTCGTCGTCTCCGAGGTGCTCAGCGTCGGCAAGCACCTGCTCATCCGGTTCGACGACGGGCGGAGCCTGCACACCCACTTCCGAATGGACGGGTCCTGGCACCTCTACGCACCCGGACGGCGTTGGCGGGGACCCGATCACCAGGTTCGCGCGGTACTCGCGGTGCCCGACCGGTTGGCCGTCGGGTTCCGGTTGCACGACATGGCGGTGCTGCCGACCACCGAGGAGCACCGCCTGATCGGCCACCTCGGCCCGGACCTGCTCGGCACCGGATGGGGGCCGGAGGCGGCGGCCGAGGCGGTACGGCGACTGGTCGCGCGACCGGACCGCGAGCTGGGCCTCGCGCTGCTGGACCAGACCGTTCTGGCCGGAGTCGGCAATCTCTACAAAGCCGAGGTGTGCTTCCTGCTCGGGGCCTCCCCGTGGACACCGGTCGAGGACGTCGACGCCTCCGAGGCCGTCCGGCTGTCCCGGGAACTGCTGGCACGCAACGCCGAGCGACCCGAGCAGTCCACCACCGGAGCGCTGGGACCGGACGCGCAGCACTGGGTGTTCGAGCGTGGCGGCCGGCCGTGCCGCCGGTGCGGGACCGTGGTGCGCACCGCGGCCCAGGCTCCACCGGAGAACCCGGTCCGCGAGCGGATCACCTACTACTGCCCGACCTGTCAGCCGGGCCCGCACCCGCCGCCGCGCCCCTGCTGACCCTCCCAGCGGCCGCACCCAGTCGAGCCGGTGAACTCAACGCGGTCGGCGAGCTCACGCAGTCGGCGAGCTCAATGCGGGTCGGCGAGCTCGCGGAGACCCGCCGCCAGCCCGGCGAGCCGGTCGGTTGCCTCGGTGAGACGCGCCCGCGGGGTCCCGGCACTGCCGGCAGCCACCGCATGGCCGGCAGCCGAGACGAGCCGGCTGAGCTCGTCGACGCCCTCGTCCAGCCGCTGGGCCAGCAGGTGCACCGCCTCGGCGAGCGCGGCACGCTCCCCGGGCGGGGCGGTGGGCACGGTGCGCTCCACCGCCTGCAGTGACGCCGCGGTGCCACGCAACATGGCACCGGCCTCCGCTGCGGCGTCCCGGATCGACACCGCAGAGTCCGGGGACAGCACCGCCGCACCATGCCGGGGCCGGGCCAGCAGCTCGAGCAGCTCGTCGAGGCCGGCTTCGGCGGATGCGAGCCGGGCCAGTGGCGCGCGGGCCGCGGATCCCGACGGCGGCAACGGGGGTGACGCCGGCGCGGGCAGCGGGGTGCGGTGCAGCCGCAGCGCGCGGAGCCCCGCCGTGCCGGCCCCGACGAGCGCCAGCGCGGTCACCGACCCGCCTGCGATCTCCGAGACCTCGAGCACTCCCGGCAGGCTGCCGAGGGTGGCGGTGACCGTGCCGGTCAACGCCGCCGTCCCGGCGTAGACCGCGGTGAAACGTCGAGCACGCCGCCGGCGCCGCAGTGCCCGGGCGCGCGGATCGCGCACCGAGGCAATGGCCCAGCGCACCTGTTGGCCGACCATCTCGGTGAGCTCGAAGGCCAGCGGCCGCCGGGACACGGTGCTCACCGGGGGTCAGACCTGGCCGGGCTGCTGCTGGCCCTGGGGCACTTGATCCTGGGCCGCCTGCTGGCCCTGGGACACCTGATCCTGCGAAGTCTGCGGCTGTGCAGTCAGCTGCTGCTGCTCCCCGCCGGTCACCTCGCCGGCGGGGCCGCCCTGCATGGAGGCTCGGATCTGCTCCAGCCGGGAGTGCCCGGCCATCTGAACCGTGGACTGCTGCACCTCGAGCATGCGGCCCTGCACGGAGTTCTGGGCGAGCTCGGCTGAACCAATCGCGTTCGCGTACCGCCGCTCGATCTTGTCCCGCACCTCGTCCAGGGACGGAGTGGTGCCCGGTGCCGCCAGCTCGGTCATCGACCGCAGTGACGCGGAGACCTGCTCCTGCATCTTCGCCTGCTCCAGCTGGGAGAGCAGCTTCGTCCGCTCGGCGATCTTCTGCTGCAGCACCATCGCGTTGCGCTCCACCGCCTGCTTGGCCTGCCCCGCAGCCTGCAACGACTGATCGTGCATCGACTTGAGATCCTCGATGGACTGCTCGGCGGTGACGAGCTGGGCGGCGAAGGCTTCAGCGGAGTTCTCGTACTGCGTCGCCTTTTCAACATCACCCGCGGCGCGGGACTGGTCGGCCAGGGCCAGGGCCTGCCGGGTCGAGGACTGCAGCTTCTCGACCTCACCGAGCTGGCGGTTCAGCTTCATCTCCAGCTGGCGCTGGTTCCCGATGACCGCGGCGGCCTGCTGGGAGAGCGCCTGATGCTGGCGCTGCGCCTCCTCGACTGCCTGCTGGATCTGCACCTTGGGATCGGCGTGCTCATCGATCTTCGACGAGAAGGCCGCCATGAGGTACTTCCAGCCCTTCACGAACGGGTTGGCCATGATCGCCCCTGTCCTCCGCGTGCCGGTTGCTACGACCCGACCCCCTCCCAGGAGCCGCATGCCCACCCCATCGTGTCAGGTATCCAGCAGCGGTTCCATACACCCCGGGAGATCACTGGGGTGCCCCTCGGGAACAGGTCAGGCCGCGACTCCGGCCATCGCCCGCGGCCCGCCCGGTGCGGAGTCGCTGGCCGGGCTCCTCCGCAGCTCAGCCAGACGCCCCCCGGGGGCCGCAACGACGTGCCGCCCGCCCTCGGGATCCGCGGCACGGATCGTGGCGTCGACCAGCTCGTCGGGCACCGTGTCGGGGACCTGCGCGGCGGTGCCGGGCCCCACGTCACCCGCGACCCGAAACAGTAGTTCGTCCAGCGGCAGCTCGAGGGCGCCGCAGATCGAGGCGAGCAACTCGCTGGAGGCCTCCTTGCGACCGCGCTCGACCTCCGACAGGTAGCCCAGGCTCACCCGGGCCTCCCGGGACACCTCGCGCAGCGTGCGGTGCTGGGAGGTCCGGGTCCGACGCAGGCGATCACCGATCGCCTCCCGTAACAGCACGGCCATCGCGGCCTCCCCTTTCCTGAACCAGCTGGGGTCGCGCTCCCCGCGGTTCCTCCCACCGTACCGAGACGGCACAAGCGGCGCGGGACGAACCCCGTCCGCTCAGGGCGAACGCCTCCGACCGGTGTGGCATTCCGGACCGTCTAGGGCGTGACGACGGCCCGCCGCGCGGTGACGCGCAGCCTCAGGGCCTGGACCAGGTAGTCGATGCCGGTGACGACGGTGAGCACGAGCGCGATCCCCATCACCACCCAGCACACCGGCTCCGCTGCCGGTGGGAGCGGAAGCACGTACAGCCCGATCGCGACGGTCTGGGCGAAGGTCTTGACCTTCCCGCCGCGGCTCGCCGGGATCACGCCATGCCGCAGCACCCAAAACCGCAGCCCGGTCACCCCGACCTCGCGGACCGTGATGAGCACCGTGACCCACCACGGCAGCTCCCCGAGCACGCTCAGTCCCACCAGCGCCGCCCCGATCAGGGCCTTGTCCGCGATCGGATCGGCGATCTTCCCGAAGTCGGTGACCTGGCCACGACGGCGGGCCAGGTCCCCATCGAGGCGGTCGGTGAGCGACGCGACGGCGAACACCAGGGCCGCGGTGGCTCGCCACAGCGGGTCGGTGCCGTCGGCCACGAGCAGCGCGAGCAGGAAGACCGGCACCAGTGCCAGCCGGGACATCGTGAGCAGGTTGGCCGGGTTCAGCAGTGCAGCCGGCTGGCCGGCGTCGGCGGGGCAGTCCTGCCCCGGCGGGTTCACGCGGTGCCGCCCGCCGCGACCAGTACCTCCACCGGCTCAACCACCAGGTCCACTCCCGTGGCCCCCACCACGCGGCAGCGGACCAGGTCACCGACCGCGAACCCGTCCTCGCTCAGGACGCAGACCCCGTCGACCTCGGGTGCCTGGTGCTCGGCCCGGCCGAGGGTGTCGTGCTGGGACATGTCCTGGTGGGAGATGTCCTGGTCGGAGATGTCCCGGTCGGCCGCTGCTTCGATCAGCACGTCCACCAGCTCCCCCACCCGCTCGTCAGCGCGCTGGGAGGTGAGCTCCTCGGCGAGCACCGAGATGCGGGCCACCCGCTCGGTGATTGTGTCGGCGTCGAGCTTTCCGGCGTGGCCGGCGGCCTCGGTGCCGTCCTCGTCGGAGTAGCCGAACACTCCGATCGCGTCGAGCCGGGCTTCGATGAGGAACCGCTCGAGCTCGGCCACGTCGTCCTCGGTCTCCCCCGGGAAGCCGAGGATGACGTTGCTGCGCGCCCCGGCCCGCGGCGCCAGCGCCCGGATCTGGTCCAGCAGGCCGAGGAAGGAATCGCGGGAGCCGAAGCGGCGCATCCGGCGCAGCACCGGCTCGCTGGCGTGCTGGAAGGACAGGTCGAAGTAGTCGGCCACCCGAGCCGTGCCGGCGATCGCGCGGAGTAGCCCCGGCCGCGTCTCCGCGGGCTGCAGGTAGGAGACGCGGATACGCAGGATGCCGGGCACCGCCGCGAGACCGGCGAGCAGCTCGGCCAGCGCGTCCGGGCGGCCGAGGTCCTTGCCGTAGGAGGTGGAGTTCTCGCTGACGAGCACCAGCTCGCGCACGCCCTGGTCGGCGAGCCAGGCCGCCTCGGCGAGCACCTCACCACTCGGGCGGGAGGCGAACGCCCCGCGGAACGACGGGATGGCGCAGAACGCGCAGCGCCGGTCGCATCCGGAGGCGATCTTGAGTGGGGCGACCGGCGAGTCGTCCAGCCGGCGGCGCGGCGTCCGCGGTCCCCAGCCGTGCCCGGGCAGCACCGGGCCGGCCGCCAACACCGCCGGGCGGGCCACCGGCGTGATCGGCAGCATGCTGCGGCGGTCGACGGGTTGATGGGAGGTCGGCGGGTCGCCGACCAGCACCTCGCGCAGGCGGTTCCCGAGGTCGGGGTAGGAGTCAAAACCCAGCACCGCGTCGGCCTCCGGCAGGCTCTCGGCGAGCTCGGCGCCGTAGCGCTCGGCGAGGCAGCCCACCGCCACCACCTTGGCGCCGGTGTCGGCCGCCTCGAGCAGGGTGTCGACGGAGTCCTTCTTCGCCGAGGCGACGAAGCCACAGGTGTTCACCACCACGACGTCCGCCCGCTGCTCGGCGTCCACCAGCTCCCAGCCGTCCCCGGTCAGCCGGCCGGCGAGCTCCTCGGAGTCGACGTCGTTGCGCGCGCAGCCGAGTGTGAGCAGGGCGACCCGGGGCGCAGCAGGAGGGGTGGGCACGGTTGCCAGGGTATCGGGCGTCCCAGGGTAGTGGGTGTCACCCGCTGGATACCCTTCGTCCGTGCCGCCGAGCTCCGACACCCCTGCCGTGCTGGTGCGCAGGGCGCGGATCTGCGACGTCCGCGCAATCAAGGCGCTGGTGGACCACTATGCGGGCCAGGTCCTGCTGGCGAAGCAGCTCGTGACGCTCTACGAGGACGTACAGGAGTTCCGGATCGCCGAGCACCACGGAGTGGTCGTCGGGTGCGGCGCGCTGCACGTCCTGTGGGAGGACCTGGCGGAGATCCGAACCCTGGCGGTCCACCCGTCGGCCCGTGGGCTCGGGATCGGGAGCGCGCTGGTCGGGCAACTCGTTTCCCACGCTCGCGAGCTTGGCCTGCAGCGGGTGTTCGTGCTCACCTTCGAGGAGCGCTTCTTCAGCCGGCACGGCTTCATCGAGATCGCCGGCACCCCGGTGTCGCCGGAGGTCTACGCGGAGATGCGCCGCTCCCACGACGAGGGCATCGCGGAGTTCCTCGACCTTCCCTTCGTCAAGCCCGACACCCTGGGCAACACCCGGATGCTGCTCACCCTCTGACCCATGCGCTCCGGACAGCCGAGGATCACTCGTCGTCGAGGATGGGACCACCGCCGCGAATCGAGAAGAGCAGCCCGTCGAGCTCGTCCGGCTTGACCAGCACGTCGCGGG
Source organism: Pseudonocardiaceae bacterium (assembly GCA_035640155.1). GTDB lineage: Bacteria > Actinomycetota > Actinomycetes > Mycobacteriales > Pseudonocardiaceae > JALYQB01. The sequence continues at coordinate 20,436 of DASQWR010000039.1, forward strand.
CCTTGGACCCCTCCGAGGGGCCCACCACGCCGCGGCTCTCCAGCAGGTCCATCAGTCGCCCTGCCTTGGCGAAGCCGACGCGGAGCTTGCGCTGCAGCATCGAGGTCGAGCCGAACTGGGAGGTGACCACGAGCTCGGCGGCTTGCAGCAGCAGGTCGAGATCGTCGCCGATGTCGGGGTCGATCTCCTGCTGCTCGCCTGCCTTGGCGGCGGTGACCCCCTCGGTGTAGTCCGGGGTGGCCTGGTCCTTGGAAAAGGAGACGATCGCTGAGATTTCTCGGTCGGTGACGAATGCACCCTGGACGCGCACCGGTCGCGAGGAGCCCATCGGCAGGTAGAGCGCATCGCCCATGCCGATGAGCTTCTCCGCGCCGGGCTGGTCCAGGATGACGCGGCTGTCGGTGAGCGAGGAGGTGGCGAAGGCCAGCCGGGACGGCACGTTCGTCTTGATCAGTCCGGTGACCACGTCAACCGATGGCCGCTGGGTGGCCAGCACCAGGTGGATGCCCGCGGCACGCGCCTTCTGGGTGATCCGCACGATGGCGTCCTCGACGTCGCGCGGAGCGGTCATCATCAGGTCGGCCAGCTCGTCGACGATCGCCAGGACGTAGGGGTAGGGCCGGTACTCCCGCTCGCTGCCCGGCGGCGCCTGGATCTCTCCGGCTCGCACCTTCTGGTTGAAGTCGTCGATGTGGCGCACCCGGCTTGCCTGCATGTCCTGGTAGCGCTGCTCCATCTCCTCGACGAGCCACGCCAGTGCGGCGGCGGCCTTCTTCGGCTGGGTGATGATCGGTGTGATCAGGTGCGGGATGCCCTCGTAGGGGGTGAGCTCGACCATCTTCGGATCGATGAGGATCATCCGGACCTCGTCCGGAGTGGCCCGGGAGAGCAGCGAGACCAGCATCGAGTTGACGAAGCTCGACTTGCCGGAGCCGGTGGAGCCGGCCACCAGCAGGTGCGGCATCTTCGTGAGGTTTGCCGAGACGAAGTGACCCTCGATGTCCTTGCCCAGCCCGATCACCATCGGGTGCTGGTCGCGCCGCGAGGAGGACGAGCGCAGCACGTCACCCAGGCGCACCGTCTCCCGGTCGGTGTTGGGAATCTCGATCCCGACCGCGGACTTGCCCGGGACCGGCGCGAGCAGCCGGACGTTGTCGGTGGCCACAGCGTAGGCGATGTTGCGAGCCAGAGCGGTGATCTTCTCCACCTTGACGCCGGGGCCGAGCTCCACCTCGTAACGGGTGACGGTCGGGCCGCGGGTGAATCCGGTGACCTGGGCGTCGATGGCGAACTGCTCGAGCACCCCGGTGATCGACTCGATCATCATGCTGTTGGCCCGGCTGCGGACCTTGGGCGGGTCGCCGTCGGTCAGCAGGTCCGGCGGCGGCAGCCGGTAGTCACCCTCCACGGCCCGCGACGCCGCATGCCCGGCGGACGGCTTCTCCTCGGCGGGTGGCGTGGCGGCGACCTTGTCCGGCCGGGTAGCCGGACGGGCCGGAACCTCGGTCTCGGCCGGGATGTCGGCGGGCGCCCCCTCGGTTCTCGCCTCGGCAGCCTGCGCGCCCTGCCGGCGCCGGGACGGCCGGCGCAGCCGGGGGGGCGGGGTGCCGGTGACGGTGCTGGCGTCCCCGGTGTCGGTGCCGGCGTCCCCGGTGTCAGTCCCGTCGGCCCCGTCGCCGGCCGGCGCTCGGTGCCCGGTGAGCGTGCGCAGTCGCTCCGGCACCGCATGCACCGGGGTGCCGGTGAGCACCAGCAGACCGTAGACGGCGATCAGCGCGAGCAGGGGGGCGGCCACCCATCCCGTCAGGCCGTCGGCCAGGGGATCGGCGGCGAGGAAGCCGAGCACCCCGGCGGCCTCGAAGCGACCGGCGGGACCTCCCGGCGCGCCGTCGGCGAGGTGCCAGAGCCCGAGCGTGCCCAGCACCAGCAGCACGGATCCCACGATCCGCTGCGGTCGGGTGGCCGGGTCCGGCTCGCTGCGCACCAGGAGCACGGCCACCACGGCGAGCACGGCGGGGAGCAGCACCGCCGCGGAGCCGATCGCGGTCCGCAAGCCGTACTCCACCTGGGTGCCCACCGGTCCCCCGGCGTTCCACCAGACCCCGGCCGCGGTTATCACCGCCACGGCGGTCAGGACCAGCGCCACCCCGTCGCGGCGGTGCGCGGGATCGAGCTCTCTGGTGCGCCCGACGGTCCGGGCGAGGCTAGCGATGCCCCGCGCGAGCAAGCTCCCGACGGCGCCGAGCCCCTGGCCGAGTGCACCCCTGCCGAGTGCACCCCTGCCGAGTGTGCCGCTGCCGAACCGGGAGCGGGATGCGGGTCGCCGGGTCGCCGGTCGGCTCGAACGGCTCGCGCGGGCGCGGCGCGATCGCGACCCCGCCCCCGCGCCGCGTGCTCGGGTGGTCTTCGCCGTGCTCCGCCCTGCCATGTCCCCACCGTAGCCCGATCGTCCCTGCGGTCCCAGCAGGAACACACGTCCCAGGAGTCGGCTCGTCACAGCACACGCGGGCACGTGGGGTACGTGCATGGGACGCCGGTCAGGAGTTGACGGGGATCACCGTGGGAACGATCATCGGGCGGCGGCGGTAGGTGCTGGCCACCCATCGGCCGACCACCCGGCGCACGGCTTGGGCGATGCGGTGCGGCTCAGTGATGCCCTCCGCCTCGGTGCGGGTGAGCTCGTCCTCCACCAGCGGGAGCACCTGGTCGAGCGCCTTGGGATCGTCGGAGAACCCGCGCCCCGACACCGTCGGTTGGGCGACCGCGCGGCCGGTGTGCGAGTCCACCGCGACGACGATCGCGATGAAGCCGCCCTCGCCGAGCACGAGGCGGTCCGAGATCGTCGACTCCCCGACGTCACCGACTGAGGAGCCGTCGACATAGACCATCCCGACCTCCACCTGTCCGCTGATCGCGGCACGACCGTCCACCAGGTCCACCACCACCCCGTCCTCGGCGATCACCACGGCGTCGGCGGGCACCCCGGTGCGGACCGCCAGGGCAGCGTTCGCACGGAGGTGGCGCCACTCGCCGTGCACCGGCATGACGTTGGACGGGCGGATCGCGTTGTAGAGGAACAGCAGCTCACCGGCTGGCGCGTGGCCCGAGACGTGCACCTTCGCCGTCCCCTGGTGCACGACGGTCGCGCCGAGCCGGGTGAGCCCGTTGACCACCCGGAACACCGCGGTCTCGTTGCCCGGGATCAGCGAGCTGGCCAGCACCACGGTGTCGCCCTCACGGATGGTGATCTGCCGGTGCTCGCCGCGGGCCATCCGGGACAGTGCGGAGAGCGGTTCGCCCTGCGAACCGGTGGACACGAACACCACCCGGTGCTCGGGCATCGCCATCGCCTCGTCGAGATCCACCAGCAGCCCCGTGGGCACCCGCAGCACCCCCAGGTCGGCGGCCACCCCCATGTTGCGCACCATCGAGCGGCCCACCAACGCGACCTTGCGGTGGCGCGCGGCGGCGACGTCGAGCACCTGCTGTACCCGGTGCACGTGACTGGCGAAGCAGGCTGTGATCACCCGCTGGGTGGCGTGGGCGATCACTGAGTCCAGCACCGGACCGATGTCCCGCTCCGGGGTTACGAAACCGGGGACCTCGGCATTGGTCGAGTCCAGCAGGAGCAGGTCGACACCCTCGTCACCGAGCCGGGAGAAGCCCGCGAGGTCGGTCAGCCGGCCGTCCAGCGGAAGCTGGTCGAGCTTGACGTCGCCGCTGTGCAGCACGAGCCCGGCCGGGGTGCGGACGGCGACGGCCAGCGCATCGGGAATGGAGTGGTTGACGGCGAAGAACTCGCAGTCGAACGGCCCGGCGCGGTGGCGCTGACCCTCCCGCACCTCGATCAGGGGCGGCTTCTGCCGGTGCTCGCGGCACTTCGCGGCGAGCAGCGCCAGGGTGAACGTCGAGCCCACCACCGGCAGGTCCGGCCGCAGCCGCAGCAGGAACGGCACCGCGCCGATGTGGTCCTCGTGGCCATGGGTGAGCACCAGGGCGTCGATGTCGTCGAGCCGGTCCTCGATGGGCCGGAAGTCGGGCAGGATCAGGTCCACCCCGGGTGCGTCGTCCTCCGGGAACAGCACTCCGCAGTCGACGATCAGCAGCCGCCCGGCGTGCTCGAAGACGGTCATGTTGCGGCCGATCTCGCCGATGCCCCCGAGCGCGACGACCCGCATCCCGCCCTCGGGCAGCGCCGGCGGTCGGCCGGTCGGCACGCCCGGGACGGGCAGCTCCGCTCCGGCCGAGGACGTCACGCGAGGACCCCGGCCTCGACCAGCGCTGCCGAGATGGCGGTGACCTGGTCGGGGTCCGCGGCCATCATCGGCAGGCGCGGCTCGCCCACGTCAAGCCCGGTCAGCCGCAGCGCGGCCTTGCCGAACGCCACCCCACCGGCGCGGAAGAAGGCGCGGACCAGGGCGAGCGTGGACGCGTGCACCCGCCGCGCGCCGGCCACGTCGCCGGCCTCGAACGCGGTGATCAGCTCCCGTAACCGGTCCGCGACCACGTTGCCGATCACGCTGACCACCCCGACGGCGCCGACCGAGAGCCACGGCAGGTTGAGCACGTCGTCGCCGCAGTAGTAGGCGAGATCGGTGGTGGCGATCACCTCGGCCCCACCGCCGAGATCGCCCTTGGCATCCTTCACGGCGACGATCCGCGGGTGCTCGGCAAGCTGATACAGCGACTCGATCGAGATCGGCACGATCGAGCGCGGCGGGATGTCGTAGAGCATCACCGGCAGCTCGGTCGCGTCGGCCACCGCGGTGAAGTGTGCGACGAGCCCGGTCTGCGGCGGCCGCGAGTAGTACGGGGTGACGACCAGCAGCCCGTGTGCCCCGACAGCCGCGGCCTGCTTCGCCAGCTCGACGGAGTGCGCGGTGTCGTAGCTGCCGGCACCGGCGACCACCGCGGCGCGGTCTCCCACTGCGGCCGTGATTGCCCGCACCAGCTCCGACTTCTCCGCGTCGCTGGTGGTTGGGGACTCGCCGGTCGTCCCGTTGACCACGAGCCCGTCACACCCCCGCTCCACCAGCTGGTGGGCGAGCTTCTGCGCGGTGTCCAGGTCGAGCGCGCCGTCGGCGGCGAAAGGCGTGACCATCGCGGTGAGCACCTGGCCGAATGGCCGGCCCGGGGCTGCGGTCGGGGCAGAGCTCATGAGCTTGGACGCTACCCGGCCGCACCAGAGGGTTCGGTGGAGGCACTGGTGCACACTCGCGCCGTGTACGCGGAGCTGACCTGGCAGGGGCGGACCGCCGTGGTCACCGTCGGGGGTGTGGCCGTGGCGGCCGTGCGCCGGGTGCTGCTGCGGGAGCGCGCGGAGGTCGATATCGGCGGCGCGCCGCGGGTGCTCGGCACGCACGCGGTGAGATCACCACGGCCGACCCGGCCGGGACGGTGCGTCGCTCGCGGCGAGGCCCGACACTGTGATGTTCGTGCCGGTCGCACAGCTGCCCGGCCGACGCGTCGCCGATCCCGACCACGATCCGGGTCGCGGCTCGTCCAGTCGCGCCACCACATGGATATCTGGACCGAGCTCGTCGAACACCTCGCTAGCCTGCGCTCCTCGCGGTGATCCTCTTGTGTTCGTGCCTCAGCCTGAGCGGTCCGGACCGGCCGCAGTGAGCTCCATCCGCACCAGCACCCGGTGCTCGCGCTGCATCGCCGCACGGTAGTCGTCCCAGTCGTCGTGCTCGCCGGACACCCGGCGGTAGTAGTCCACGAGCAGCTCCATCGCGTCCGGCAGCTCGACGATCTCCGCGGTACCCGCGAGCTGCACCCAGCGTCCGAAGAAGCCGTCCGGCAGGACACACAGCCACAGCCGGGGGTCGCGGCGCAGGTTGCGCACCTTGTATGCCCCTTGGCGGGTGCTGACGAGTATCCGGCCGTCGTCGTCGACCGCCGCGAGGACCGGGGACAGCTGCGGGGTGCCGTCCCGGCGCAGGGTCGCAAGCACCGCGTGGTGCTGCTCGGCCACGATCGCCCGTGCGTCGTCGAGGTCCATCTCAGCCCTCCGTCACGAACGGGCTCGAGGCGATCTCCGTGCCGTCGGGTAGCGCCGAGATCTCGAAGTCGCCGAAGACGTTGGCTGCGGCCTTCTGCAGCCGGCGCAGGCACTCGACCGCGAGGGCGCGGATCTCGACGTCGGCGTGCTCGGTGGCGCGCATGGCGATGAAGTGGCGCCATGCCCGGTAGTTTCCGGTGACCACGAGGCGGGTCTCGGTCGCGTTGGGGAGCACGCACCGGGCGGCCTGCCGCGCCTGCTTGCGCCGCAGCGTGGCCTTGGGCTCGTCCGCGAACCGCTTCTCGAGGCCGTCCAGCAGGTCGCAGTAGGCCTGCTGGCTCGCCCGCGCAGCTACCAGGAAGCGCGCGTGCAGCTCCGGGTCCTCGGCGATCACGTCCGGCTCGACCATCGCCGCGTCCCGCTCTGGGACGTAGCGCTGGGAGAGCTGGGAGTACGAGAAGTGCCGGTGCCGGATCAGCTCGTGGGTCAGTGAGCGCGAAACCCCGGTGAGGTAGAAGCTCACCGAGCCGTGCTCCAGGACAGAGAGGTGCCCGACCTCGAGGATGTGGCGGAGGTAACCGGCGTTCGTCGCGGTTGCTGGGTTCGGCTTGCTCCAGGACTGGTAGCACGCCCGCCCGGCGAACTCCGCGAGTGCCTCGCCCCCGTCCGCGTCGGTGGACCACGACACGTCCTCGAGCGGGAAGAACTCGGTCTTCGCGACGAGCTGCACCCGCAACGGCACCGTTGTCGGTTCGCCCACGACGTGCCTCCTCTTTTCAGCCCCAGCAGGGTAACCGTCCGCCGCAGCACCGTTGCCGCAGGATGATGCTTGACTGATGTCACTTATGACGTCATTGTGACGTCATGGACCTCACTCCTTACGTCACCCGGCTGCGAGACGATCTCACCGCCGCAGCCTCCGCGGGCGACGAGCAGACCCGCCAGACCGCCGCGGTGCTCGGCGCGGCCCTGGAGCCCGCCGCCCGCCTGGCGATCATGAACGCGCTGTCCGACCTCGCGGCCGAGGTGACCGCGGCGCTGGAGGATCGCGTGGTGGAGCTGCGGCTGGACGGGCGGGACGTCCGGGTCGCCGTGCACCGCCAGGACAGTAGGTCCACTGCGCCACCGCCGCCTGCGGAGCCGTTCGCAGGCGGGCCGTTCCCGGAGGGCGGCGACGTCAGCCGGATCACCCTTCGGCTGATCGACCAGCTCAAGGCCGAGGCGGAGCGGGCCGCGGTGCAGCAGGGCCTGTCGCTGAACGCGTGGGTCTCGCAGGCGGTGCAGGGCGCGCTTGCCGACCGTCTCGACGCGGGCGGGCACTGGGGGGGCCGTCGTGGTGGGTGGCCGGAGGAGCGCCGGGGACGGGGGCGCAACCGCGTGCAGGGCTGGGTCCAGGGCTGAGGAGGAGACCATGACCGACACCGATCCCACCGTCGTGCGTCACCAGGACTTCGAATGCGACGGGCCGATCGACATCACCGTGGAGCTGGGCGCGGGCCGCGCCGACGTGCGCCTGGTCGAGGGTGCGGCGGGCGCTGGGTCCGCCAGCGTCTCGGTGCGCGCCCCCGACACCACCGCGACCTCATGGCCCACCGGGCTCGGCGGCCTGCTGAGCTGGCTCGGCGAGCAGGCGGGCCAGCTCGCGCCCGGCGAGCTCGCTGCCGAGGCGGTGCGCCTCACCGTCATCGAGTACGGCGAGGGCCGTCTCCTGGTGCAGGCACCGCGGGACATGCCGCTGCGCTCCGTCCCCCTCGTGGTGGCCGTCACCGCTCCCTCCGGCTCGACGGTCACGGCCCGCGCGGGCTCGGCCGACGTCACGGTGGACGGCGTCGCCGCGCGGCTCGACGTCTCCACGGGGTCCGGGGACCTCCGGGCGCAGCGCTGCGCCGGCCCCGCCGAGGTGCGGACTGGGTCGGGCGACGTGCGGCTCGGCTCGGTGGTCGGCGCGCTACGTGCCCGCACCGGGTCCGGCAGCGTGGACGTCGTCGCGCTCGAGGGTGCCGGAACCGTGCACACCGGCTCCGGTGACGTCCGGATCGGGGTGCTCTCCGACGACCTGGCCGCGAAGACCGGCAGCGGCGACCTCACCGTCAGTGATGCCACGGCGGGCACGCTCGAGCTGACCACCGGCTCCGGGCAGCTACGGGTCGGCGTCCACGCCGGGGTGCTCGCCGAGGTGGACGTCAGCTCCGGGTCCGGGCACGCGCGCAGCGAACTCCCGTTCGCAGACCCGCCCGCAGACGGCGTCGCGCGCCTGCGCGTCCGCGGCCGGACCGGGTCCGGGGACGCCCTCGTCACGACTGGACCCTGAGTGGGGCCGCGAGGTCGCCGCTCTCCCCCACCGCGACACCGTCCAGCCCGAGCCAGCCTGCCAGCTCCCCGAGCGCGCCGGTCAGCGCGGGGACGATCCGACCGGTGTCCACTCCCCGCTCGGCGAACGCGCCCGGCACCCGCAGCACTCCGGCCGTCCGGTCCGCCTTGAGGTCGACCCGGGCGACGAGCTCACCGTCGAGCAGGAACGGGAACACGTAGTAGCCGTGGGTGCGCTGGCGCTCGGGAACGTATATCTCGATGCGGTAACGGAACCCGAACAGCCGCTCGGTGCGCTCGCGACACCAGATCAGCGGGTCGAACGGGCAGAGCAGCGCCGCGCAGGGGATGCGCCGCGGAGTGCGCGCGTCGCGGTGCCGGTAGGCGGGCGCGGTCCACCCGCGCACCCTGACCGGCTCGAGCTCACCGGCCTCGACCAGCTCCGCCACCGCGCGCTTGGAGGCGGCGTGCCCGATCCGGTAGTAGTCCCGGAGATCGGGCTCGGTGGCCACGCCCAGCGCGGTCGCTGCCTGCCCGACGAGGCGCCGGACCGCGTCGGCCGGATCGGGTCGCGGCGCGTGCAGGACCTCCCGCGGGAGCACCCGCTCAGGCAGGTCGTAGAGCCGCTCGAAGTGCCGGCGGCTGCCGGTGGTGAGCTCGCCGATCCCGAAGAGCCACTCGCAGACCCGCTTCACCTCGGAGCGGTTCCACCAGCCGCCCGCCGGGCGTGGCGAGCCGCCGAGCTCGCGCTCGACCGCACCCGCTCCGATCGGGCCGTGTTCCTTCACCACGGCTAGCACGTCGGCCACCAGCACCGGATCGCGCTCCACTCGCTGACCGGCGCCCTGCCAGAACCGGTGCGGCTGGATGCTGGACATCACCAGCGGCCAGTCCCGCACCGGCACCAGGCTCGCCTCGTGCGCCCAGCACTCGACGAGCAGCCGCGGCCGCCGCACGCTGTGCGACCAGGCGGCGCGGTCCAGCAGCTCCCGCGGGTACGGGCCGAGCCTGCTCGCGACGGGCACGTGATGCGCCCGGGTCACCACGTTCACCGAGTCGAGCTGCAGCAGCCGGATCCGGGACAGCACCCGCAGCAGGTGGCGCCGGGTGACGGACCCGGCGGGGCGCGGATCGGCGAATCCCTGCGCCGCCAGCGCGGTGCGCCGCGCGGCGGCAATGCCCATCGTCTGCACGCCCGCGATGCTGCCAGCCAGGTCCGACAGTCACAGGTCGAGCAGGGGCTCCAGGCCGAGGGTCAGCCCGGGGCGGTCGAGCACGGCGCGCACGCCGAGCAACACGCCCGGCATGAACGAGACGCGGTCGATCGAGTCGTGCCGGATCGTCAGGGTCTCCCCCGCGGTGCCGAGCAACACCTCCTGGTGCGCCACCAGCCCGGCGAGGCGCACCGAGTGCACCCGCACGCCGTCCACGTCGGCCCCGCGGGCGCCGTCCCGCTCCGTGGTGGTGGCGTCCGGCGCCGGTGCCATCCCCGCCTTGGCGCGGGCCGCCGCCACCAGCTCGGCGGTGCGGGCAGCCGTGCCGGAGGGTGCGTCGGCCTTGCCCGGATGGTGCAGCTCGATGATCTCGACCGACTCGTAGAACCGGGCGGCCAGCGCGGCGAAACGCATGGACAGGATCGCGCCGATCGCGAAGTTGGGCGCCACCAGCACGCCGAGCTCGGGCTTCGGGGTGAGCCACTCGCGCACCTGCTCCAGCCGTGCGGCGTCCAAGCCGGTGGTGCCGACCACGGCGTGGATGCCCTGGTCGACGCAGAAGCGGATGTTGTCCATCACGACGCCCGCATGCGTGAAGTCGACCACCACCTCGGCGCCAGCGTCGGCGACGTTGAACATCCAGTCCCCGGAGTCGACCATCGCGACGAGCTCCAGGTCCTCCGCGGCGTCCACCGCGCGGCAGACCTCGGTGCCCATCCTGCCGCGCGCCCCGAGCACCCCTACCCGGATCGGGTTGTCCTCACCACGGGCCGTCACGACGGCACCGCGCAGCCGAGTACGTCGGCGGTCATGCGATCAACTCCGTGAGCTCGGCCGGCAGGTCGTCCGCGGCAGCGTACGGCCCGACCACGGTGGCGGTCAGTGGCCGGCGCAGCAGCTCCCCTGCCAGCGAGGCGACCTGCTCGCCGCGCACCGCGTCGATGCGCTCGAGCACCTGCTCGACGCCGAGGTGCTCGGCGTGGTGCAGCTCGGCGCGTCCCAGACGGCTCATCCGGGACCCGGTGTCCTCCAGCCCCAGCACCAGGGCGCCGCGCAGCTGCCCCTTGCCCCGGGCCAGCTCGGCATCGGTGAGACCGTCGCGAGCCAGCGCGGCCAGCACCTCGCGTATCACGCCGGTGACCTCACCGAGCCGATCGGGGCTGCAGCCCGCGTAGACGGACAGGGTGCCGGTGTCGGCGTAGTGCTCCACCGCCGAGTAGACCGAGTAGGCCAGTCCGCGCTGCTCCCGCACCTGCTGGAACAGCCGCGAGCTCATCCCGCCACCGAGCGCCGCGTCGAGCACGCCGAGCACGTGACGCCGCTCGTCGTGCCGGTCCAGGGCGAGCGCCCCGAGCATGAGGTGGGCCTGCTCGCAGTCTTCGGTGCGCACCACCAAGCGGCGCCGGCCAGTGATCCGCGCCCGACCACGGCGCGGGGGTTCCGGACCGGTCACGGCGCGCAGGCGATGGCCGAAGCTGTGCTGCACCATGTCCAGTACGGCCTCGTGAGTGATGTTGCCTGCGACCGCGAGCACCATCCGCTCCGGGGTGTAGCGCCGCCGGTAGAAGCGGTGCAGCGCGTCCCGGCCCATCCCGGTGACCGAGGCCGCGGTGCCCAGCACCGGGCGTCCCAACGGGTGGTCGCCGAGCAGCGCGGCGCAGAACTCGTCCGCCAACAGGTCCTCGGGGTCGTCGTCATGGATGGCGATCTCCTCGAGCACGACGCGTCGCTCCAGGTCCACGTCCGCGGGGTCGAGCCGGGCGTCGGCCAGCACGTCGCACACCAGGTCGACGGCGAGGGCGAGGTCCTCGTCGAGCACGTGCGCGTAGTAGCAGGTGTGCTCCCTGGAGGTGAACGCGTTCAGCTCGCCACCGACCGCGTCGATCTCCTCGGCGATCTGCGCCGTGGTGCGCCGCGCGGTGCCCTTGAACAGCAGGTGCTCCAGGTAGTGCGCAGCCCCGGCGAGCGGGGCCGGCTCGTCCCGCGAGCCGACCCCGACCCACATCCCGACCGCCGCCGAGCGCACACCCGGAACGTGCTCGGTGACCACCCGCAGGCCGGAGGGCAGCACGGTGCGTCCCATGGCCGGGACGGCCGGGACGTCCGGACGACCGCAGCCGCGGACACCCGTGGCGCCCGCGGCTGCGGAAGGGGTACGGCTGCCGGTCAACTGGCCGGAGCGGGCTCGGCCGGCGTCTCGTTCTCGGCCACCGGGACGAGGCTGATCTTGCCCCGGTTGTCGATGTCGGCGATCTCGACCTGCAGCTTGTCACCGACGTTGACCACGTCCTCGACCTTGCCGATGCGCTTGCCGCCGCCCAGCTTGGAGATGTGCACCAGGCCGTCCTTGCCGGGCACCAGCGAGACGAACGCGCCGAACGCCGCGGTCTTCACCACGGTGCCGAGGAACCGCTCGCCGACCTTCGGCAGCTGCGGGTTCGCGATTGCGTTGATCATGTCGATGGCCGCGTCAGCCGACGGACCGTCCGCCGCCCCGACGTAGATGGTGCCGTCGTCCTCGATGGAGATGTCCGCACCGGTCTGCTCGGTGATCGAGTTGATCATCTTGCCCTTGGGTCCAATCACCTCACCGATCTTGTCGACCGGTACCTTGACGGAGGTGACCCGCGGGGCGTAGGGGCTCATCTCGTCGGGGGCGTCGATCGCCTCGGCCATCACCTCGAGGATGGCCAACCGGGCGTCCCGGGCCTGGCTCAGCGCCCGGCCGAGGACGTCGGACGGGATGCCGTCGAGCTTGGTGTCCAGCTGCAGCGCGGTGACGAACGCGCTCGTGCCGGCGACCTTGAAGTCCATGTCGCCGAAGGCGTCCTCCGCGCCGAGGATGTCGGTCATCGCGACGAATCTTCTTTCGGGCTGCGTTCCCCCCGTGTCTACCTCGTCGGACACCAGCCCCATAGCGATTCCCGCGACCGGCGCCCGTAGCGGCACCCCGGCGTTGAGTAGTGACATGGTCGACGCGCACACCGAGCCCATCGAGGTGGAACCGTTGGAACCGAGCGCCTCGGAGACCTGCCGGATCGCGTAGGGGAACTCCTCGCGGCTCGGCAGCACCGGGATCAGCGCGCGCTCGGCCAGCGCGCCGTGGCCGATCTCGCGCCGCTTCGGTGAACCGACCCGGCCGGTCTCCCCGGTCGAGTAGGGCGGGAAGTTGTAGTTGTGCATGTAGCGCTTGCGGGTCTCCGGACCCAGCGAGTCGATCTGCTGCTCCATCCGCAGCATGTTCAGCGTGGTGACCCCCAGGATCTGGGTCTCGCCGCGCTCGAACAGCGCCGAGCCGTGCGCCCGCGGGACCACCTCGACCTCGGCCGACAGCGGCCGGATGTCGGTGAGACCGCGCCCGTCGATGCGTACCTGCTCAGTGAGGATGCGCTTGCGGACCACGGACTTGGTGACTGAGCGGAACGCCGCGCCGACCTCCTTGGCCCGACCCTCGAACTGGTCACCGAGCTTCTCCAGGCAGGCCGCCTTGAGCTCGTCGACGCGGCTCTCGCGCTCGTGCTTGCCGGCAATAGTCATGGCCTGCGCGAGGTCCTCGGCCACCGCGCCCTGCACCGCCTCCAGCACATCGGACTGGTATGCGGGGAACGTCGGGACGTCGATCCGCTCCCCGGTCGCCACGTCGGCGAGCTGCTGCTGTGCCTCGCACAGGGTGCGCAGGAACGGCTTGGCGGCCTCGAGGCCCGCGGCCACTATCTCCTCGGTCGGGGCCTGTGCACCGGCTGCCACGAGCTCGGTGGTCGCCGCCGTGGCCTCGGCCTCGACCATCATGATCGCGACGTCGGCGTCGGGTCCCGAGCCGACCACGCGACCCGCGACCACCATGTCGAACACGGCGCGCTCGAGCTGCTCGTGGGTCGGGAACGCGATCCAGCTGCTCGGGCCGTCCTCCTGGCTGAGCAAAGCCATCCGCATCCCGCCGACCGGACCCGAGAACGGCAGGCCCGACAGCTGGGTGGAGAGCGAGGCCGCATTGATCGCCAGCACGTCATACGGGTCGTCCGGGTTCAGGCTCAGCACGGTGACGACGACCTGCACCTCGTTGCGCAGGCCGTCGACGAACGACGGGCGCAGCGGGCGGTCGATCAGCCGGCAGGTGAGGATGGCATCGGTGGAAGGACGGCCCTCGCGACGAAAGAACGAGCCGGGGATGCGGCCTGCGGCGTACATCCGTTCCTCGACGTCCACCGTGAGCGGGAAGAAGTCGAACTGGTCCTTGGGGTGCTTGCCGACCGTGGTGGCCGAGAGCAGCATGGTCTCGTCATCCAGGTAGGCGACGACGGAACCGGCGGCCTGCCGCGCGAGCCGCCCGGTCTCGAACCGAACTGTGCGGGTGCCGTGGCTGCCGTTGTCGAGCACGGCGGTGGTCTCGTGCACGGTCTCGTCGGTGGCGTTCGTCAAGAATTCTCCTCCTCGCACCATGGGCCGGGGGACGGCACCGGCGCGGGGCAGGCACGACGGCCGGTCTTCGATCGAAGCGCCCGGGCACGGGAGGTGATCCCGGGCGCCACTACCGAGGACCGGAGGCGACGGCCTCGACGTCGGTGATCGCGCGGCCCGCGCGCGATGATGTGTAGTTGTGGTGCCGCGACCCCGGGTCAGCGGCGTGGCTCAGCGGCGCAGGCCGAGTCGCTCGATGAGCGACCGGTACCGCGCGATGTCCACCTTCGCCAGGTACTTCAGCAGGTTCCGGCGGCGCCCGACCATCAGCAGCAGGCCGCGACGGGAGTGGTGGTCATGCTTGTGCTGTTTCAGGTGCTCCGTGAGATCCTTGATCCGCTTCGTCAGCAGGGCCACCTGCGCCTCGGGGGACCCGGTGTCCCCCTCGCGGAGCCCGTACTCGGACAGGATCTCGGTCTTCTCGGCAGTGGACAGCGCCACAGGTCAATCGTCTCCTCAAGGTTGTACCGTGCAGGGCCGGACGTCCTCGCTTCAGGATGCCCTCGCTCGCCGCGCACGACGCCGGTGACTCCCGTCAGGCACGAACTGTCCCCGGACTTGACGTTACGGTGGCGGCCGCCACGGACTGCAGCCACACCCATTACTTGCCATTCTGCGTTCAAGTTACCAGTCCGGCCCGTGTCGTCTCTGTGCAGCCTGGCAGCTCGGACGCGGGAGCCGAAGTTGCCCGCAACCCGGTTCAGGACGCCACCGGATCGAAGAACCGCATACCAGGGAAGCGCGCGAAGCCGCGATCCGCGGTGGCGATGCGACAGCCGTGCACCCGGACCAGCGCGGCGAGCAACCGTCTCCCAGCGAAAGGCGTACACCAGAACGTTGACGTCGGGCAGGATCACGTGGCCCGGCTCTCGTCGAGCACCGCCCAGACCGCGTCGCGGTCGGGCAGGTCGAACAGCACCCGCCCGCCAGGCCAATCTGGCGCAGAGTGTCGGCGAGGACCAGGTGAGGTTGGTGGTCGGGGTGGGTAGGGCACGATCATGCTGTGTTGATTGCCCTCGTTGCGAACACCCGGTCGGGCGGTTCGACCGATCCCCACAAGATCGCCGCACTGCTCGAGCGGGGCGATGCCCGGGTCCAGTTGGTGCCCCTCGACGAGCTGGAGGGGGCCGGCTCGCTCCCCGCGGATACCGACCGGCTGGTGGTCGCCGGTGGGGACGGCTCGATCGGGGTGGCCGCCGATGCCGCACGCGAGGCTGGGATCCCGCTGGCTGTGGTCCCCACCGGCACTGCCAACGACTTCGCCCGGACGCTGGGCCTTCCCGAGGACCTCGAGCGGGCCTGCGGGCTGGCCGCCGACCCAGCGGCCGCCGTCCGACGCAGTGAGATCGGCCGGGTAGGCGAGCGTCCGTTCGTCAACGCCGCGGCCGCCGGGCTCTCCGCCGTCGCGAGCCGGCTCGCCGAGCCGCACAAGCCCCGGTTGGGCCCGCTCGCCTACGCGGTGGGTGCCCTGCGGGCCGGTCTCACCGCGCCCACCCTGCCCTGCCGGGTGCGTTGCGACGGTCGGGAGTGCTTCACCGGGGACGTGTGGCAGGTCGTGATCGGCGTCACCGGCGCGTTCGGCTATGGATCGCGGATCGGGGGCACCCAACGTGACGACGGACGCCTTGACGTTGCCGTGGTGCCCGCCGGGACCCGGGTAGGGCTGGTGCGCCGGGCGTACGGCATGCGTCGCGGGCGGCTGACCGGGCAGCGCGACGTCAGCCACCACCGCGGCCGGTTGATCGAGGTCGAGCTGCCACCGGGCAACCCGTTCAACGTCGACGGGGACGTGCGGGAGTGCGACCCAGCACGGTTCGAACTGATGGCGGGCGGCGTACAGGTGGTGGTGCCGTGAGACCAAAGACCATCAGGACGACCGTTATCGGCCTCCCACTGATCACTGGAATGTTCACCCTCACGCTGGCAACGCCAGGTGATGTATAGTGGCGCTATGCATCGAACCCAGATCTACCTGGACGATGAGGAGGCAGGTCTCCTTGGCCGGGCGGCGGTGCGGACCGGCGCGTCTCGCTCCGAGCTGATCCGGAGAGCGATCCGCGCGCAGTACGGCGCCCAGACAGCGGAGACACGTCTCGCTGGGCTTCGAGCCTCTGCCGGGGCATGGCGGGATCGGTCAGACACCGGCGCTGAGTATGTCGAGAATGTGCGGACAGACCTCAACGAGCGATTCGAACAGATCGGGCCTCATTGAAGCTGCTCGACACGTCGGTGGTCGTCGACCACCTCAGGGGGTACCACCGAGCCACCGCGCTGCTGGAAGATCTGGTCCGATCCGAAGACACCATGGTCGCCAGCGAACTCACCCGCTTCGAACTGCTGGCGGGAGTCCGTCGAAACGAGCTAGCAGACTTGGAGGGCTTCTTCCTAGTGGTGGACTGGGTCCCGGTGACCGAGGACATCGCCCGCCATGCCGGCGCGTACGCCCAGTCGTACCGACGAAGCCACCCGGGGATCGGGGCTGCCGACTACCTGATCGCTGGCACGTCATCCGCGCTGGGGACGGATCTACTCACGGTGAACGTACGGCACTTTCCTATGTTCAACGGTCTCCAAGCGCCATACCCGTACGCATGAGAGCGTTCGACGTCGGGCAGACCGCTGCGCCAGCAGGAACCTGCAAGCTGCCGCCGCGGATCACCGCTCCAGCCAGAAGTCGAGCAGCTGCGCGTCGCCGAGGACCTCGATACCGTCGCTGTCGGTGGGCCGCCACCGGTAGACGATCAGCAGCAGGTCGGTCAGCGGCCGCGCACTACGACGGCGGCCTTCTCGTGCGCGCGGCGCCAGGGCAATGGCGTCGCGGTGAGGTCGATCAGCCACTCTGCGCCCGCCTCCGCTGTCAGCCGCCTCTGCTGTCCCCCGCGGCACGCCGAAGCAACTCCGCCAGCATCGGGAAGGGGCCGTCGAGGATGCCCGCTGCGGCCATCAGCTCACGCGGCGGAACCACCGTGCGCAGGCCCGACAGCAGCGTCTCGTCGGCGTGCTCCTCCACCGGGAGGGTCTCCCGGCCGACGGTGGGCCGGCCGACGGTGGGGCGGGAGTCGCGCACCTCCTCGAGAGCCCGCCGGATGCCGGCGGGGTCACCGGAGGCGACGCCCGGGGTGAGGACGCGGCGCTCCAGCATCACCATCCGGGCGAGCACCGCGGGGTTGCCGATCTTGCCCCGGCGTCCGCTCATCAGCTGGCTCAGCATGGGGGGGCTCAGCCCGAGCACCTCGGCCAGCTGTGCCTGCGAGACGTCGAAAGCGACGACGAGCCGGCGCACCCGGTCACCGAGGGGCTCCCCGTACCACTCACGCTGCTGGGCGACGTTGCGCTGGACGGTTGCCTGCTTCTCCACCCGCGGACCCCCTCTCGACTTTCCCGCCGGTGCCGCATCCTGCCAGCCCGACGGTGTTCCGGGTGCCGAACGCCGCAAGTCGGCCGCACTCAGTTCGCGTCGTGCAGCACCGCCCGCGTGCGCGCCACGTCGTCGTCCATCTGGGTCACCAGCTCCGCGGTCGACTCGAACCGCTCCATACCTCGCAGCCGGGACACGAAGTCCAGGGCCACCTGCTCCCCGTAGAGGTCCTCGTCGAGGTCGAGCACGAACGCCTCGACGCGGCGCTCCCGCCCGGAGAACGTCGGGTTGGTGCCCACCGACACCGCGGCGGCAAGCTCCCTGCCCCGGTGCACGAAGCGGCAGGCGTACACGCCGTCGGCGGGGATCGCCGAGTAGCGCGGCGTGGAGAGGTTCGCCGTGGGGTAGCCGAGTTCGCTGCCGCGCCGGTCACCCCGCACCACGATGCCCTCGACCCGATGTGGACGTCCGAGCGCCGCCGCCGCCGCTGCGACGTCCCCCGCGTCGATACAGGACCGGATGTAGGTGGAGGAAAAGGTGACCTCGCCCTGCGAGAGCAGATCTGCGCCCTCGGTGGTGAACCCGAACCGGCGGCCCAGGGTGCACAGCAGGTCGACGTCGCCGGCGGCCTTGTGCCCGAAGGTGAAGTTCTCACCCACCACCACGGTCGCCACGTGCAGCCGCTCCACCAGCAGCTCGTGCACGAACTCGGCCGGCGGCATGCGGGAGAGCTCGACGGTGAACGGCAGCACGCAGAACACGTCCACGCCGAGCTGCTCGGCCAGCTCCGCGCGTCGGCGCAGGGTGGTCAGCTGCGCCGGGTGGCTACCCGGCCGGACCACCTCCGACGGGTGCGGGTCGAAGGTGAGCAGCACCGCGGGCACGTCCAGCTCCCGCGCCCGCTGCACAGCCCGGCTGATCAGCTGCGCGTGACCGCGGTGCACCCCGTCGAACACGCCGATGGTCACCACGCTGCGGCCCCAGCCGCCCGGCGTCGGATCCAGTCCCCGCCAGCGCTGCACCCGTGCACGCTAGCGCGTGGCGCCAGCCTCAGCCGGCCGGACGCAGCACCAGCACCGGCGCGGCGCGGCCCTCGCGCTCGTCGAGCAACGCGACCGTCCGGCCATCGGGGTCCACCGCTGCGTAGGTACCCGCCATCCCGATGGGGTCCAGCCGCCCGCCGTGTGCCAGGGCCCTCGCCTGGTCCCGGTCCACCTCCCGGCAGCGGAACGCCGCGACGACCGCTGCGTCGAGGTCCAGCGAGAGCTGTGGGTTCTCCGCGAGCTGGTCCAGCGTGCGGGCCTTCGCCAGCCCGAACGGCCCGACCCGGGTGCGCCGCAGCGCCGCCAGGTGCCCGCCCACTCCGAGCGCGGCCCCGAGATCGCGAGCCAGGGCGCGGACGTAGGTGCCAGAGGAGCACTCCACGAGCACGTCGAGGTCGGTCACCGCCGAGCCCCGGCGCGTCGACAGCAGGTCGAACCGGGACACCGTCACCGGGCGCGCGGCCAGCTCCACGCCCTCCCCCGCGCGGGCGAGTTCGTACGCTCGCCTGCCGGCGACCTTCACCGCGCTCACCGCGCTCGGTACCTGCTGGATGTCGCCGGTAAGGGCCGCGATCCCGGCCCGCAGGTCAGTCTCACGGAGACCGGACGCGTCGGCACCCCCGAGCGGCACGCCCTCCGCGTCGTCGGTGCTCGTGACACCGCCGAGTCGGATCGTCGCGAGATAGGCCTTGGTGTCGAGCGCGAGGTGGCCGAGCAGCTTGGTCGCCCGCTCGACCCCGCAGACGAGCACACCGGTGGCCATCGGGTCGAGCGTGCCGGCGTGGCCGATGCGGCGAGTGCCCAGCAGGCGGCGCAGCCGGGACACCACGTCGTGGGAGGTCATCCCCGCCGGCTTGTCCACGACGACGAGACCGGGCGGGACGGCAGCGGCAGGCGGGACGGCAGCGGCGGGCACGGCGTCAGATCCTGCAAGCGTCAGTGCCGTGGGGCGCGTGCCAGGGCGTCCCGGAGTGCCGCGAGCACGTCCTCGGGAGCACCGGATGCGGAGAATCCGGCGGCGAGCCGGTGGCCGCCGCCGCCGAAGGCCTGCGCGGCCGCGGACACGTCGAGGTGGCGTTTGGCCCGCAGCGACACCGACCATTCCTGCGGTGCGAGCTCCTTGAGCACTGCGGCCACCTCTGCCTCCGCGGTGGTCCGCACGATGTCGATGACACTCTCCAGCTCGTCGAGGCCGAGCCCCGCGGCGTCGGCCAGCCAGATCGTGGTGTGCACCAGCCCCAGACCCCGGGCCGCGGCAGGCTCCAGCCCCGCGCGGGACAGCACCGCCCCGAGCATCCCGAGCCAGCCGAAGGGATGGGTGTCCAGCAACGCCCGAGTGGTCGCATTCGGGTCGACACCGGCGGCCAGCAGCCGAGCGGCGATGGCGTGGGTGCCGCCGTCGGCCCGCCGGAAGCAGCTCGTGTCGGTGACGAGACCCGCGTAGAGGCAGCGTGCAACCGGCTCGTCGAGCTCGACCCCCAGTTCGTCGAGCAGGCGCAGCACCAGCACCACGGTGGCCTCGGCCCGCTCGTCGACCAGGTTGTGCGTCCCGAAGTACCGGTTCGTAGCATGGTGGTCGATCACCAGCACTGCGTCCGCGGTGTCCAGGCGGTCGGCGAGCGAGCCCAGCCGGCCGGGTCCCGCGGTGTCCAACGCGACGAGCAGCTCGGGGGCTGCGGGCACCTCCTCAGGCGCCACCAGTAGCCCCGCTACGTCGAGGGTGCGCAGCGACTCCGGGACCTCCGCGGGGTCGGCGAAGGTGACCCGCACGGTCGCGCCGCGCCGCTGCAGCACGAGCCCCAGCGCGAGAGCGCTGCCGAGCGCGTCGGCGTCCGGATTGACGTGCGCCACCAGGGTCACGTCGCGCGCGTCGCGGAGCAGGTCCGCCGCGACCCGCACGTCCACAGGCGCGCATGGGGCCTTGCGAAGTGCTGACTGGATCTCCTGGCCGCTGGGCATCCGGTCAGATCAACCGGAGCTCGTCGCCAGCGAAGTAGACATCCTGCTGCAGCCGCTTGCGTGCCTTCCTGGCCCGGGTCAGCGTGTGCACGAGGTTCAGCAGCACGTCCGAGACCTCGGCCATCGCCCGCTCCTCGGCGACCTGCTCGGCGCTGCGCGCCGACGGCTCCGGATGCCCATCGCGCTGCTCCCGTCGTCGACTGTCCCGCACGCAAACGTGCGTGCGTGCGCGGACGCAACCCTAGCGCCGCCCGCCGTCACCTGGCGGGAGCCGAGCGCGTCTGCGGACAAACGCCGTCACTCCTCGTCGGCGTCGCGGGGGGGCCGGTACGGGTCGGGCTCGCCGGCCGGGGCAGCACCGGCCGCGATCCGGGCCACCTCGGCGTCCGCGTCGTGCGCCCGCGTCAGCAGGTCGTCGATCCGGCGGACGTCCTCGGGCACGGTGTCGGTGACGAAGGCGAGCGTGGGGGTGTATCGCACCCCGGTGCGTTGTCCCACCAACGAGCGGAGCACCCCGGTAGCGCTGGTCAGGGCCGCGGCGGCGCCCGCGAGGTCGGGCTCCGCGTCGACGGTGTCGCCGAGCACCGTGTAGTAGACCGTCGCCTCCCGGAGATCCCCCGTGACCCGGGCGTCGGTGATGGTCACCCTGGCCAGGCGCGGGTCCTTCACCTCGTACTCCAGGGCAGCGGCCACGATCTGAGCAATCCGCTTGGCTAGCCGGCGGGCTCGGGGCGCGTCAGCCATGGGAACCGTCTCCTCGTGCTGTCCGGGGATGTGGGTCCCGCCTACGTTAGTCGTCGTCCGGACCGAGCATCCGGTGCCGGGCGGAGAGCAGCTCCAGCTCGGTACGCCCCGCGATGAGCCGCTCGCAGGAATTCAGCACGGTGCGCACGTGTGCGGCGTCGGCCGCGATCGCGCTGACCCCGATGAGGGTCCTGCGATGCAGGTCCAGGTGACCTGCCTCGGCGGCGGCGACCTCGAACCGGCGCCGCAGCTCGGCCACCACCGGCCGCACTACGGACCGCTTCTGCTTCAGCGACGCGACGTCACCGAGCAGGACGTCGAGCTCCAGTGCGCCGACGTACACGCCCACCTCCGGGGTGACAGCGGTTGGCGGCGAGGGTGGCACCGGGGTGGATGCCTGGAGGGCATCCACCCCGGTGCCACCCTCGGACTCAGCTGCGCGGCTTCTCGCGCAGCTCGTAGGTCTCGACCTGGTCGCCGAGCTTCAGGTCAGAGTACGACGACAGCGTGAGACCACACTCGAAGCCCTCCCGGACCTCGGTCGCGTCGTCCTTGAACCGCTTGAGCGACGACACGGTGAGGTTCTCCGCCACCACCACGTTGTCCCGCAGCAGTCGAGCCTTCGCGTTGCGCCTGATGACGCCCGACTGCACGAGGCAACCCGCGATCGTGCCGATCCGGGACGAGCGGAACACGTCACGGATCTCGGCGCGACCGAGCACGGCCTCCTCGAACTCCGGCTTGAGCATGCCCTTCAGTGCCTGCTCGATCTCGTCGATCGCCTGGTAGATCACCGTGTAGTACCGGACGTCGATGCCCTCGCGGCGGGCCAGCTCGGTGGCCTTGCCCTCCGCGCGGACGTTGAATCCCATCACGATGACGTTGTCGGCGATGGCGAGGTTGATGTCGCCCTCGGTGATGCCACCGACACCGCGGTGGATCACCCGCAGCTCGACGTCGTCACCCACGTCGATCTTCATGAGCGCGTCCTCGAGGGCCTCGACGGTACCCGAGTTGTCGCCCTTGATGATCAGGTTGAGCTGGCTGGTCTCCTTGAGGGCCGCGTCGAGGTCCTCGAGGCTGACCCGGCGTCGCCGGGTGGCCAGCTCGGAGTTGCGCTTGCGGGCGTTGCGCTTGTCGGCGATCTGGCGGGCGATGCGGTCCTCGTCCACGACGAGGAAGTTGTCCCCCGCGCCAGGCACCGACGTGAGGCCGATGACCTGCACCGGCCGCGACGGCAACGCCTCGGTGACGTCGTCACCGTGCTCGTCGACCATCCGCCGCACCCGGCCGTAGGCGTCCCCGGCGACCACCGAGTCACCGACCCGCAGCGTGCCGCGCTGCACCAGCACGGTGGCCACCGGCCCACGACCCCGGTCCAGGTGGGCCTCGACCGTCACGCCCTGGGCCTCCATCTCGGGGTTCGCCCGCAGGTCCAGCGAGGCGTCGGCAGTCAGCAGCACCGCCTCCAGCAGGGCGTCGATGTTGGTGCCCTGCTTGGCGGAGATGTCGACGAACATCGTGTCGCCGCCGTACTCCTCGGGCACCACGCCGTACTCGGTGAGCTGCCCGCGGATCTTCGTCGGGTCGGCACCCTCCTTGTCGATCTTGTTGACCGCCACCACGATCGGCGCCTGGGCCGCCTGGGCATGGTTGATCGCCTCGACCGTCTGCGGCATGACGCCGTCGTCGGCCGCGACCACCAGCACCGCGATGTCGGTGGCATTGGCGCCGCGGGCACGCATGGCCGTGAACGCCTCGTGACCCGGGGTGTCGATGAACGTGATCGGCCGCTCGACACCGTCGAGCTCGGAGACCACCTGGTAGGCACCGATGTGCTGGGTGATCCCACCGGCCTCCCCACCCATCACGTTCTCCTTGCGGATGGTGTCCAGCAGGCGGGTCTTGCCGTGGTCGACGTGACCCATGACGGTAACCACTGGCGGCCGGAACGCGAGGTCGTCCTCGCCCCCGGCGTTCTCGCCGTAGGAGAGGTCGAAGGAGTCCAGCAGCTCGCGGTCCTCGTCCTCGGGGCTGACGACCTGGACCTTGTAGTTCATCTCCGAGCCGAGCAGCTCGAGGACGTCGTCGGACACCGACTGGGTGGAGGTGACCATCTCACCGAGGTTGAACAGCGCCTGCACCAATGCCGCCGGGTTGGCGTCGATCTTGTCGGCGAAGTCGGTCAGGGACGCTCCCCGGGGCAGCCGGACCAGCTCACCGCTGCCGCGCGGCAGCCGGAAGCCGCCGACCGACGGCGCCTGCATGTTGTCGAACTCCTGGCGCTTCTGCCGCTTCGACTTGCGGCCCTTGCGGGCCGGGCCACCTGGACGGCCGAAGGCACCGGCCGCGCCACCACGACCACGGTTACCACCACCACCGCCGCCGGGACGACCCCGGAAACCACCGGCCGGCGGGGCGCCGCCACCGGTACCCCCCGGGCCGCCCGAGCCGCCGCGAAAACCATCGCCG
>DASQWR010000040.1:0-26014 GCA_035640155.1 Pseudonocardiaceae bacterium
CAGCCGCGCCTCCACCTCCTCGCCGCGGGCCGAGGCCAGCGCGGCAGTGGCCTCGTCCCGCTCCGAGGTGTCGGGCTCGCTATGCACCGGCTCGTCCTGGGCGAGGCGCCAGCGTTCCTCCAGCTCCTCGAGCTGGGTGAGCGCGTCGTTGCGACGCAACTCGGCGGTCTCGCGCTGGCCCGCCAGGCGGCCGGCTTCGGCGGTAGCCGCCCGCGCGGCCTCGCCGAGCCGGCCCAGCTGCTCGGCGACCGCGTTCAACGCCGCGTCGGACTCGTGCAGCGCCGCGAGGGTGTTCTCCGCGTGCTCGGCGCGCCTGGCCGCCTCGACGCGGGCCGCGTCCAGCGCAGCGGTCAGTCGCTCGACACAGGTCTCGGTCTCGATCTGACGCGTCGCGGCTTCGTCCACCGCGGCCTGCACCTCGATGACGCTCTGGCTGCGACCCGAACCGCCCTGCGCCCACTCCGCGCCCAGCACGTCCCCCCCGGAGGTCACCGCGCGCACCGAGGGATCGGCCGCGACCAACGCCCGAGCGGCCTCGAGGTCGTCCACCACCGCGGTGCGCTCGAGCAACCGGTGCAGCGCGGGGCACAGCGGCGCCGGCACGGTCACCAGGTCGACCGCCCACCGCGCACCGGCCGGCAACGGGGGCCATCCCGCCCGGTCCACGGTCGAGGGCGCTCCTCCGACGAGCAGGAATGCGCGCCCGGCGTCCTGCGTGCGCAGCAGGGCCAGTGCCGCGGCGGCACCGTCGACGTCAGACACGGCCAGCGCGTCGGCAGCGGCGCCGAGCGCGGCGGCCACGGCGGCCTCGCCGCCTGCTTCGACGGTGAGCAGCGCGGCGACCGATCCGAGCAGCCCGGGCATGGTGGAGGCGAGCAGTGTCCCGGAGCCGTCCTTGCGGGCCAGTCCCAACGACAGGGCGTCGATCCGGGCTGTCCACCAGGCGCGCTGCTGCTCGGCGTCGCGGTGCTCGCCGGCGAGCTCGGCCACCCGGGCCACGGCCTCGGTGTGCGCCGCCAGCGCCTCCTCGTGCCGCTCGTCGAGCCCGAGCTCGCCCTCGTTCAGTGCGCCGATCTCGTGCTGGAGTTCGTCGAACTCGCGCTGCGCGGAGGTGGCCCGCTCGCGGGCCTCGGCCAGCGCAGTGGACAGTCGTTCGATCTCGTCCGCGGTGGCGCCCGACTTCGACCGCAGCGCCTCCACCTGCCCGGACAGCCGGGCGAACCCCTCCCGCCGGTCCGCGACCGCCCGGACTGCGACCAGGTGGGCGCGCTCCGCGTCGGTCACCGCCTGCTCCAGCTCGGCGCGGCGCTCCAGCGCGGCGGAGAGGCTGACCCGGGCCCGCTCGACCACCGCGTGCAGCTCCGTCTCGCGCGCCGCAACAGCCTCGGCTTCGCGATCGAGCTCGTCGGGGTCGCGACCGGGCCGGTGCTCCTCGGGGGGTGCCGAGAGGTGCCGGGCGCGTTCGGCGGCCAGCCTGGTGGTGCCACGCAGCCG
The DNA here is from genome assembly GCA_035640155.1 of Pseudonocardiaceae bacterium. Lineage (GTDB taxonomy): Bacteria > Actinomycetota > Actinomycetes > Mycobacteriales > Pseudonocardiaceae > JALYQB01. Next base: position 1,495 of record DASQWR010000040.1, read on the forward strand.
CTCGGCGAGGGCCGAGAGGTGATACCAGGTGTCCTGCGCCGAGACAAGCCGGGGTGCGGTCTCGGCGAGCTGCTGCTCGCACGACGCCTGCTCGGCCGTCGCAGCCTGTAGCGCGCTCTCCACCTCCGCGCGCCGGGCTCGTGCCGCAGCCTCGTCGGCTTCCTCTCGGGCCAGCTCGGTGCGCAGCGTGACCAGGTCGTCGGCGTGCAGCCGCAGCCGGGCGTCGCGCAGCTCGGCCTGCACGGTCTGTGCCCTGCGCGCGATCTCGGCCTGCCTGCCGAGCGGCTTGAGCTGGCGGCGCAGCTCGGAGGTGAGGTCGGTGAGGCGGGTGAGGTTGGCAGCCGTCGCGTCGAGCTTGCGCAGCGCCTTTTCCCGGCGTTTGCGGTGCTTGAGGACGCCGGCTGCCTCCTCGATGAACGCGCGGCGCTCCTCCGGCTTGGACTGCAGGATCTGCTCGAGCTGGCCCTGACCGACGATCACGTGCATCTCCCGGCCGATTCCGGAGTCACTCAGCAGCTCCTGCACGTCCAGCAGCCGGCACGAGCTGCCGTTGATCTCGTACTCGCTCGCCCCGTCGCGGAACATCCGTCGGGAGATCGACACCTCGGTGTAGGCGATGGGCAGGGCGCCGTCGGAGTTGTCGATGGTGAGGGTGACCTCGGCGCGGCCCAGTGGAGGGCGGCCGGCAGTGCCGGCGAAGATGACGTCCTCCATCTTGCCGCCGCGCAGCACCTTCGCGCCCTGCTCCCCCATCACCCAGGACAGCGCGTCGACGACGTTGGACTTGCCCGAGCCGTTGGGCCCGACCACGCACGTGATGCCGGGCTCGAAGCGCAGCGTGGTAGCCGAGGCGAAGGACTTGAAGCCCTTCAGCGTCAGGCTCTTCAGGTGCACGTGCTCCGGCTCCCCGTCTGGCTGCCCCCGTCTGGCTGCTTCCCGTCTTCGCGCTGAGGCTACCGTCAGCGTCCACCAACCTCAGCGCTCGACGAAATCGGAGAGCCCGCCGCGAGCGTCACCGAAGTGTTCGGCCACGGTCTCGACCAGCCCGGGTGTCTCGCCGGAGCGCAGCGCCGCGAGCAGTCGCTGGCACGCATCGCGCGGACCCTCCGCGACCACCTCGACCCGCCCGCCGCCGATGTTGGCGGCGTGCCCGACCAAGCCGAGCTCCAGTGCCCGGGAGCGCGTCCACCAGCGGAAGCCGACACCCTGCACCTGCCCGTGCACCGATGCCGTGAGTCGGACGGGATCGTTCACCACAGCTCCTCGGAGGGTCGACGTCGGCCGGTGCCGAGCCTACGAGAGCGGGTGGCGCGGTCTTGGCTGGCAGCGCGGACAGCTGTAGGACGACCGGTTCATGAACGACTCGCGGTGCACCGGGGTGCCACACCGGCGGCACGGTCGTCCCTGCTGCCCGTAGACGGCGAGTGAGCGGTCGAAGTAACCCGAGGCGCCGTTGACGTTGACGTAGAGCGCGTCGAAGGAGGTGCCCCCTGCCGCCAGCGCCTCCGTCATCACCTCCGCGGCGGCCGCGAGCACGGTCCGCGCCTGGGGGCGGGCGAGCGCGGCGGCCGGCCGAGCCCAGTGCAGCCGGGCCCGCCACAACGCCTCGTCCGCGTAGATGTTGCCGATCCCGGAGACCAGTGTCTGGTCCAGCAGTGCCCGCTTGAGCCCCGTGCGGCGGCGGCGCAGGGCGCTCACCACCGCCTCGACGTCGAACTCGGGGTCCAGCGGGTCCCGCGCGATGTGCGCGACCGGTGCGGGCACGCCGTTCACCAGGTCCTCCACCGAGAGGCCGCCGAAGGTGCGCTGGTCGATGAAGCGTAGCTCCGGACCGCCATCGGCGAAGAGGAAGCGCACCCGCAGATGCGTCTCGTCGGCGGCCCCGGGGGGCTGTAAGCGCAGCTGGCCACTCATGCCGAGATGGGCAAGCACTGCCTCGTCGGGTCCTGCATCACCGGGTCCGGCGCCCTCGGGTGTGGTGAGCTCCAGCCACAGGTACTTGCCGCGGCGCCGCGCCGCGCGCAGCTCCCGGCCGGTCAGCCGGGCGGCGAAGTCGAGGTCGCCGGCGCCGTGTCGGCGAACCGCGCGGGGGTGACGCACCTCGACGGCGCTGATGGTGCGGCCCGCGACGTGCTCGGTGAGTCCGAGGCGGACGACCTCGACCTCGGGTAGCTCAGGCACGTGATCCTCCCCAGGGCCCGGAGCTCAGTCGACCGGGGTGGGTGGGTCCGTCCGACAGGGTGCGCCAGGCTGCCTCGGCGGCGCGCTGCTCGGCTTCCTTCTTGGTGCGGCCGCGGCCCGATCCGCGGTCCGTGCCGGCGACCACCACGGTGGCGGTGAACTCTTTGAGGTGGTCCGGCCCGTCGTCCGCGACGCGGTAGTCGGGCACACCCAGTTCGGCCGCCGCGGTCAGCTCCTGCAGACTGGTCTTCCAGTCCAGTCCGGCGCCCCGCAGCGGCGCCTCCACGAGCAGCGGGTCGAACAGCCGGTGCACCACCTGACGTGCGGTCTCGCTGCCGTGCTGCAGGTACACCGCGCCGATGAGCGCCTCGGCGGTGTCGGCCAGGATGCTGTCCTTGTCCCGGCCGCCGGTCAGCTCCTCGCCGCGTCCCAGCAGGACGTGCTCGCCCAGGCCCTGCTCGCCCAGACTGCGGGCGACCCTGGCGATCGCGTGCATGTTGACCACGCTGGCTCGGAGCTTCGCGAGCTGGCCCTCGGGCAGATCGGGGTGGGTGCGGTATAGGTGGTCGGTGACGACGAGGCCGAGCACGGCGTCACCGAGGAACTCCAACCGCTCGTTGGGCGTCAGGCCACCGTTCTCGTACGCGTAGGAGCGGTGGGTGAGTGCGAGCGTCAACAGCTCTGCCTCGAGATCGACGCCGAGCGCACCGAGCAGCGGAGCCCGGTCGATCGACCGGGCCCGCGATGACCGCCCCCCCACCCCGCCTCGCAGCAGCGGCTCAGGCGGGCCGGACGACTCGTCGGCCGTCGTAGGTGCCACACGAGGGACACAGGACATGCGGGAGCTTCGGCTGCCGGCACGCCCGATTCGGGCAGGTCACCAGGGTGGGCGCGGTGGCCTTCCACTGGGACCGCCGCGAGCGGGTGTTCGACCGCGACATCCGGCGCTTCGGGACGGCCACGTTACTGGTTCTCCTTGTCGGTTCCAGGGTCTGTTCCGGCGAACCGCTGCTTCAGGACCGCCCAGCGAGAGCCCATTATCTCATGCGCGTGGTCGGGTTCGAGTTCGGCCCGCCTTCCCCCGCACTCCGGGCACAGGCCCGGGCAGTCCTCCCGGCACAGCGGCACCTGCGGCAGGGCGAGGATCACGGCGTCGCGCAGCACCGGTTCGAGGTCGATGAGGTCTGCCACGATCCGGCTGACCTCGTCGGGCTCGGTGGTGTCCTCGGTGGTGCTCTCCGGGTACGCGAACAGCTCGGTCAGCGCCACCTCGAGCCGGTCGATCGTCGGATCCAGGCAGCGGGCGCACTCGCCGGTGAGCTCTGCGATGGCGGTGCCGGAGACCAGCACACCTTCCATCACGGACTCCAGCCGCAGGTCCACCCGCAGGTCACCACCCTCGGGCACCCCGATGACGTCCAATCCCAGACCTGCGGGGGCGGGGGCATCGCGGTGGTAGGTGCGCATCGAGCCGGGCCGCCGGTCGAGGTCCCTGGTGTCGATCACCCAGGGGCTGGACGGGTTCGGTTGAGCGGGGGCAGGGTTCTGCGGCATGGGAATGGGGTGGGGTCGGCAGAGCGGTCAGCGCAACGTGTCCAGGCTACGGGAGGGCCCCGATGGGCGAGATCAGTACCGGTCGGGGGTGCCGGCAGGAACCGGCCCGAGGTGGTTCCGACCCCGGCCGACGGTCCGCAGGGTGCGGGTCAGCAGCTCCTCGAACTCGGCGAGGGTGCCGTCGACGTAGGCGTCACACTCCCCCCGGAGACGGGCCGCCTCGGCACCGGCCTCCGCCACCAGCCGTGCGGACTCGGTGCGTGCGGCTATGACCACCTCGGTCTGCTCGACCAGCCTGGCCTGCTCCATGCGCCCCTCGGCCACCGACCGCTCGTAGGCGGCCCGACCGGCGGCGGTCATCCGCTCGGCCTCGCTCTCGGCTCGGCCGGTCAGCTGGTCGTACTCGTGCCGGCCGGCGGCGACGGTGCGCTCCGCCTCGGCCTGCGCCCCGGCCACCAGCTTCTCGGCCCGCGAACGCGCGTCGTCAAGCAGCCGCTGCGCCTCCTCACGCGCGCCGCGCAGCGTCTGCTCGGCCTCAGTGCGCGCGGCGGTGAGCTGCTCGTCCGCCTGTTGCTGCGCGGAGCCGACGAGGTGGTCACGGTGGTCCAGCACGTCCTGGGCGTCGTCGAGCTCGGCCGGGATGGCGTCGCGGACGTCGTCGAGGAGCTCGAGGACATCACCGCGGGGCACCACGCAGCCTGAAGTCATCGGCACTCCCCGTGCCTCCTCGAGGATCGTGACGAGCTCATCGAGCGACTCGAAGACCCGGTACACCTGCCTGCCCCTCATCTCACCGACTTGTCTACTTGCGGTCCTGCTCCCTTGGATGCCCTGCTCCCTAGATGCAAAGTGTGCCTGCTCGACCCTCCGTCATCGGGTAACCGGACCGGGCGTGTCCGTTCCACCCGTCGGGGCCTGCTCGGCGAGGCGCTTGGTCAGCCGACGGTAGATCTCGGGCGACAACAGGTGGCTCACGTCACCGCCGTAGGTCGCCACCTCCTTGACCAGCGAGCTGGACAGGAAGCTGTAGAGCGGGTTGCTGGGCATGAACAGGGTGTCGACGCCGGAGAGTCGGTAGTTCATCTGCGCCATCTGCAGCTCGTAGTCGAAGTCGCTCACCGCACGCAGGCCCTTGACGATGGCGCCGATGCCGTTGGCCTCGCAGTAGTGCACGAGCAGGCCGTGCCAGGAGTCGACCCGCACCTGCGGCAGGTGCTCCGTCATCTCGCCGAGCATCTCGATGCGCTCGTCCACGGTGAACAGGCTGCGCTTCGTCTTGTTGATCAAGACGGCGACGACGACCTCGTCGAACTGGTTCACCGCCCGCTCGATGATGTCGAGGTGGCCGTTGGTCGCCGGGTCGTAGGAACCGGGACACACCGCGCGCCTCATGGCGCGGAACCGTAGTACACGCGGGTGTCCCCATACCTGCGTTCGATGATCGCCACCGCACCGTCCGGCCAGGCTGGCGCGGCGCTGCGGGCAGAGCGCTCCACGACGAGCAGCGCGCCGGGCGCCGGCCAGCCGCCGTCGGCCAGCGCGGCCAGCACGCGGGCCAGCGAGGCGTCGTCGAGGCCGTATGGCGGGTCGAGCAGGACGAGGTCGTAGGGGGCGTCCGGCGAGCGCTGGGCGAGCACGGTCTGCACGGCAGCGACGGTGATCTCGGCGCCGGGCAGGGCGAGGTCCGCGATGTTGCGCCGGAGCACCGCGGCGGCCCTGCGGTCAGACTCCACGAACCGCGCGTGCGCGGCACCCCGGGACAGCGCCTCCAGCCCGAGCGCTCCTGAACCGGCGTAGAGGTCCAGCACCCGCGCGCCGTCGAGGTCCATCCGGGCCTGCAGCACACTGAACATCGCCTCCCGGACCCGGTCAGAGGTGGGTCTGGTCCCGGCGGGCGGCACCGCAATCTGCCGCCCGCCGACCGTCCCGGCCACGATCCGCGTCACCTGGCCATCATCGTCCCGAGCACGGGACGAAGCGCGTCACGCAGTCGCCTCAGCTACCCGTTACGCGTGCACATCACGGTGTGGATGCCGCGTCGTCGGCCTCGCCGATCGCCTCCAGGCCCGATCAGCAGGCCGACGGGCCGCAGGGTGCTCTTGCTGACGAACCGGACTTGGTGCGAGAGGTAGGATGGCTACGATCAAAGTATGAGAGCTGTGGTGTCGGAGAAGGGTCAGGTCACGATCCCGAAGTCGGTGCGAGACCGATTGGGGATCCGGCCGGGTGAGGTTCTCGACTTCGACGACGAGCAGGGCAGGCTGGTCGCGCGGAAGGTCTCCGACGCCGATCCGGTTGACGACGTCTACGGAATCCTCGACCTCCCCGGTGGCACGGATGCGTACCTCGATGTCGCTCGCGGAACTCCACGCCTGTGATCACCGCTGTCGCCTCGAACGTGCTCCTCGACGTCCTGACCGCCGATCCCGCCTTCGGGCTTGCCTCGCGGGAAGCGCTGCGGTCTTGCCGCACCGACGGCAGCCTGGTCGCCTGCGAGGTCGTCTGGGCTGAGGTGAGCGCCGCCTTCCCCGAGACCGCCCGCTTCGTCGTCGCGATGGACCGGCTGGGAATCCGTTTCGTCCCGCTGCACGGGGACGCTGCCACCCAGTCGGGGGCCGGGTGGCGCCAGTACCGCGAGTAGGGCGGCAGCCGTGATCGGGTGGTCGCCGACTTCCTCGTCGGGGCGCACGCCATTCACCAAGCCGACCGGCTGCTGACGCGCGACCGCGGGTTCTACCGGCGGTACTTCGACGACCTGACGGTGTTCGATCCTTCGCGGAAGATCCCGCCGCAGCGAGGCTGACCGGGTAACCGTTCAGCTCAGTTCCAGCAGCAGGTCGCCGCCCTCGACCTGCTGCACCTCGTTGATCGCGAGACGCGCCACGGTGCCGGCCTTCGGTACGGTGATGCCGGCTTCCATCTTCATCGCCTCGATCGTGGCGACGGTCTGGCCGGCGTCGACCGAGTCCCCCTCCGCGACCTGCAGCGTCACCACCCCGGCGAAGGGGGCGGCGACATGACCGTCGTTCGACTTGTCGGCCTTCTCCGCGACGGGGACGTCGGGGACCACCGCGCGGTCCCGGATCTGCACGGGCCGCAGCTGCCCGTTGAGCGTGCACATCACCGTGCGCATGCCACGCTCGTCGGCCTCGCCGATCGCCTCCAGGCCGATCAGCAGCCGCACCCCGGGCTCGAGGTCGACCGTGTGCTCGACGTTCGACTCCAGACCGTAGAAGAACTCCTTGCTCGACAGCACCGACGTGTCGCCATAGTGCTCCCGGTGTTCCCCGAACTCCTTGCTCGGACCGGGGAAGAGCAGCCGGTTCAGGGTCCGTCGCGGGTCGTCGGCCAGGCCCTGCCGGTCGGGGCTGGTGAGCTCCGCGACACCCTTGGGCTCGCTGCGCCCCTCCAGCGCCTTGCGGCGCAGCGGCTCGGGCCAGCCGCCGGGGGGATCACCGAGCTCGCCGTGCAGGAACCCGATCACCGAGTTGGGGATGTCAAAGCGCTTGGGGTCGGCCTCGAACTCCTTCGGGTCGACGTCCGCGCCGACCAGGTGCAGCGCGAGGTCGCCCACCACCTTCGAGGACGGCGTCACCTTCACCAACCGGCCGAGCATCCGGTTTGCGGCGGCGTAGGCGTTCTCGATCTGCTCGAACTTGTCGCCGAGCCCGAGCGCGACCGCCTGGGTGCGCAGGTTGGACAGCTGCCCGCCGGGGATCTCGTGGTGGTACACCCGTCCGGTCGGCGCGGCGAGACCGGATTCGAACGGGGCGTAGACCTTGCGCACCAGCTCCCAGTAGGGCTCCAGGTCGGACACGGCCTGCAGGTCCAGTCCGGTGACCCGCTCGGTGTGGTCGGTGCCGGCCACCAGCGCCGAGAGCGGCGGCTGCGACGTGGTGCCCGCCATCGATGCGGTGGCGGCGTCGACGGCGTCCACCCCTGCGTCGATCGCGGCGAGCAAGGTGGCGAGCTGGCCTCCCGGAGTGTCGTGGGTGTGCAGGTGGACCGGCAGGTCGAACCGGTCGCGCAGCGCCGTCACCAAGGTCCGGGCGGCCGGTGCGCGCAGCAGCCCGGCCATGTCCTTGATCGCCAGGACGTGCGCTCCGGCCTCGACGATCTGCTCCGCCAGCCCCAGGTAGTAGTCCAGCGTGTAGAGCTTCTCGGCGGGGTCCGACAGGTCTGCGGTGTAGCACAGTGCGACCTCGGCGAGAGCCCGGCCGGTCTCGCGCACCGCGTCGATCGCCGGGCGCATCTGCGACACGTCGTTCAGCGCGTCGAAGATCCGGAAGATGTCCAGCCCGGTGCGGGTGGCCTCCTCGACGAACGCGGTGGTCACCTCGGTCGGGTAGGGCGTGTAGCCGACGGTGTTGCGCCCGCGCAGCAGCATCTGCAGGCACAGGTTGGGTGCCGCGTCGCGCAGCGCGGCGAGCCGTTCCCAGGGGCTCTCGGCGAGGAAGCGCAGCGCGACGTCATAGGTCGCCCCGCCCCAGGCTTCCAGGCTCAGCAGCTGCGGAGCGAGCCGGGCCATGTACGGGGCGACCGCCAGGATGTCCTTGGTGCGCACCCGGGTGGCCAGCAGCGACTGGTGGGCGTCGCGGAACGTGGTGTCGGTCACCCCGACTGCGGTCTGCGCACGCAACCAGGACGCGAACCCCTCGGGTCCGAGCTGCTGCAGCCGCTGGCGGGAGCCCGCCGGAGCGTCGGTGGACAGGTCCACCTCGGGGAGCTTGTGCGACGGGTCGAGGGTCTCCGGGGGCGGGCCGTGCGGCTGGTTCACCGTGACGTCGGCGAGGTAGGTCAGCAGCCGGGTCCCGCGGTCCGCGGACTGCCGGGCGGTGAGCAGGTGCGGTCGCTGCTCGATGAACGACGTGGTGACCCGGCCGTGCACGAAATCGTCCTCGTCGAGCAGGCTCAGCAGGAACGGAATGTTGGTGGACACCCCCCGGATGCGGAACTCGGCGATCGCCCGGCGCGCCCGGCGCACGGCCGTGGCCAAGTCGCGACCGCGGCAGGTGACCTTCACCAGCATCGAGTCGAAGTGCGCGCTGACCTCCGCTCCGGCGTAGGTCGTGCCGCCGTCCAGCCGGACGCCGGCCCCGCTGGCGGAGCGGTACGCCGTGATCTTCCCGATGTCGGGACGGAAGTCGTTGGCCGGGTCCTCGGTGGTGATCCGGCACTGCAACGCGGCGCCGCGGGTCACGATGGCGTCCTGGCGGAGCCCGAGGTCGGACAGGGACTCGCCTGACGCGATCCGCAGCTGGCTGGCCACCAGGTCGATGTCGGTGACCTCCTCGGTCACCGTGTGCTCCACCTGGATCCGGGGGTTCATCTCGATGAAGACGTGGTGGCCCTCGGCGTCGAGCAGGAACTCGACGGTGCCCGCGTTGACGTAGCCGATCCGGCGCGCGAAGGCGACCGCGTCGGCGCAGATGCGATCCCGCAGCTCGGGGTCGAGGTTCGGCGCGGGTGCGATCTCCACCACCTTCTGGTGGCGGCGCTGCACCGAGCAGTCCCGCTCGAAGAGGTGGATGATCTCACCATCGGCGTCACCGAGCACCTGCACCTCGATGTGCCGTGGATCGACGACGGCCTGCTCGAGGAACACCGCCGGGTCGCCGAAGGCGGACTCGGCCTCCCGCATCGCGGCCTCGATCGACTCACGTAGCGTCGCGCTCGTCTGCACCCGGCGCATGCCACGCCCGCCACCGCCCGCGATCGCCTTGACGAACACCGGGAAGCCGACCTCGTCCGCGGCGGCGACCAGCTCGTCGATGTCGGTGGAGGGCGGCGACGACTCCAGCACCGGCACTCCCGCCTCCCGGGCGGCGGCCACCGCGCGGGACTTGTTGCCGGTCAGTTCGAGCACCCGCGCCGGCGGACCGACGAAGGTGATCCCGGCCCGCTCGCATGCCCGCGCGAGTGTCGGGTTCTCGGACAGGAAGCCGTATCCGGGGTGCACCGCGTCCGCCCCGGACTGCCGCGCCGCCTTGATGATCTCCTCGACGGAGAGGTAGGCCCGGACCGGGTGGCCCTGCTCACCGATCTGGTAGGCCTCGTCGGCCTTGAGCCGGTGTTCGGAGTTCCGGTCCTCGTGGGGGAACACCGCGACGGTGTGCGCGCCCAGCTCGTAGGCGGCACGGAACGCCCGGATCGCGATCTCCCCGCGGTTCGCGACGAGGACCTTGCCGAACATCGCAGCTCCTTGCCCTCACGCGGGTGCCTGGCCGACACAGAACTCGTTGCCCTCGGGATCGCGCATCGTCGTCCACACCGCTCCCCACTCGTCGTGGTCGGAACAGGCCGTGGCACCCAGTGCGACCAGCCGGGCGACCTCGGCCTCGCGGTCGGTGGCGGTCAGGTCGACGTGTACCCGGTTCTTGCCGGCCTTGCTCTCGGGCACCCGGATGAAGAACCAGGACGGACGATCCGGCACGGCGGTGGACCAGAACCCGGCGAGCCGAGCAGGCTCCGCACAGTCGAACGTGATGTGAGCAAGCCCCAACGACATCACGCGATGCTAGCCGCCGTCGGCAACGGAACCAGCCTCCCGCGCCATCAGGCCTTCTCTAGGTACCGGGCGCGCTGCTCGTCGAGCAGCTCGGCGACCAGGCGGGCGAGCGCGGGGTGAGCGGTGAGCTCCGGGTCCGCGGCCACCAGGCGTTGCGCCTCCTGCCGGGCCCGGCCGATCAGCTCCCCGTCCTCGAGCAGCGAGAGCAGCTTCAGGCCCGAGCGGCGGCCGGACTGGGCAGCGCCCAGCACGTCGCCCTCGCGGCGCAGCTCCAGGTCCACCCGAGCCAGCTCGAACCCGTCGGTGGTCGTGGCCACCGCGTCGAGCCGTTCCCGCGTCGACGTCCCCGGTGGTGCCTCGGTGACCAGGAGGCACAGCCCCCGGTGCGCGCCGCGCCCGACCCGGCCGCGAAGCTGGTGCAGCTGGCTGATCCCGAACCGGTCCGCGTCCATGATCGTCATGACGGTGGCGTTTGGGACGTCCACGCCCACCTCGACGACGGTGGTGGCGACCAGCACGTCGAGCTCGCCGACGGTGAACGCCTGCATCACCGCGTCCTTCTCCTCGGCCGGCAGCCGACCGTGCAGCACACCGAGCCGCAACCCGCGCAGCGGCCCCTCGGCGAGCTGCGGTGCGATGTCGAGCACCGCGAGCGGCGGCCGCCGCTGCTCGCCGTCCTCGGGTCGGTCGTTGTCCTTCTCGTCCCCGATCCGGGGACACACCACGTACGCCTGCCGCCCGGACGCGACCTCCTCGGCGATCCGTCGCCAGACCCGGTCGAGCCAGGCCGGCTTCTCCCCCACCGGGACGATGCTGGTGCCGATCGCCGTCCGGCCGCGCGGCAGCTCCCGCAACGAGGACACCTCGAGGTCCCCGAAGACGGTCATCGCGACGGTCCGCGGGATGGGGGTCGCGGTCATCACCAGCAGGTGCGGGCTGGTGCCGTCCGCCCCGCGGTCGCGCAGGGCGTCGCGCTGCTCGACGCCGAAGCGGTGCTGCTCGTCGACCACCACCATGCCGAGCTCCGCGAAGGACACCCGGTCCTGGATCAGCGCGTGGGTGCCCACCACGATCCCCGCGACGCCGGAGGCCGCGTCGAGCAGCGCCTCCCTGCGGGCCCTGGTGGCCAGCGAGCCGGTGAGCAGCGTGACCCGGGTGGCCTGCTCCGCGGAGCCCAGCTCGCCCGCCCGGCCGAGGTCTCCGAGCAGCGCGCGCAGCGAGCGGGCGTGCTGCGCGGCGAGCACCTCGGTGGGCGCGAGCAGCGCCGCCTGCCGCCCGGCGTCGACGGCCTGCAACATCGCCCGCAGCGCCACCACTGTCTTGCCCGAGCCGACCTCCCCCTGCAGCAGCCGGTTCATCGGGTGCTCGTCGGCCAGCTCGGTGGCGAGCTGCTCCCCCACCTCGCGCTGACCGGCGGTGAGACTGAAGGGCAGTCGAGCGTCGAAAGCGTCGGCCAGCCCACCCGACCGGTGCGGGCATCGCGGTGCCGGGCGCTGCAGGGCGTCGTGCCGGCGCCGGGCGAGGGTCAGCTGCACGGCCAGCGCCTCGTCCCACTTCAACCGTCCGCGGGCGGCGCGGGCCTCGGCGTGGTCCACCGGGCGGTGCATCCCGCGCAGCGCCTCCAGCAGACCCGGCAGCCGGTGCACCCGCCGCAGGGCGGCTGGCAGCGGGTCCTCGGGCTGGTCGAGGACGTCGAACACCTGCCGGACGCACCTCTGCAGCGTCCAGGAGGAGACGTCCCTGGTAGCGGGGTAGACGGGGATCAGCGGGCGGGCGAAGTCCGCCACGTCGGCCGTGTCCCCGTCGATCAAGGCGAAGTCGGGGTGCAGCAGCTGCAGCTCGCGGTGATACACGCTCACCTGGCCCGCGAAGAGCGCCTGGCGCCCGGGTGGGAGGCGCTTGTCCAGCCCGCGCTGGTTGAAGAAGGTCAGGTCCAGCGTCCGGTCGCGGTCCGAGATCACCACGTGCTGGATGGTGCCCTTCCGCCGCTGCATGGCCCGTGACGTGCAGGTGCGCACCTCGGCGAGGATGGTGACGTGCTCGCCCGGGGTCAGTCCGGCGATCGGGCTCAGCTCGCCGCGCTCGACGTAACGCCGCGGGTAGTGGCGCAGCAGGTCGCCGACGGTGTGCAGGTCCAGCGCCCGGACGAGTGCCTTCGCGGTCTTGTGACCCAGCACCAGGTCCAGCGGGTCGGCCGTCGAGGCCATGCTCACTCCACCCCGACGAGCAGCACGCTGTCCGGCTGACCCCCGTGGTAGACGGTCAGCTCCACCTCGGGATGCGTCCCGCGGAGGTGCTCGGCGAGCACGCCGGCCGTCCCGTCCGGCGCGTCCCGCCCCAGGACGACGGTGACGAGCTCGCCGCCCACCGAGAGCATCCGGTCGACCAGCCCGCACGCGGCGGCGAGCAGCTCGGTGCCTATCAGCACCACGTCGTCGTCGACCAGTCCCAACACGTCCCCGGGCTGGCACCGACCGACCCAGGTCAGGCACTTCCGGGCGGCGACGGCGAGCTCGCCACGGCGGGTGGCTGCGGCCGCCTCGGCCATCGCGACGACGTCGTCCGCGATCCGGCGGGACGGGTCGTGCACGGCCAGCGCGGCGAGCGCCTGCACCGGCGATGCGGTCGGGACGACCACCACGTCCTGTCCACCGTCACGGGCCTGCGCGGCGGCGGCCTCGGCCAGCGGGGTGGTGGCGATGGCACCGGGCAGCACCGTCACGTGCCGGGCGCGCGAGCCGGCGAGCACGGCGACCAGGTCGGTGAGGGTGTCGCCGGGGTCCGCGGTCAAGGCGCCCTCACCCCGGAAGAGCTGTGCCACCCCCTCTCCGGTGACCATCGCCAGCACCGCGTGGTCCGTGGTGAACCGGGTGCGTCCGGTGCCGGCGAGCTGGTCGGCGAAGCGGACGACGGTGATCCGATGGGGATGCCCGGCGCTCACCCCCGCCTCGATCGCCGCACCGATGTCGGTGCAGTGCACGTGCACGTTCCAGAGCGCCTCACCCCCGCCCCCCACCACCGCGACACAGTCGCCCAGCGCGCCCAGCTCGTTGCGCAGCGTCGCGACGCGCTGCTCGTCGGTGCCGTCGAGCAGGTACATCACCTCGTAGTCGTACTCGGGCGATCCAGCCTCGCGGACGCCGACGAGGGTGCCGGAACCGCGGGCCGGGGATGGTGCCGGGATCGACGGCGCGCCACCGGAGCGCTCGGCCACCACCCCCTGCAGCGCCTCCAACAGCACCACCAGCCCGCGGCCCCCGGCATCGACCACACCGGCGCGGGCCAGCACGGTGAGCTGGCGCGGGGTGTCGGCCAGCGCCGAGCGGGCCGCGGTGGTCGCGGCCGACAGCACGTCCTGCAGTGCGTCGGAGGGACACTGCGCGGCGGCTGCGGCGGCGGCGGAGAGCACCGAGAGCACGGTGCCCGGCACCGGGTCGGACACCGCCCGCGCGGCGAGCTCGTCGGCGTGGTGCAGCGCGTCCCGCAGGCCCGCGCCGGTGACCGTGCCCCCCTCGGCCAGCGACTCCGCGAATCCGCGGAACACCTGGGACAGGATGACCCCCGAGTTTCCCCGGGCTCCCATCAGGGCGCCTCGGGCGAGCGCGCCGAGCGCGCTGCCCAGCCCGGCATCCTTCGCCAGCCGCCGCACCGCGTCGAAGGCCGCCCGCACGGTGGCGAGCAGGTTGGTACCGGTGTCGCCGTCGGGGACCGGGAACACGTTGAGCCGGTCGATCTCCTCCCGGTGCTCGGCGAGCGCGGCGCAACACGCCGCCGCCCAACGGCGGACCGCGGCCTGGTCCAGCGCCTGGAGCACCACCGCCAGTTCCTCCTCGCCTACGCCGACCTGCTCGCCTGCCCGGTCTTGGCAGGGTATCCAGGGCAGCCGACACGGCGGGGCACGGCGGGGTCATGACCTCGGTTTGGAGCACCCAGCGGTGCCCGGCTACCCTTGGCTCCGGTCGTCCGGGGCCAGTCCGGGGGCCGTGACCCGCCTTTCAATCGATCCCTCGGGAGAGTGTCTGAGATGGCTGCCGTGTGCGACGTCTGCCACAAGGGGCCGGGATTCGGCATGTCGGTCTCGCACTCCCACCGGCGCACCCACCGCCGCTGGAACCCGAACATCCAGACCGTGCACGCAAGGATCGGGCCTTCGCAGCGACAGCGGCTGAACGTCTGCACCTCCTGCCTCAAGGCCGGCAAGGTCGTCCGGGGCTGACTCGTCCGGGATTGGGGACGTCCGGGATCAGGGCAACGTCCAGTCCACGGGTTCGCCGCCGAGCTCCTCGAGCAGCATGTTCGCACGGCTGAACGGGCGGGAGCCGAAGAACCCGCGGTCGGCCGACATCGGGGACGGGTGCGCGGACTCGATGCACGGTACGTCGGAGAGCAGCGGGCGCAGGGTGCGCGCGTCGCGCCCCCACAGGATCGCCACCATCGGTTCCGCGTCGCGGGACACCAGCGCACGGATCGCCTGCTCGGTGACCTCCTCCCAACCCTGGCCTCGATGGGAGCCGGGTCGCCCCGGCTCGACGGTGAGGACCCGGTTCAGCAACAGCACGCCGCGGGTCGCCCACGGCGCGAGGTCCCCGCTGGAGGGCAAGGGGTGCCCCAGGTCGTCGGCGTACTCGCGGAAGATGTTGACCAGGCTGGGCGGCAACGGCCGGACCTCGGGCGCGACGGAGAACGACAGCCCCACCGCATGACCCGGGGTGGGATACGGGTCCTGCCCCACGACGAGCACCCGCACCTCGTCGAAGGGTTGGGTGAACGCCCGCAGCACGTTGGTCCCGGCCGGCAGGTAGCGCCGGCCGGCGGCGACCTCGGTGCGGAGGAACTCCCCCGCAGCCGTGATGTGGTCCGCAACCGGCGCCAGCGCACGTGCCCAGCCGGCCTCGACAATCTCCTCGAGCGGTCTCCCAGCCATGGCGCGCGAGCCTAGCCGTCCAGGATCTTGCCGAAGCACCGGCTGTACGGCCAGCAGCGGTACTCCCCGAACGTGGCGATCTCGAGGTAGCCGGAGGTGGAGTAGAGGCTGATCGCCTCGGGTTGCCGGGTACCGGTCTCCAGCACCATCCGTCGGCGGCCGGCCGCGACGGCGCTGCGCTCGAGCTCGTCCAGCAGCAGTCGGGACAGCCCTCGCCTCCGCGCCCAGGGCGCCACGTACATGCGCTTGATCTCCGCGTCCCCGTCGGCGAAGTCGGGGTCGTCACCGTCGTGCGACCGCCACCCCCCGCACCCGATCGCGTCGCCGTCGAGGTAGCCGACGACGAAGGTCCCCAACGGCGGTGCGAACTCGCGGGGGTCAATCGGGCTGTCGTCCTGCTCCCCATAGCGCCGCACATACTCCTGCTGCACCTCGGCAACGAGCTTTTGCGCGTCCGGGTGGTCGTAGGCGACGGTCCGCAGCTGCACATCCCTGATCGTAGGAGACCCTGATCGTAAGAGGACTGATCGTAGGAGCGCCCGCAGCGGGCTCCCGGCGGCGTGCGCGGTGCACCACGCCCGACTCCGTGCGAGACGGCGTTCAGGTCCGGAAGTGGTCCCAGCCCCCGGGGCCGTCGTAGGGCCGCCCGTCGACCGTCACTCCGCTGCCCTCGCGCACGGTGCCGATCACGGCCCACCCCGCCGGCAGCGTGACGTCGGACGGGAACGTGGCGACCAGCGCGTGATCCTCGCCACCGGTGAGCACCCAGTGCAACGGGTCGACGCCGAGCGCGGAGCCGACGTCGACCAGCCGCTGGGGCACCGGGAGCGTGGCGGGGGACACGTCGATGCCCACCCCGGATGCCTCGGCGACGTGGCCGGCGTCGGCCAGCAGCCCGTCCGAGGTATCGATCATCGCGGTGGCACCGGCCCTTGCCGCTTGCGGTCCGGCGTCGTAGGGCGGTTCGGGCACCCGGTGTGCTCCGACCACTGCGGCCGGCGACCGGAACCCCCGCCCGAGCACCGCGAGGCCCGCCGCCGCCCAGCCCAGCCGCCCGCACAGCGCGAGCACGTTTCCGGGACGAGCTCCCGCGCGGGTCACCGGGGGCCGTCCCTGCAGGTCCCCCAGCGCGGTGAGCGACAGCACCACCTGCTCCGTGGTGACCACGTCCCCGCCGACGATGTCCGCCCCGAACCGGTCTGCCTCCTCCCGCATCCCGGCGGTGAGGCCGTCCACCGTGCTCACCGGGGTTCGGGCCGGGCAGCCCAGGCCCACGACGAGCGCCGTGGCCACCGCACCCATCGCCGCGACGTCGGCAAGGCTGGCCGCGACGGTCTTGCGGCCGACCTGGTGCGGAGTGGACCAGTTCAGCCGGAAGTGCACTCCTTCGACCAGCACGTCCGTGCCGACCACCACCCGCCCGTCGGGTGCGGCCACGACCGCCGCATCGTCGCCGGGGCCCAGCAGCGTGCCCGGGGCAGGCGTGCGGCCCGCGGTGACCCTGCGGATCAGGCCGAACTCGCCGAGCTCGCCGACCTGCTGCTCGCCGCGGGGACCCACAGACACCTCGATCACCCTCCGATTTCACTGTTCCATGATCGTGTCAAGACGGTTCATGGAGTCGCCACCTCGCGGACCCATCCCGGCCATTCAGATCCTCGATGACCACGACGTCATGGGAGCGAACGACGCGGGTGGACAGCTTGTGCAGCCCGTCACGGCGGGCATTGCCGACGGGGTATCCAGTGCGGCCACCCGTGCTTTGGTCTTGTGCCACCGGTTGGACCCGACGGTGGTGCGCCGGTCGGGCCCACGGCGCCGGGCGGCCTGACGTTGGGCGCGGCGCAGCGCGGTCAGGGCGGCGTCGAGGTGGCGCGGGTTGGCACGACCTGTCCGGTGGACAGCACCGCCAGGGACGTTAGACCCAGGTCCACGCCGACGACACGGCCGCCGGTCCGCGCGGACGGTGTAGGTCGGGCAGTTCCACGGAGAACGCGACATGCCAGCGGCCTCGCTGGTGGGATAGGGTCGCCGAGCGGATCCGCGCGGTCCCGGCTTCCACCTTGCGGGTGGACTCGTGGGTACGGACGTGGCCGATGCGGGGGAGCTGGATGTGGCGGCGGTCCGGGCTGGCCCGGCATCCCGCGAACCACCGACAACCGGGGTCACCTCCGCGAGCGGGCCGGCCGGGCGAAACGACACGAAACAATGGCTACGTTCCGTCGAACAGCTCACGACCCCACCGACGCAGGCGAGACGAAGGGCACGCCGTGGTCCAGGCATACATCCTCATCCAGACCGAGGTCGGCAAGGCCGCCGCGGTGGCCGCGGAGATCGCCGAGCTGCCCGGGGTGACCACCGCGGAGGGCGTCACCGGCCCGTACGACGTCATCGTCCGTGCCGAGGCCGGCAGCGTCGACGAGCTCGGTCAGCTCGTGGTCGCCCGGGTACAGGGAGTGGACGGCATCACCCGCACCCTGACCTGCCCGGTCGTGCGCCTGTCCTGACGGTGGGGTTCGGCGAACCGGTGCATCTGCCACCCCGAGTGCTCGCAGCGGTGCTCGCCCTGCCGGTCCTGCTGGTGACCGCGGTACTGCTCGCGTCGGCGCTGGTCCGCAGCCAGGGCCCCGGACCGCTACCGCTGGCCACCGTACCGGCGCCGGAGGCGGCCTCACCACAGTGCGTGGCGCTCGTCGCGGCACTGCCCGAGGACATCGACACCGGCGAGGACGGCACCGGTGCGGGACAGCTCGACCGCCGGCCGATCACGGATCCGGCCCCGGCCGGCACCGCCGCCTGGGGCGAGCCCCCGGTCGTGCTGCGCTGCGGGCTGGACCGCCCCGCCGAGCTGACCGCGAGCTCGCGCCTGCTGGCCGTCTCCGGTGTACAGTTCCTCGAGATCCCCGGACCGGGTGCGACAAGCTGGGTGGCGGTGGACCGGCCGGTCTACGTGGTACTCACGTTGCCCGTGGGATCGGGTAGCGCTGCGTTGCAGCGGGTGGCGGCCACGATCAGGATGACGCTGCCGCGCACCGACGTCGACCTCGGATAGCTCTGAACCCGACCCACCAGCGTCTGCGCGGGGCCAATGTTCGCGCCGGCCCGTTTCGCATCGGCAGTTTCGCATCGGGCCAGTTCGCATTGGGCCTAGGGCCGGTCCGCGTAGCATCCTAGAGTCTGCGCAAACCGGCCAGCACCCGCTCCAGCAACAGGCGGTCCGGCAACCCGTCCTCGTCGGTCGGGTTGCGAAGCACCTCGATGAGGCCCGTCTCCACCATGTCGGCGAGCAGCACCCGCACGACCCCGAGCGGCAACCCGAGCAGGGCTGACACCTCGGCCACCGAGTGCGCCCGGTCGCAGAGCAGCACAATCGGGACGTGCTCGACGGAGATCATCTCGGACGGTACCCGCCCCGCGCCGCTGGTGACGACGAGCGTCTCAACGGCCAGGTCGTGCACCGGCCTGGTGCGACCGCCGGTCCGTGCGTACGGTCGCACCGCCGCCGGCAGCTCCTCAGGCTCGCCCCACCGGTCCCATTCGTCGGCAGGTGGCCGGTCCAGGGTGATGCTGTCATCCGGATACGCCATTGCCACGCCCCACCTCGCTGCCCGCTCCCCGACCACGCGGCTTCCCGCGGCCGGGGAGCTTCGGACAGTTAACTAGGACTTCCCGGCATGCCGGGCCGGGTTCACCAGATCGGAGTAACGACGCGGCGGGAAAGACGAGAGACGATCACCTCAGCGTAGCCCGGTACCGCGCGCGAGTGCAGTATCGACGAGGGTCGCCAGCAGGGCGGGATACTCCAGCCCCGTCACTGCCCACATCCGCGGGTACATCGAGATCGGTGTGAAGCCCGGCATGGTGTTCACCTCGTTGACGGTGAGGGTGCCGTCCGCGCCGAGGAAGAAGTCGACCCGGGCGAGCCCCTGGCAGTCCAGCGCCCGGAACGCCTCCACCGCCATCGCCCGCAGCCGGGCGCTGACATCGTCGTCGAGCTTGGCGGGGATGTCGAACTCGCACGCGTCGTCGAGGTACTTGGCGTCGAAGTCGTACCAGCCCGCGGCACTGTCGGCGACGAGGCGGATCTCCGCCGGCAGGGATGCCTCCACCCGCCGGTCCGGGAACTCCAGCACCCCACATTCGATCTCGCGCCCGGAGACACCGGCTTCCACGAGCACCTTCGGATCGACGGCGCGGGCGGTCGCGACGGCGGTATCAAGCTCCGCCCAGTCGTCGACCCGGGTGATGCCGACGGAGGAGCCCCCGCGGGCGGGCTTGACGAAGACCGGCAGACCGAGACGGTCGCGCTGCCCGGGGGTGAGCATCGCGGTGCCGGGCCGGAGCACGACCGCGTCGGTGACGCGCAGGCCGTCGGCTCGGAGCAGCTTGCGGGTGAACTCCTTGTCCATGCCGGCTGCGCTGGCGAGCACCCCCGCCCCCACATAGGGGATCCCGGCGAGCTCAAGCAGCCCCTGCATGGTGCCGTCCTCGCCGAAAGCTCCGTGCAGCACCGGAAACACCACGTCGACTCCGGCCAGCACCTCCCCCGCGTGGCCCGCATCCAGGCGCACCAGCCCGCGGCGGGTGGGGTCGGCCGGGAACACCAGAGCGTCACCGGCACCGTCGACCGCGGGCAGCTGCCGGTCCCGGATCGCCAGCTCCGACGGATCGCCCGTGCCCAGCGCCCAGGCGCCGGCGCGGGTGATGCCGATCGGGAGCACATCGAACCGGTCCCGGTCCAGGTGGCTGAGCACGCTGCCCGCCGACACGCAGGAGATTGCATGCTCGGAACTGCGGCCACCGAAGATGACGGCCACCCGCACCCTGCGCTGCGTCATGGCCGCAGACCCTACCCCCGAGCGCCGCGCAGCAGCTCTGAACAGGACTCTGAGCGGGGACTGGCGGGGGAATTCCCGTTGACGTGCACGCTCACTGCGGGTACCGCACCGGTGTTGGTCAGCTGATGAACGTAGTGCGGGCCGAACGCGCGCACCCGGCCGGCAGCCAGATCGCGGGTGACCTCGACCGTGTTGCGGTGGGTTACCGCCCGTTCGCTCAGCGCCCCGGCCGCCACCGCGAACGCGCCCGAGACGGGTCCGTGGTCGTGCAGATCGGTGCCCTGCCCTGGCAGCCAGGACAGCAGCCACACCTCATGGCCGGCGGCGCGTTCGAGCAGCCGGCACCAGGGGGTGTCGGCGCGGTAGTCGACCAGCGGCCACCACCGCTCCGGGTGCGCTGCCAGCGACATCGCGAGTGCAGGAGGGCCACCGGGACGGGTGGCGGGACCGGCGGCGGGAACGGTGAGGTAGGGCACGGCGTGCACGGGGATCCTCCGCGGAAAGAGGGAGCCGACCGCGCAGACGTCGTCAGGTGGACGTCAGGTGGGCACGGTCAGCAGTGGTGAGGGGCTCACCGCGGGGGACACAGTGCGCTCGCCACCCGGCGCGTCAGAGCAGCGTTGTCCCTTGGGGACCGCCGGGCGAGGCTGAGCGAGCTGGGCACGACGAGATCGAAGCAGGCCGCCGTCGCCGGGTCAAGCCCTGCGGGGACCATGATCATCGTCTCGCGGCGCTCTGGTTGGGTAGGCGGACCGTACTGCCGCGAAACGGTGATCGCCTCTACTGGACGCGGTCAAGGGCCTGCCACAGGTCGGCGAGCAACTCCTCGGGATCCTCGAGCCCGATCGAGATCCGCACCTGCCCCGGTGTGATGCCGGCCCCGGCGAGCGCGGCGTCGTCCAGTTGGCGGTGGGTGGTGGACGCGACGTGGCTCACCTTGGAATGCACGCTGCCCAACGAGCTCGCCACCTGCACCACCCGTAGCGCGTCACAGAAGGCCATCCCGCCGGGACGTCCGCTCGCCACGTCCACCGTGATCAGGCCGCCGAAACGGCCAGCCCGGAACAGGCGGGCCGCAGTCGCGTGCTGCGGATGCGAGGGCAGGCCCGGGTAACGCACCCGGGTCACCGCGGGATGCCCGGACAGCTTGTCGGCGAGCAGCATGGCGCTCTGGCACTGCCGCTCGACCCGCAGATCCAGGGTGGCCAGCCCGCGGTGCAGCAGGAACGCCTCGTCCGGGGCGAGGCATCCCCCGAGGTCGACGCGGGCCTCCCGGACGGGCCCGAGATGCTCGGCGGTGCCGACCGCGACACCGCCGGTGGCATCCGCGTGCCCGCCGAGGGACTTCGTCGCCGAGTGCAACACCAGGTCCGCGCCGTGCTCCAGCGGCCGGCAGACCACCGGCGATGCGAACGTCGAGTCGACCACCAAGCGTGCTCCTGCGCCGTGCGCGACCACGGCCAGTGCAGGCAGGTCCGGCACGGACAGCGTCGGGTTCGCCACAGTCTCGGCGTAGACAATCCGGGTCCGCTCGGTCAGCGCGGCCCGGACGGCGACGGCGTCGGTGACGTCGACCAGGCTCACCCCGATGCCGAGGCGCGGCAGCCATCGGCTGAACAGCGAGTAGCTGCCCCCGTAGCAGCCGGCGGGCGCGATCAGGTGGTCGCCGGCGGTGAGGTGCCCGAGCAGCGCGGTGGAGATCGCGGCCATCCCGGAGGCGAACGCCTCGGCCCGCACGTCGTCACGCCCGGGTGCTTCGCATGTCGCGACGGCGCCGGCAAACGCGGCAACCGTGGGGTTGTCGACCCGCGAGTAGGAGTAGCCGGGTGTGCGGCCGCCGAGGATGTCGGCGTAGTCCCCCGCAGTGTCGAACGCGAACGCCGAGGTGCGGACCACCGGCAGGCCGAGGGGACGCGACATGACCTGCACGCTACCGCGCGCTCACTCGGGTTTGTGCGCCCGACCGAGCAGCTCGACGGCCATCTCCCGGGGCGACTCGCCCTCGTGGCACACCCGGTGCACACCGTCGGCGATGGGCACCTCCACCCCGTGACGCGCCGCGAGTGCCCGGATCGACGTGCAGGACTTGACGCCCTCAGCCACCTGCCCGTGCGCCGCGTGCTGCGCCTGCTCGAGCGTCTCGCCCCGGCCGAGGCGCTCGCCGAAGGACCGGTTGCGCGAGAGCGGTGAGGCGCAGGTGGCCACCAGGTCACCCAGACCGGCGAGCCCGGCGAAGGTCATCTCCTCGGCACCCAGGGCCGCCCCGAGCCGGCCGGCCTCGGCCAGCCCACGGGTGATCAGCATGGCCAGCGTGTTGTCGCCGCAGCCGAGCCCGACGGCCACCCCGCAGGCCAGCGCGATGACGTTCTTGCAGGCCCCGCCCAGCTCGCATCCCACCACATCGGTGTTGGTGTAGGGGCGGAAGTATGCGGTGACACAGGCCTGCTGCAGGGCCACCGCCCGCTCCTGGTCGGCGCAGGCGATGACGGTGGCAGTGGGCTGGCCCGCGGCGATCTCGCGGGCCAGGTTCGGGCCGGAGACCACCGCCACCTGGTCCTCTCCGGCACCGGTGACCTCGATGATCACCTCGCTCATCCGCTTCAGGCTGCCCAGCTCGACGCCCTTCGCGAGGCTGACGAGGGTCGCGGGGCCCGGCAGCTGCTCGCGCCAGGCCTCGAGGTTGACCCGCAGCGTCTGGCTCGGCACGGCGAAGACCACCGCGTCGGCGCCGCGCAGGGCGTCGGTGGCGTGTGTCGTGGCCCGCAGCGTGGCCGGCAGCCGCACCCTGGGCAGGTAGTCGGGGTTGCAGTTCCCCGCGTTCACCGCCTCGGCCACCTCCGGGCGCCGAGCCCACAGAACGACGTCCCGGCCGGCGTCGGTCAGCACCTTGGCGAACGCGGTGCCCCACGAACCGGCACCGAGGACCGCGATCCGCTCCAGTGGGCTCACGAGGGATGCTTCCCGTCGCGGTGCGAGCCGGTTGGGTAGAACCCGGCGGGCGCGGCTTCCTCCCGCACCTCGCCCAACAGGTCCCGGACCCGTCCCATCACCAGATCGGTCACTTCCCGCAACAGCACGTTGTCCACCGGCCGACCCCGGTAGGCCGAGAGGTCCACCGGCTCCCCGGCCCGCACGACGACCTGCTTGCGGGGCAGCGGCCGGAAGAGCCTGGTGCGATAGTCGTTGATCCGGTGGGTGCCCCAGTGCGCCGTCGGCACCACGGGGACGTCCCGGGCGAGCGCGAGCCGGGCGATGCCGGTGCGGGCACGCATCGGCCAGTGCGCCGGGTCGTGGGTGAGGGTGCCCTCGGGGTAGATCAGCACCAGCTTGCCCTCGTCCAGCGCCTGCTCGGCGGCCCGCAGGCTCTGCCGTGCATCCACGCTGTCCCGGTAGACCGGGATCTGCTGGGCGCCGGCGAGCGCCCTACCCAGCACGGGCACCTTCCACAGGCTCGCCTTGGCGAGGAACCTCGGGATCCGGCCGCGGCGGTGCACGAACACCCCGGTGTAGAGCGGATCGAAATGGGAGAGGTGGTTGCACACCAGCAGGCCCGGTCCCTCGGCGGGGACGTGCTCGAGACCGACGAAGCGTCGCCGCCCCACGAGCCAGGTGACGGAATAGAAGACGACGATGCACACCCGCACCCAGAATCCTCTCGCGTCCCGCGGCACGCCATCCTCCTCGTCTCGTCCCAGCTCGTCTCAACCCAGGCTGGTCCCGGTTTGGTCTCAACCAGCCTCTGGATCGGACCGAGGGCAGTCTCGCCTGCCGGGGAAGTCCGGGTCCACCCGGACCGGGGCGAGGATGGAGCCGTGCAGCCGACGGTGAACCTCCTGGTGCCGGTCAAACCGCTGCACCGGGCGAAGACGCGCCTGCTCGGTGCCGCCGACAGGGGTGCCGGCGAGCCGGGGGCGCATGCGCGGCTTGTGCTGGCGCTCGCCAGGGACACCCTGGCCGCGGCCGCGGCCACCCGGACGGTGCGCCGCCTGGTGGCGATCACCTCGGACCCCGTGGTGCTCGCCGTGCTGGCGCGGGACGGGGTGCCCACCGTGCCCGACGAGCCCGGGTCGGGCCTGAACCCGGCACTGCGGCACGGCGAGCGGGAACTGCGGGCCGACGATGCGGCTGCGGCGGTCGGCGTGCTGCCGGCCGATCTCCCGGCCCTGCGCCCGGCCGAACTCGACGCGGCCGTGCTGGCCGCGCTGGCCGGAGGCGGCAGGGCGTTCTGCCCGGACCGCGCGGGCACCGGGACCACATTGCTCCTCGCCGCCCCCGGGCACGCCCTGGATCCCCGGTTCGGCGCCGGGTCCGCGGCCGCGCACCGGGCGGCCGGCGCCAGCGAGCTGACCGGGGACTGGCCGGGGCTGCGCTGCGACGTGGACACCGGCGCCGACCTCGCGGTGGCGCACCGGCTCGGCCTCGGTCCCCACACAAGCAGGGTGCTCAGCAACTGACCACGGGGTCCTCCAGCGAGGCGAGCCGCTGCCGGTCGTTCCGGTTGCGGTTTGCGGGATA
>DASQWR010000041.1:0-4977 GCA_035640155.1 Pseudonocardiaceae bacterium
GTGCGGGGCGACGAGCTGCGCAACTCGAGAGGCCGGGCTCGAGCAAGTGCAGGCCCCTGCCTGGGGGGCCGTTCCACGACTGTCCCAGAGCATGATCGGGAGCCCCCTTGGGTCAGCCTGCTTGGGTGCTGCTGGCATCGATCCCCGCGGCCGTCTGGCCACGTCACCGTCCACATCCCGCTATCCTGATCACCTCCGGTTGTCGCAGCCGGCCAGCGGATCAGGGAGGCCGGGACGGTGAAGTTGGAAGTGCCACGCCGTGCCGTGAGCCTTGATGACGTGCGGGCTCACCGCGAAGAGATCGTGCGCGTCGGCGAGCGCTTCGGTGTGCGGAACATCCGGGTCTTCGGGTCGGTGGCCCGGGGCACGTCCCATCAGGACAGCGACCTTGACCTGTTGATTGATGTCGATCCTGGCCACGGGTACTTCGACATGGCCGGATTCGCGTTGGAAATCGAGGAGCTGCTCGGGGTGTTCACCCAGGTCGCGACGGTGGGAGGGCTCAAGACCCGCATTCGCGACCGAGTGCTCGGCGAAGCGGTGCCAGTGTGAGGCGCGATGACGAGCGGCTCGCCGATATCATCGAGGCTGCCGAGAAGATCAGGGCCAGGGTTGTGGGCGGACGCGAGCGTTTCGATGCGGACGAGGACCTGCAGATCGTCCTCGTGTATCTGGTCCAGATCATAGGCGAGGCCGCGTCTCACCGTCCGGCCGCGTAACGAGTGATCACCCGCAGGTGCCCTGGCGGCAGATCATCGCCATGCGCAACCGGGTCGTGCACAGTTACTTCGAGGTGGATCTGGACATCCCGGGGTACGTCGTGACAGCCGACGTTCCGCAACTCTCGGAGCAAGTGACCGCCATCCTCGCCGAGTCGCAGCACAGGCAGAACTGAGCTGCTCGAGGCTGGGGCGGACGCGATGCATGGCCAGAAGGCCCAGGCGCCGGGACGGGACATCCCGGTTGCCAATCTGGTGGAGCTGTGGGCCGGCTCGGGTAGAAGTGCCCGACAGCCGAGCCGCGCGACACGCTCGGTCCCTCTCAGCAGGTTCTCAGGGCGGCGGTCCAGACTGGCGCCGTGCACATCCTCGTCGTGGACGACGACCGGGCGGTCCGGGAGTCGCTGCGGCGGTCCCTGCAGTTCAACGGCTACACCGTCGAGCTCGCGGGGGACGGTCAGCAGGCGCTGGACGCGCTCGGCGCGCAGCGGCCGGACGCGATGGTGCTCGACGTGATGATGCCCCGGCTGGACGGGCTGGAGGTGTGCCGGCGGCTGCGTGGCACCGGCGACGACCTGCCGATCCTGGTGCTCACCGCGCGCGATGCGGTGTCCGACCGGGTCGCCGGTCTGGACGCCGGCGCGGATGACTACCTGCCGAAGCCCTTCGCCCTGGAGGAGCTGCTCGCCCGGCTGCGCGCGCTGCTGCGCCGCTCGAGCACAGAGGCACCGGCCGGGAGCGCCGCGCTGGCCTTCGCCGATCTCAGCCTGGACCCCGGAACCCGGGAGGTGAGCCGCAGCGAGCGCCGGATCAGCCTGACCCGCACCGAGTTCACCTTGCTCGAGTTGTTCCTGCGCCACCCGCGCCAGGTGCTCACCCGCGGCCGCATCCTCGAAGACGTGTGGGGTTATGACTTTCCGACCTCGGGCAATGCGCTCGAGGTCTACGTCGGCTACCTGCGCCGAAAGACCGAGGCCGGCGGCGAGCCCCGGCTGGTCCACACCGTGCGCGGTGTCGGTTACGCGCTGCGGGAGACCCCGCCGTGACCGCTCCCGGGCACCGGCGGATGTCGCTGCGGGTCCGGGTCACCGCGCTCGCCGCGATCTGCGTGGGCGGTGCCGTTGCACTGGTGTCGCTAGCCGGGTTCATCACCGTGCGCACCAGCCTCTACGAGCAGCTCGACGCGAGCCTGCTGCAACGTGCCGACGCGCTGCGCAGCGTGCCGGCCGGCGCGCAGCAGCTCATCGCCGTCCCGCAGGCGATCTTCGGCGCGGCCGACATCCAGCTCGGGCTGCTGGACGCGCGCACCGGCCTCCAGCAGACCACCGGCGAGCTGCGGCTCGGGCCGGAGGAGCTCGCCGTCGCCCTCGGGAAGCGGCCGCCGTCGCTGCGCACCGACACCGTCAACGACCTGCGGGTGGCCGCGGTGCGCGCCGGCCCGTACACCGCGCTCGCCGTCGCGCAGCCGCTGGACGCCACCCGCCAGACGCTCGCCCGGCTCGGGCTGGTGTTCGCCCTGGTGGGAGGGGCGGGAGTGCTGCTGGCCGCTGCCGCGGGCACCGCGGTGGCGCAGGCCGGCCTGCGTCCCGTGCAGCGCCTGACCGAGGCCACCGAGCGGGTGGCCCGCACCGGGGACCTGCAACCGATCCCGATCTCCGGTGACGACGAGCTGGCCCGGCTCTCGCAGAGCTTCAACAGCATGCTCGCCGCGGTGGCCGAGGCGCAGGAGCGGCAGCGCCGGCTGGTCACCGACGCTGGACACGAGCTGCGCACGCCGCTGACCTCGCTGCGCACGAACCTGGAGCTGCTCATCGCCTCGGCCCGGCCCGATGCGCCGACGCTTGCAGAGCAGGACCGGATCGAGATCTACGAGGACGTGCACGCGCAGGTGGGGGAGCTCTCCACGCTGGTCGGTGACCTGGTCGAGCTGGCGCGGGACGACGCCCCGCACGTGGTGCACGAGCCGGTCGAGCTCGTCGACGTCGTGGAGCGCGCCCTGGCTCGGGCCTCCCGGCGGGCACCCGGGGTGCGCTTCGATGTCGCGCTCGAGCCGTGGGTGCTGCTCGGCGACGCCAACGCGCTCGAGCGGGCGGTGCTCAACCTGCTGGACAACGCGGCGAAGTGGAGCCCGCCCGGGGGCACCGTGACGGTGCGGCTGGCCCCGACCGGCCGGGGCACCGCGGAGCTGGTGGTGGGCGACGAAGGCCCCGGCATCGCCGAGGTGGACCTGCCGTACGTCTTCGAACGCTTCTACCGCTCCAGCACCGCGCGGACCATGCCCGGCTCGGGACTCGGGCTCGCCATCGTCGCCCAGGTCGCCGCGCGCCACGACGGGACCGTGCGTGCTGGTGCGACGACGTCCGGCGGCGCCCAGCTCACCCTCGAGCTGCCCGGTTCCATATGAGCGCCCCAGTTCATATGACAGCAACAGGCACATCTCATGCGCCTCTCAGTAACAACCGTCAAGGTGGAGTCATGACCGACGAGACGTCCCGCTCCGGACAGCCCAGGTACCTGGGCGGGGACATGGGCGGGCCCCGGACCGGTGACGCCAGTGGTCACCAACCGCACGATGCGCCACCCACGGAGGGCGGGGCGCAAGCCCCGGGATGGGCGGGTGCCGCGCCCCACGGACCCCCCCACGGACTGCCCCATGCGCAGGGTCTCTACGGGGCACCCCAGCAGGGCCAGCCCTACGGCTCCGCATCGTGGCAGCAGGGCAACCCCTACGGGTGGCAGCAGCAGCCGACGAGACTGCCGCTACCCGCGGACGAGCAGCCCCGCCGCGGGCGGCTCTTCGCCGGCGTGGCCGCGGTCGCCCTGCTCGTCGGCGGCACCGCGGGCACCGTCGGCGGAGTGATCGGGGACAACGTCACCGAGAACGGGACCGGACCGATCAGCGCGCTCGACCAGCAGGAACCGCAGGCCCAACAGTCGGCGAACTTCCCGACGGGCTCGGTGGAGCAGGTGGCGCAGCAGGTGCTGCCCAGTGTCGTGCAGCTGCAGGTGCGCGGCGCCCAAGTTGTGGGGGAGGGCAGCGGGGTGGTGCTCAGCTCCGACGGCACGATCCTCACCAACAACCACGTCGTCGACGCTGCCGCTGGGGATGGGGAGATCACCGCGGTGCTTCAGGACGGGCGGCAGGTGGCGACGTCCATCGTGGGGCGCGCACCAACCTTCGACCTGGCGGTGTTGCGGGCGCAGGGCGTCGACGGCCTGACTCCGGTCAGGCTCGGCAGCTCCGACAGCCTGGTAGTGGGCCAGCAGGTGGTCGCGATCGGCTCCCCACTGGGCCTGTCCGGCACGGTCACCACCGGTATCGTCAGCGCGCTGGACCGCCCGGTGCGGGCAGGGGGCCAGGGCAGTGGTCAGGACACCGTGCTCAACGCGGTGCAGACCGACGCCGCGATCAATCCCGGCAACTCCGGGGGGCCGCTGGTCGACATGCGGGGGGCGGTCGTCGGGATCAACTCCGCCATCGCCTCCACCGGTGCCCAGGCCGGGTCCATCGGGCTGGGCTTCGCCATCCCGATCACCCAGGCCCAGCGGGTCGCGAACGAGCTCATCACCGACGGCGTGGCCACCCAGGCCGTGCTCGGGGTCACCACGCCCAGTGGGGAGGCGGTGTCGGAGGCCGGGGGCGCCAGGGTCAACGAGGTCGTGCCCGACGGTGCTGCGGCCGCAGCCGGCATCCGGCCCGGCG
Organism: Pseudonocardiaceae bacterium; assembly: GCA_035640155.1. GTDB lineage: Bacteria > Actinomycetota > Actinomycetes > Mycobacteriales > Pseudonocardiaceae > JALYQB01. The sequence continues at coordinate 4,423 of DASQWR010000041.1, forward strand.
AGGTGATCACCCGAGTGGACGACCGGGTGATCGAGAGCGGTGACGCGCTGGTCGCCGCTATCCGCTCCTACCCGCCCGGGTCCCAGATAGAGATCACCCTCGGCGGCCGGGGTGGCGGTGCGCGCACCGTGCCGGTGACGCTCGGCACCCAGCGGGTCCCGCCGGGAAACTGATCGCCGAGTGGAGGAAGCATCGTAGTTTAACGACCGTCATGCCCGTGAGTTGTCGTGTGGTAGATCACACCCGCAATGACTCACTCGATGGTGTTTCTGGCGCTGCATCACGGCGCCGCTACCCATAGTTTCTCCTCCGGCGGCAGACGTGCTGCCTGGCCTCGCTGCACTCGGGCCGACTGCGGTGCCGACCGGATTGTCTTCTGGAGGGTGCGGGGTCGGCCTGTTGGGCAGGGTCACTTCCATGGCGAGCCCGGTCCCGACCAGGGTAGCTCGCTTACGAAACGAAAGGATCATCGTGGCGAAGCACGCCAAGAACACCACTGCGCAGGCAATCGCTCGGACCGGCGCCCGCACCACCGCTTCGGTCGCCGTGGCCGCA
>DASQWR010000042.1:0-2849 GCA_035640155.1 Pseudonocardiaceae bacterium
GCGCAGGCGGCGTCGGTGATCGTCGAGGCGCTCGCGGGTACCGTGGACGTTTCCGTGTCCCACCGCCGGACCGACCCGTGGACGGTCGGTGCGGCCGAGTTCGAGGGAGAGCCCGGCGGTGAACGCTGACCCCGCGGTGCAGCGGCGCCTGCTCGATCTCGCCGAGGTGGACGCCGAGCTGGCCCGGGTCGCGCACCGGCGCCGGAGCCTGCCCGAGCTCGCCGAGGTGCGGGCGGCCGAGCGCGAGCTGCAGGCCGGGCGAGACGCGCTGGTAATCGCCGAGACGACGGCGGGAGACCTGGATCGCGACATCCGCAAGCTCGAGGCCGAGATCGACCAGGTCCGCGCCCGGGAGAGCCGGGACCGCAGCCTGCTGGACTCCGGGTCCATCTCCTCGGGCAAGCAGCTGGAGGACCTGCAGCACGAGCTGGCCACCCTGGCCCGCCGCCAGACCAGCCTGGAGGACGACGTGCTCGAGGTGATGGAACAGCGGGAGGCCACCGGGTCGGACCTCGAGCGCTCCCGTGCTGCTCTCGTCGAGACCGAGCAGCGGCTGGCCGACGCGACCCGACGTCGCGACGAGGCGCTGGCCGACCTGGACGGCATCGAGACCCGACGCACCGGGGAGCGGGGCCCGCTCGTCGCCGGCCTGCCCGAGGATCTGCTGGCGCTCTACGAGCGGGTCCGGGCGCGTGGGGGCACCGGCGCCGCGCTGCTGCGGAACCGGCGCTGCGGAGCCTGCCGCCTCGAGCTGGACCGCAACGCGCTCGCGCGGCTGCGCGACGCGCCGGCCGAGTCCGTGCAGCGGTGCGAGGAGTGCGACGTGGTGCTGGTGCGCACCGCCGAATCCGGTCTGTGAGGAGTGCCCGGCGGGTGAAAGTGCAGATCGAGGCGGACGGCGGATCGCGTGGCAATCCCGGCCCGGCAGGCTACGGCGCGGTGGTGCGCGACGCCGTCACCGGTGAGGTGCTCGCCGAGCGTTCCGCCGGGCTGGGCACGGCCACCAACAACGTGGCCGAGTACTCCGGGCTGATCGCGGGGCTGCAGGCCGCGATCGAGCTCGGCGCCACCGCCGCCGAGGCGCGGATGGACTCCAAACTCGTGGTGGAGCAGATGAGCGGGCGGTGGCGGGTCAAGCATCCGCAGCTGCAGCCCCTCGCGAGCGAGGCCGCAGCGTTGGCACGCCGACTCGGGGCGGTGCGCTACGAGTGGATCCCGCGGGCCCGCAACGCGCACGCCGACCGGCTGGCCAACGAGGCGATGGACACCCAGGCCGGGATCGACACCCGAGCGGGGACGGACACCCAGGCCGGGATGAACGCCCGGGCCGGCGAGCCCACCGGTCGGGTGGCGGTGCCGCCTACCTGGTCCGGCGCCACCGGACACCCGACGCGGTTGCTGCTGCTGCGCCACGGGCAGACCGAGCTCTCCGCGCAGCGTCGCTACTCCGGGCGCGGTGGCGACCCGGAGCTGACGGCGGTGGGGGAGCGGCAGGCCACGGCAGCGGCAGCTCGGCTTTCCACAAGGGATGATGTCCGAGCGGTGGTGTGCTCCCCGCTGCGGCGGGCGCGGCGCACTGCTGAGGTGGTGGCCGACGTGTTGGGGACCGAGCTGAGCGTCCACGACGGACTGATCGAGGCGGACTTCGGCGCCTGGGAGGGACTGACGTTCGCGCAGGCCCGAGAGCGGGACCCCGACCTGCACGCCCGGTGGCTCGCCGACACCTCGGTGGCCCCACCCGGGGGCGAGAGCATGGACGTCGTGCACCACCGGGTGCGCCGGGTCCGGGACGAGCTCCTCACGGCATACGGGGACGCGACACTGGTGCTGGTCAGCCACGTCACCCCGATCAAGTCCCTGCTGCGGATGGCGCTCGATGCCGGCCCCTCGCTGCTGCACCGGCTGCACCTGGACATCGCGTCGCTCTCGATCGCGGAGTTCTACCCGGACGGCCCCGCCTCGGTGCGCCTGGTGAACGACACCTCCTACCTGGCCCAGGACTCCCGAAGCTGACCCGAAGTGCAAAGTAGGACGGCTTTTCGGGTCAGACCGTTTTCGTGCGCCCCGGGCGAGCACCCGTAGACGGTGGAGCGGGTTGGGCTGCTTGCCGCAGCGCTGGTTGGCCTTGAAAACCCAGGCGGCGTACGCTGAGCGATGATCTCACATCCGCGCGATTGCTGAGGAGCACGATGAGCACTCCAGGCGAGGAGCAGGGCGGCCTTGGGGACGCCGACCTGGCACCGGAGCCCGTGAAGGGCGCTGGCGAGAGCACCACCACGTCAGCCGAGGCGCAGTCCGGCGCGGACTCGGGCGAGCAGGGCACAAAGGGCGCATCCGGACGCCCGCACGGCACCCACGGCGACGAAACCAGCGGCGTCGGCTGAGTTCGGGTTGGTGTGAGTGGACGTTGCTTCGCTGCTCCTCGAGCTCTACGGCCGCATCCCACCGCTGGTGCGGCATGCCGTCGTCGGGGTCGACCTCGAACGGCTGACCGAACGTCCGGCATCGGACTCGAACACGATCGCGTGGCTGGTGTGGCACCTCGCCCGCGTGCAGGACCATCACGTCGCTGAGCTGTTCGGTATCGACCAGCTCTGGGTCAGCGGCGACTGGGCTTCCCGCTTCGGGCTCGACCCGGATCCGGTGAACACCGGCTATGGGCACTCGTCCCAGGAGGTGGCAACCGTCCGGCCTGAGCGACCGGAGGTGCTTCTCGAGTACCTGGACGCCGTCGCCCAGCGCACCAGCACGATGTTGGAGGGCCTCGTCCCGGAAGACCTTGACCGCATCATCGACCGGAGCTGGGATCCCCCGGTCACGATGGGCGTGCGGCTGGTCAGCGTCGCCGA
>DASQWR010000043.1:0-4083 GCA_035640155.1 Pseudonocardiaceae bacterium
GTGGCGGCGGAGCCGTTGCAGGGGAACTTCAACGGTGCGGGTCGGGCGGCGTTCGACGGGTTCAAGGCGAACGCCGACGCGATCACGGCGGAGTTGAACTCCGCGCTGGGTGCGATTCTGGGTGGCCAGTCGGGGATGGATTCGGCGTTCGGTCAGGGTGATACGGAGATGGCGGACAATGCGTCGTCAGCGCAGGGGTCGGCGAACTTCGATGCGGCCCGGTTCTCGGGTTCGCGCTGAGCGAGAGGGGTGGATGAGCGGTGAGCATGGATCGGCGGAGTTTCGACACGGGCACGTCGCAGCAGGTGCAGGGTGACCTGGCGGGGATCGTGGCGCGGTTGGAGTCGAACATCGCGCAGCGGCAGGCGGATGTGAATGCGGCGATGTCGGATTTCCAGGCGGACGGGGTGTCGGAGGAGTACCGGACTGTGGAGACGCGGTGGAACAATGCCGCGACCGAGGTGCGGGCGATCATCGATCTGGTGAAGACGACGATGACACGGAATGACGAGACGGCGGGCACGACGCTGTCGCGGGCGCGGTCGGCGGTGCAGTCCATCGGCTGAGTGGCCGGTTGCTCTGTGAAGGGGTGTGGGTTCGGTGGGCCGGTGGGACATCTCCCCCGCGGGGGTGCAGGGTGTGTTGACCCGCACTGAGGGTGTGGCATCGGAGTTCGAGGGTCAGATGACCTCGTTGAACACCGCGCTGGAGGGCGCGGTGGGCCAGTCGTCGTCGGAGATCGTGGCCTCGGCGGTGTCGGGGTTCCTGGAGCGGTCGGCGACGCCGGCAATCGGGTTCGTGTTCGCCCGGACCGGGGCGTGCATGTCGGGGGCGGCGCAGGCGACGAACCACTACGTGCAGGGTGATCTGGAGATGGCCGCGAACGCCCAGGCCAGCGCGTCGGCGGCCCCGGACCCACGAGCGATGATGCCCGGCGGTGGCGCGCAGGCGGTACCACGATGATCAACCCGGGTGGGATCCCGCGGATCCCCGGCGACATGGAGGTCCTGGCCCGGCACGCGCAGGAGCTCACGCGGGTCGGCCCGGCGTTCTCGGCGACCGGCGAGCAGGTGAACTCCACCTGGCAGCAGCTCGCCCCGGTCTACGATGCCCCCGAGGTGGGTCAGCTGCTGGCCGCGACCGGGCCGGTGCAGACCACCGCCGCGTCGGTGGGCGCCGACATCGCCACCGTGGGAGGGGCCCTTTCCACCTACGCCACCACCGTCAAGCAGATCCAGAACCAGTTGGACGCGCTGCGGACCCAAGCCCAGGACCTGGTGGCCGAGGCCGCGGCCGACAAGGCCAACGAAGGCACCTTGGAGCAGGTAGGCGAGTTCGTCGGTATCGGCGGCGATGACGACGAGTACGCCGAGCGCAGCAACGAACTCGCCAGCCAGGTCAACGCCCAAGTCGCCGCGTTCAACGAAGCCCAGCGGGTCTGCGCGAACACCATCAATGCCCTCTACGGCGGCACCCAATACCGCGCCGACGACGGCGACGGTCAACAAGAACCCGGCGAATACGGCTACACCGCCGAGCAACTTGATACCGCCTTCGAGCAAGGCCAGGAACTGCCCTGGGGCAGCTACGCCGAAACCGACACCGGGATCGTCGGCGGTGTCTGGGACGGCGCGAAGATGTTCGTCGGCGACCTCGGCGCCCTCATCGGCCGCGACCCCACCACCGGCGAATGGTCCTGGGGCACCGCCGGCACCGCCTGGAAGGGTTTGGGCACCTTCGCCCTCGCCGTCGGCACATACGCGATACCGGGCGGCGCGGCCCTCGACCAGGCGCTCAACGACGGCAAGCTGGGCGACACCCTGGTCGCCGCCGGCAAGGGCATCATCGCCTATGATGAGTGGGGGCAGGGCGACAACGCCCGCGCGGGGGGCATGGCCGGGTTCAACATCCTGTCCGCGATCGTGGGCACCAAGGGCGCCGGCTCCGCGCTGCGCGGCGTCGGCGCAGGCGCGCAAACCTCCCGGATCGGCGCGGTCTCCCGGGTCGGGGGCGCCATGGTCCGCAGTGGGGAGTTCATCGCACGCCTGCCCACCACCGAAAGCCTCATCGGAAGGGTCTCCCAGCACCTGCCCGGCATGCGGCTGCCCGGCGGCATCCCCGACGTCAACGTCCCACACCACGCCGACACCCCCCACGCCGACATCCCGCGGGTCGACACGCCCCGGGTGGACACCCCCAACCCGGGAAGCGTCGGCGACAATCTCACCACCACCGACCGAGCACCAGACAGTCGCGGTGCACCGATCCCGGACACCCCGTCCACCCCCGACGTTGACCTACCCGGCCCACGGGCCCACGACGGCCCGACGCCCGGCGCCGCCGTCCCCGACGCGCCGAGCACCCCCGACGCGCCCACCACTCCCGAGGCGCCGAGGACACCGGACACACCTTCGGGCCCGGACGGCTCAGCGCCGGATGCGCCGAGTACGCCTGCCGATCGGGTGCCAGGCACCGCGACGCCTGGCGACACCACGCCTGGCGACACCATGTCCGGGGACGGCACCCCCGGAGACACCACCCCGGGCGACAGCACACCCGGCGATGGGACCCCCGGCGACAGCAAACCCGGCGACGCAACTCCTGGGGATGGTGCTTCGTCGGATGGTCCGGCACCGACCGGTACCCAGCCGGATGGATCGTGGATCGGTCGTGAGCACGGCTCGGAGTTCACGCTCACGCCGGAGCAGAACGCGGCGGCGGACCGCTTCCTCGCGGGTGCGCGGGCTGACGAGGGGCAGATCAGCCCGCAGGTCACCTCGGTGGCGGATAACATCGACGGTGCCCGCATGCAGGGCTACCCCGACTTCGTGCTCAAGGGCGAGGACTCGCTCAAGCGCAAGCTGGTCACTGATCTGGCCGAGAACCCGGACCTGAGCCTCAACGAGGCGATCACCGGGCTGCGTGACTCGGTCCGCTACACGATCGAGGTCCCGCCGACCAACTACGCCGACGGTGTGGTCCGCGCGGTGGACGACCTGCGGGCCCGCGGGTTCGAGAACGTCACCTGGAAGCCCACCTGGGACACCCCCGACAGCTACAAGGGGGTCAACTCCACCTGGCGCGACCCGGCCACCGGCCGGGTGTTCGAGGTGCAGTTCCACACGCCGGACAGTTTCGCGGCCAAGATGGCTACCCACGAGCTGTACGAGGCGCAGCGCGTCCCCGGCGTGTCGGCCGAGGAGGTCGCCCGACTGCGCGCCGAGCAGGGCGAGATCTTCCGCCGGGTCGACGTGCCACCCGGCACCGAACGCCTCACCGCACTCGGCGACGACCTCGCCCGCGACCGCCAGCCCGTAGCCGTCGGCGCCCACAGCGCCGAGGGCGCTGCCGCCCATTTGTCGTCCCACCAGGCCGACTTGCGCCCCGCAGGCACTGCGGGGCCTGATCCCACTCCGCAGGACAATGTCCCCGGCACGGGGCCGGATGGTGGAGGCCTACATGGCGACGGTGGCCGCGGCACAGACGGCAGCGACAGGCCTGTTACTGGTGGGGACGGAGACCTGCCTCGACGCCCGGAGAACCTGGCAGAGCCTCACCCGGCGCTCGATCTCGACGGGCGGGTTGCCCTCGATCAGCGACAGGCCAGGCTGGCTGATCAGCATCCGACTGATTACGACGATTGGCGGCTGAACGACCCGGCACACCCCGGCAAGGAAGGTCACAACCAGGACATCGAGTCCAGGATTGCGTTGGATCTTCGCGAGCAGGACAGGCTCCCTGAGGATGTAACGCGTCCCACGAACGTCGAGGACGGCGACTTCATCGATCCGAGTACTGGCGAGAAGTGGGACGTCAAGGGTTTCTACAGTGACTGGCCGGACCACATACCGCCAGACCGGCGGCACGGAGCCTTCCCGCAGGCATTGACGCCTGAGAAGTTCCGGGACTCGGTGGCTCGTGCACTGGAGCTGCGCCCGGGTGAGCGGTACGGTGACCGCAACGTCATCCTGAATACCCGGAACCTAGACCAAGACACGATAGACTTCATGCAGCGCATCATCGATGAAGAAGGATGGGGTGACCGCGTTGTCTGGTACCCATGATCGGTGGTCGCCGCGAATT
>DASQWR010000044.1:0-2069 GCA_035640155.1 Pseudonocardiaceae bacterium
TGGTACCGCGTGGCTCAGCGTGGAAGTCACCGACAGTACAAGCACCCGGTGAAACGGGGGCGGGTCACGATTCCCGGTAAGCCGAGTCGGGACTTGTACGCTGACTTGGAGCGGAGCATTCTCAAGCAAGCCGGGCTGATCGGAGGTGAGAAGTGAGTGATCCGCGTCGGTACGTGATCCTCATCGGTCGTACTCCGGACGGCGGTTTCGGGGCCTGGGCACCTGACCTGCCCGGGTGCATCGCGCTGGGAGACACCGTCGAGGACACCAAACGCGAGATGCGGGAGGCGATCGCGTTTCACCTCGAAGGTCTCAGGTCAGATGGCGAGCCAGTTCCTGAGCCCAGCACGCTGAGCACGGTTGTCGAAATCCCCGCCGCATAGCACACAGCAGCGCCGTGATTGACGGGGCGTGGAGGGTCAGGCGCCGGACTACCATCCTCGGGGTGGCTCGCCCGAGGATCGTCCACCCGATCGAGGTGGAGTCGTTCCGCATCCTGCGGTCTCGGGTGGACACCGCCGGATTGCCGCCGTTCACTCGTGCGGTGGTCGAGCGGGTGATCCACACCAGCGCTGACGTCGAGTACGCCCGCGACCTGGTGTGTGACGAGGACGCGCTGCACGCGGGGTGGGCCGCGCTCGCCGAAGGGGCCCCGGTGGTGGTGGACGTGCGGATGCTCGCCGCGGGCATCACCTCCCGGACCGCGGTCGTCGCGCTGGACCTGTCCGATCCGCCCGCCGAGGGGCTCACCCGCACCGCCGCGGGGGTGCGCCGCGCCGCTGCGGAGTATCCGGATGGCGCGGTGTGGGGGGTCGGTAACGCGCCGACGGCGCTGCGTGAGCTCGTCCGGCTCGCCGCGACGGGCGCCGTGCGGCCCGCGCTGGTCGTCGGGATGCCGGTCGGGTTCGTCGACGCCGCCGAGGCGAAGGCGGCGCTGCGTGACTCCGGGTTGCCCGCGGTGAGCAACCGCAGTGCCAAGGGTGGCGCCGCGGTGGCCGCCGCGGCGGTCAACGCGCTGCTGTACCTGCCGAGCGCGCAGTGAATCCCTACCTGGTGGGCCTGAATCTCCACGGGCGCCGCGTGGTCGTCGTCGGTGCCGGGACGGTGGCGCAGCGGCGGCTGCCCCGGCTCGTTGCTGCGGGCTCGGACGTGGTGCTGATCGCGCCCGCGGCCACCCCGGCGGTGGAGGCGATGGCGACGGCGGGGGAGGTGTGCTGGGAGGCGCGCCGCTACGTCCCCGGGGACCTCGACGGTGCCTGGTACGCGCTGGCCTGCACCGCCGACCCGGCGGTCAACGCGGCGGTCGCCGCCGAGGCCGAGCAGGGGCGAGTGTTCTGCGTGCGCGCCGACGACGCGACGGGCGGTACCGCGGCGACCCCGGCCACCGGGGAGCACGACGGGCTGCTGATCGGGGTGCTCGCCGGGCGGCGGCCGCGCCGCTCGGCTGCGGTGCGCGACGCCCTGGTCGACGCGCTGCGCACCGGGCTGGTCGACGACGTCCCCGACGCCGAGGACACGCCGATCGTTCCGGGGATCGCGCTGGTCGGCGCGGGGCCAGGCGACCCGGACCTGATCACTGTGCGCGGGCGGCGGCTGCTGGCTCGTGCCGACGTGGTGGTGGCCGACCGGCTGGCGCCACAGGAACTGCTGGACGAGCTGGGCGCGCACGTCACCGTCATCGACGCCGCGAAGCTGCCCTACGGCCGCGCGATGGCACAGGAAGCGATCAACTCCACGCTGATCCAGCACGCCCGGGCCGGACGGTTCGTGGTGCGGCTCAAGGGGGGTGACCCCTACGTGTTCGGCCGGGGCTTCGAGGAGCTCCTCGCCTGTTCTCGGGCCGGGCTGCCGGTGACCGTGGTGCCGGGCATCACCAGCGCCGTCGCGGTGCCCGCCGCGGCCGAGGTCCCGGTGACCCACCGCGGGGTCGCGCACGAGTTCGTGGTGGTCTCTGGGCACGTCGCGCCGGACGATCCCGCCTCGCTGGTGGACTGGGCGGCACTCGGCCGGCTCCGCGGCACCCTGGTGCTGCTCATGGCGGTGGAGCGGATCGGGACCTTCGCCACCGC
>DASQWR010000045.1:0-2660 GCA_035640155.1 Pseudonocardiaceae bacterium
CCGAGATGACGCCGGCCGACGACGGCCGCCTCACCATCCACTGGCGCTGATCGCGTCAGCGGCCTCGCAGTAGGGGCGCACCGGCCCCTTGGCCGCCTAGAGTGGGAGTATGTACGCCACCACCTCGACGCGAGCGCACCAGGCGTGCGCACCGACGAAATCGACTGGGTGCACGAGTTCCTGTGCGACCACGGCGCGTACCCGTTCACCCTCGGCTACAAGGGCTTCCCCAAGTCCTGCTGCACCTCGTTGAACGAGGTGATCTGCCACGGCATCCCGGACTCGACCCTGATCGAGGACGGCGACATCGTCAACATCGACGTGACCGGCTTCATCGGCGGCGTGCACGGCGACACCAACGGCACCTTCCTGGCGGGTGAGGTGGCCGAGGAGCACCGGCTGCTCGTCGAGCGCACGCATGAGGCGATGGCGCGGGATCCGCGCGGTGAAGCCGGGCCGGGCGCTCAACGTGGTCGGCCGCGTCATCGAGTCCTACGCGAAGCGGTTCGGCTACGGCGTGGTGCGGGACTTCACCGCGCACGGCATTGGCCGGGCCACGGCACCCGCGAGTTCTTCCGCTGGCGGGCAGAGCTCACCCAGCGCCTGGTGGCCGAGAAGGATTCTCCCTTGTTCCCGTGGAGGGAGACTGGCCAGATTGCCATCGAGTGCACGGCAGCGTCGTCGGCGCCCCCGTCGCGGATGTGGATCCGCGAAAGGCGCTGGCGGGTTCGCTCGTTGGCCGCGGTGGATGTGGGCCAAACGAGGAGGTCGTGGAGTTCGCGCGCTGGCTGCGCGGCCACAACGACGGGCTGCCGCCGCAGTGCCGAGTAAGGTTCCACGGCCTGGACGTCTACAGCCTGTTCGAGTCGTTGCGCGGTGCTGGACTTCTTCGCCGAGCACGAGCCGGACCATCTTGCCCGCCGCGGGGGAGGCGCTGCGCTGCTTCGAGCCCTATGGCGAGGACCCGCAGTCCTCACGCTGACCAGCCGGCTGGTGCCGCCCGGCTGCGAGGCGTAGGTCGTCACACTGCTGCGCGAACTCCGGCAGCCCGACGGCGTGGAGTCGAGCGACGGAAGGGCCCTGGACGAGCGGTTTATCGCCGAGCAGAACGCGGAGGCAGCCGCAGGCGCCGAGCGCTACACGTCTGTAATGATGCACGTCGAGACGCACACGACGGACTGTTATCGACCGGAGGTCGTGGCCATGTCCACAGAGATCAGAACGGTTCTCGTCTACGGGGCCACTGGCACACAGGGCTCACCAGTGGCCGATCAGTTGCTCGAGACCGGCCGCCCGGTGCGGGTCCTGACCCGCGACCGAGACAACGCGGTGGCGCTGGCCGACCGCGGCGCTGAGATCGCGGTGGGTGACCTCGGCGACCCGGCGAGCCTTGAGAGGGCACACCGGGGCGTCGACCGAGTGGTCCTGCACCTGCCGCTCCAGTACGACTTCGGGCTGCACGAGACATATGGCCGCAACGCTATCGACGCGGCCCGTGCGGCCGGCGTCTCGATGCTGGTGTTCAGCACCAGCGCCCATGTACTGCAGGGCACCGACGTGACCGTGTACCGCGTCCGCCAGAAGGTGGTCGACTACCTGCGGGCCAGCGCAGTCCCAAGCGTCGTGCTGCAGCCAACGTTCTACATGGACAACCTGCTGGGACGGTGGATCAAGCCGGGGATCGTTGACGACGGCGTGCTGGCTTTCCCCCTACCGGCCGACTTCCCGATGTCGTGGATCTCGTCGCAGGAGGCGGCGGCGTACGCCGTCGCAGCGCTCGACCGTCCTAACCTCGCCGGCTCCACGTTCGACATCGGCGGTCCGCAGGCGCTCACCGGCGACACAATGGCCGCCTGCTTCACCGCCGCCCTGCGACGGCCGGTCAGCTACGTCAGCATCGCACCGGACGCGTACGAGCAGGCGCTCGTCCCACTTTTCGGGCCGGCGTTGGCTTTCGAGGTCGCTGAGCAGGTGCGGTGCATCGTCAGCCGCGGCGACGGGACCGTTGAGATGTCGCAGCCGCGAGATCAGCTGGACGTCGAGCCGGTGCCGTTGGCAGAGTGGATCCCCCGACAGAGGTGGGACGGCTGATCCGAAAATCAAGCCGGGGGACGGGCGAACAACCATCGGCTCGGCGGTGGTGTGACGCGGAGCCGGGGATTGGACAGCCTGGTGGGTTGTGAGTGGGTCCGGTGGTGATCTCCTCGGAGTTTGGCCGCTGATCAAACTTCCGGTCTTCCAGGCACCTCCTTACCGTCGCGGGACTGTGGCGTGGTCACCCGCAGGAGCCGACAGGGGACAGGCGAATCTGATCCGCGTGTCGAAGCAACACTGAAGGGCCCAAAGGCACGGCTCCCCGCGTCCGACTAACCCACGGCCTCGAACGGACCAAGGAGCAACGACGTCGGCGGGCAACCACACCCCCTTTTCAGCCCGGAACGGGCCGCCCGCCAGGGGGAACGGAGACTAACGCGGATTTCCGCGCAGGTCGTTTGGCGCAACCTTCCTGCCTCGGGCAGCATCCGACCGCTGGCCCGGGCATCGCTGACCTGCAGAGAGGCTGCACCGCTGGTCGCGCCCCGTCCGCGACCTTGCGACAGTCAGCCTGCTGAATCGCACATGTGTAACTCGCCATGTGTTCCGACCTCGGCCAGCTGAAC
>DASQWR010000046.1:0-19675 GCA_035640155.1 Pseudonocardiaceae bacterium
GCGGCCGCGGGTCGCGATCCTGTCCACAGGGGACGAGGTCGTCGCGCCGCCGACGATGACGGTGCAGCCGGGCCAGGTCCGCGACGCCACCGCGTCGGCCCTCGCCGGGCTGGTGCTCGACGCCGGCGGCCTGCCCGTGCCCTGCGGGATCGTGCCCGACGATGCGCCGGCGCTCGCAGAGGCTTTGAGAGCGGCGACGCTTCAGGCGGACCTCGTCGTGGTGTCCGCGGGGTCATCGGTGGGCGCCCGCGACGCCACCGCTGAGGTCGTCGCGTCGCTCGGCGAGGTGTGGTGTCACGGGCTCGCCGTCAAGCCCGGCAAGCCGACGCTGCTCGGGTCGGTCGGGGAAGTCCCACTGGTTGGGCTGCCAGGGAACCCGCTGTCGGCGCTGGTGGTGTTTCGGCTGGTGGGGATGCCGCTGGTGTGGCGGATCGGTGGCTGCCCCTCGCCGCCGCCGGAGCCTTCCGTGCCGGCCCGGCTCGCGCGCGCCATCGCCTCCGCGGCCGGGCGGCTCGACGTGGTGCAGGTGCAGATGGACGCGGACGGCAAGGCTCATCCACTGTTCGGCGCGTCCGCCCTGCTCTCGGTGCTCACCCGCGCCGACGGCTACGTCGTCGTGCCCGAACCCGCCACCGGCCTGGACGCGGCCGCTGCTGTGCAGGTGACGCTGTACCGCTGACCCCGACTCAACCTGCGGCGGCAGGCTGGCGTCATCAGGGTGGTACCACCTAGCAACCCCCGCCGCTGGCATAGCGTGCCCACTGTGCCCGGCAGCCCGTTCGTCTCCGATGTGCCCGCAGCCGACGCACTGCGGGCCTGGAGCGAGGCATGCACCGCAGCCGGCTGTCCCGCTCGGGTCAGTACCGAGCGGGTCGGCGTCGCGGACGCGATCGGGCGGGTGACCGCCGAGCCGGTGTGGGCGCTGCGGTCCTCGCCCGCGTTCGACTCGGCGGGGATGGACGGGGTCGCGGTGCTGGCGGCGGACACGGTCGGCGCGAGCGAGACGTCACCGCTGGTCGTCGCGGACTTCGTCGTCGTCGACACCGGTGACCCGCTGCCCGAGGGTCGCGACGCCGTCGTGATGCGCGAGCACGTGCACGCGGTGGACGGCGGCGTCGAGCTGTTGGCCGCCGCGCCGCCGTATCAGCACGTCCGCTCCATCGGCGAGGACGTGAGCGCGGGGGAGCAGCTGCTGCCCGGGGGGCACCGGCTCCGGGCGGTGGACGTCGCCGCGGCGGCCGCTGCGGGCGTCACCGAGTTCGTGGTGCGCCGCCGTCCGGTGGTGGCGGTGCTGCCGACCGGGGATGAGATCCGCCCGGTGGGCACCGAACCCGCGACGGGCGAGATCATCGACACGAACTCCCTGATGCTCGCCGGGCAGGCCAGCGAGCACGGGTGCGACGCGGTGTGCCTGCCCATCGAGCCGGACGACCCGGCGCGGATCACCGAGGCCGCCCGTGCCGCGGCGGAGACCGCCGACCTGGTGGTGCTCGTCGCCGGATCCAGCGCCGGGCGTGATGACCACACCGCCGCGGTCGTCGCGGCGGCCGGCACGCTGGCCGTGCACGGGGTCGCGGTGCGCCCGGGGCACCCCGTGGTGCTCGGCACCATCGGCTCGACGCCAGTGCTCGGCGCGCCCGGTTACCCGGTGTCGGCATCGCTGACCTTCGACATCTTCGCCGCACCGCTGCTCGCTGCGCTGCAGGGTGCGCCGGCCCGGCGCCACCCGACCACCACCGCGCGGCTGGCCCGCAAGCTCGCCTCGGCGGTGGGCATGGACGACTGGGTGCGGGTCCGCCTCGGCCGGGTCCGTGAGCACACGGTTGCGACGCCGCTGCCCCGAGGTGCCGGGGTGCTCACCTCGCTGGTCCGCGCGGACGGGTTGCTCGTCGTCCCGGCCGGGGTGGAGGGCCACCACGCGGGCGAGGACGTCGAGGTGGAACTGCTCCGCAGCCAGGCCGAGATCGGTCGCACGATCGTCGCGATCGGCTCGCATGACCTGGTCCTCGACCTGGCCGCCTCCCACCTGCGGGTCCTCGACCCCGAGGTAACCCTCGCCTCGTCCAACGTCGGCTCGCTCGGCGGGCTGGTCGCGCTGCGCGACGGGTTGTGCCACGTCGCGGGTTCGCACTTGCTCGACCCGGAGACCGGCGAGTACACCCTGCCGTGGGTCGCCCGGGTGCTCGGTGCCCACGAGGTGGTGGTGGTGCGGCTGGTGCACCGCGACCAGGGCCTGCTCGTCGCGCCGGGCAATCCGCTCGGGGTGACCAGCCTGGCTGACCTACCCCGGCTGCGCTACGTCAACCGCCAGCGCGGCGCGGGCACCCGGGCCCTGCTCGACCACGAGCTCCAGCGCGCCGGGATCGACCCGTCTGAGCTCGTCGGGTACTCCCGCGAGGAGCACACCCACCTGGCCGTCGCCGCCGCCGTGACGGCCGGACGCGCCGACGCCGGGCTCGGCATCATGGCCGCGGCGCGGGCGTTCGGGCTCGACTTCGTACCGGTGGCGCGGGAACCCTACGACCTCGTGGTGGCCGCCGATGCCTGGGACACCGAGCTGCTCGCGCCGCTGCGGGCGTTGCTCGACGCGCCGGGCTTCCGGTCGGCCGTGGAGGAACTCGGCGGGTACTCGTGTGCCGAGACCGGCCGCCGGATCCGTTGAGGACCGGCGGCCGGTCTCGGCGGTCACCAGCCGGCGACCAACCGGCTGGTCGTTGTCCTAGTCGTTGTCGTTGAGGAAGTCGTCGTCCTCACTGGCGACGCCGAGACGCAGCCCAGCCATGTCGTAGGTCACCAGCTCGTCACCCTCCCACCGGGCACCCGAGGCGAGGGCGACGTCCTCGTCGTCCAAGCCCTCGGGTGCCTCGTCGGTCCACTGGAAGGGCAGGAAACCCGAGGTCCGGTGAGCGAGGACGACCCGCTCGCTCACCGCGACTCCTCACCGTCGGCATCCTCCTGGGCATCCTCGCCTTCTTCGAACACGCGGCTCTTCATGATGTCCTCCGCCTGGATGGTGACGAGATCACCCTTCGTGATCTTGCGATCCTGCGCTTCGGAGACGGCCTCCCACAGCCGGTTGGCGTGGCGCATGCGCAGGCGGTCCAGGGCGTTTCGTACGCTGCGCCCATTGGCGAAGCGGGGTTGCTCCATCCGCCGGCTGAGGTAGTCCTGAAACGCCTTCTCGGCGTCGGAGGAGAACCGGTAGTTCTGCTGGCCCACCATGAGCTGCGCGATGCCCATCAGCTCATCAATCTTGTAGTCGGGGAAGTCGATGTGGTGGCCGATGCGGGAGCTCAGCCCTGGGACGTCGGAGAAGAAGCGCTCCATGCGGTCGGCGTACCCGGCCATGATCACCACCAGGTCGGAGCGCTGGTTCTCCATCACCTGCAACAACATCTCCACCGTCTCCTGGCCGTAGTCGCGTTCGTTGTCGACCCGGTACAGGTGGTAGGCCTCGTCGATGAACAGCACCCCGCCCATGGCTCGCTTGAGCACTTCCCGGGTCTTGGGCGCAGTGTGACCAACGTACTGGCCCACCAGGTCGTCGCGACTGACGGTGACCAGATGGCCCTTGCGGACGTAACCCAGCTTGTGCAGGACCTCGCCCATGCGCTGGGCCACCGTCGTCTTGCCGGTGCCGGGGTTGCCGGTGAACGACATGTGCAGTGTCGGTGCTTCGGACTCCAGCCCCATGGTGCGCCGCAGCCGGTCGATCAGGAGCAGCGCGGCGATCTCGCGCACCCGCTGCTTGACCTCCACCAGACCGACCAGCTCGCGGTCGAGCCGGTCGAGGACCTCCTGGATCCGGGAGTCACCGATCACCGAGTCGAGGTCGGCCTCGGCGTCGTCCGGGACCTCCTCCAACGGGTCGGCGACGTCGGCGAAGCGTTCGTCGACGTCGCCGCGCCCGTAGGAGGATTCCGCCTTCTCCTTGAGGTCCTCCCGCATACCGGGACCGGCGGAGGGCGCTCCTGGCGCCTCGGAAGATGCCATCAGCCGCCGTCCCCGCTCCCGTTGCGGTACCGCTGGCCGTGGGGCTGCTCGGCGGCATAGGGGTGCAGGGTGTAGCGAATGGAACGGTCGTGGCTTTCCTGGCGCTCCAGGCGGAAGCCGGGCTCCTCGGGAGGCCGGTTGACGATGAACTGCAGTGCCGTGGTCTGCCGGCCCCTGCTGGCGTCGTAGCAGGTGACCCGGATGTAGTGGTTCGGGTACGCCTCCCGGCACCGGTTCACCTCGTGCAGCGCGCCGGCGCCGTCCTCGAGCTCGAACATGGGCAGCCCCCACATTTCCCAGTACACGTTGCGCGGGTGGGGGTCGTCGGTGAACTCCACCTGCACCGACCACTTGTTGTCGATGGCGTACTGGACCTGGGCGCTGATCTGCTCGTCGCTCAGCTCCGGCAGGTAGGAGAAGGTGCCTTGGGTGATGTGCATGTCGTGGCCTCGTCTCGCTCAGCTGGTGGGGGTCGGGGTCTCGACCTGGTCGGCGGTGTCGGTGGACTCGAACTCGAACGTGATCTCACCCCAGGTGTCGATCGCCGACTGGAGGGGCTTGCACCACTTGGCCGCGTCCTTGAGGATCTGCGGGCCCTCGTTGACGTAGTCGCGGCCCTCGTTGCGGGCCTGGACCATCGTCTCCAGGGCGACCCGGTTGGCGGTGGCTCCGGCGGCGATCCCCATCGGGTGGCCGATGGTGCCCCCGCCGAACTGCAGGACGCTGTCCTCACCCAGGTAGTCGAGCAGCTGGTGCATCTGAGCGGCATGGATCCCACCGGAGGCCACCGGGAAGATGCCGGGCACCCACGCCCAGTCCTGGTCGAAGTAAAAGCCCCGGGACGGGTCCTTGGGGTTGGTGTAGTCGCGGCAGGCGGAGTAGTAGCCCGCCGTCATGCCGGGGTCACCTTCCAGCTTGCCCACCACGGTGCCGGCGTGCACGTGGTCCACGCCCATCATGCGAACCCACTTGGCGATCACCCGGAAGTTCACGCCGTGGGTCTTCTGCCGGGTGTAAGTGGCGTGGGCCGCGCGGTGCAGGTGCAGGATCAGCCCGTTCGCGCGGGCCCACTTGCCCATCGTCGCAATGGCGGTGTACCCGATCGTGAGGTCGATCATGATGATGACACTGCCGAGCTCCTTGGCGAACTCGGCCCGCTCGTACATCTCCTCCATGGTGGCGGCCGTCACATTGAGGTAGTGCCCCTTGATCTCGCCGGTCTCGGCGATGGCCCGGTTGACTGCCTCCATGCAGTGCACGTAGCGGTCACGCCAGCGCATGAACGGCTGGCTGTTGATGTTCTCGTCGTCCTTGGTGAAGTCGAGCCCGCCGCGCAGCGCCTCGTACACCACCCGCCCGTAGTTGCGGGCCGACAAGCCCAGCTTGGGCTTGACCGTGGCCCCCAGCAGGGGCTTGCCGTACTTGTTCAGGTACTCCCGCTCCATGACGATGCCGTGCGCCGGCCCCTGGAAGGTCTTGATGTACTGGGTGGGGATGCGCAGATCCTCCAGGCGCAGCGCCTTGAGCGCCTTGAACCCGAAGACGTTGCCGATGATCGAGGAGGACATGTTGGGGATGGAGCCCTCTTCGAACAGGTCGATGTCGTAGGCGATGTAGGCGATGTGCTGCTTGCCGTCGGTGCCCGGAACCTCCTGGACGTCGTAGCACTTGGCCTGGTAGGCCTCGTGCGCGGTGAGCCGGTCGGTCCACACCACACTCCAGGTGGCCGTCGACGACTCGCCTGCCACCGCCGCCGACGCCTCCGTCGGTTCCACCCCCTCCTGGGGGGTGATCCGGAAGGCGGCGAGGATGTCGGTGTCCTTGGGCTGGTAGTCGGGCTCGTAGTAGCCCATCTCGGCGTAGGGCGTGACTCCTGCGCTCCAGCGGTCCTTCTTCTTGCCGTTCTTGCTCTGCTCGGCCATGAAATCTCCTCGGCTGTACGGCGTTCCGCCTTTAGTCTGCTCCCATTCTGGCCTGCTCGCTCGCCGGCTGTCTATTGCGAGTTCGGCCTCGACTGCTAACC
This sequence comes from Pseudonocardiaceae bacterium, assembly GCA_035640155.1. Lineage (GTDB taxonomy): Bacteria > Actinomycetota > Actinomycetes > Mycobacteriales > Pseudonocardiaceae > JALYQB01. Next base: position 6,017 of record DASQWR010000046.1, read on the forward strand.
TATGAGTTATGTCGTCCGGGAACGTCCACGGACTGTGACGTTGACCCAGCTCCGTGCCCTGGTCGAGGTAGCGGCCACCGGGTCGGTCCGGCAGGCCGCCAGCCAGTTGGTGGTGAGCCAGCCGGCTGTGTCGGCTGCGGTGGCTGCCCTCCAGCGCGATCTCGGTGTCGCCCTGGTCGCCCGGGAGGGCCGCGGCCTGGTGCTCACTCCCGCCGGGCGGGTGTTCGCCGGCTACGCGCGCCAGATCCTCGGGCTGCTGGAGGAGGGCCGGGCGGCTGCCGCCGGGCAGCTGCACCCTGAGCGAGGCCGGGTGCGGCTGGCCGCGGTCACCACCGCGGGCGAGCACGTCCTGCCGCTCTTCCTGGCCGCCTTCCGCGCCAACTGGCCGCACGCCGAGGTGGTGCTCGAGGTGTGCAACCGCAGCCGGGTCTGGGAGCTGCTCGGGTACCGGGAGGTCGACCTGGTGATCGGCGGGCGGCCACCGGCCGACGGCCGCTTCCGCACGCTGGCCACCCGTCCCAATCAGCTCGTGGTCGTGGCCCCCAGGCACGGTCAGCCCGGCCCGGGCGACGGCGTCCGTGACGTGGGCGTGGCGGACTTGGCGGCCCAGGTGTGGCTGCTGCGCGAGCCGGGCTCGGGCACCCGGTCGACCGCCGAGGAACTGTTCGACGAACTCGGCATCTCCCCCCCGACGCTCACGCTGGGCTCGAACGGTGCTGTGCGGGAGTCGGTCCGGGCCGGCCTGGGCGTCACCCTGATCTCCCGAGACGCCGTCGCCAGGGAGCTCGGGGCACAGACGCTGGAGGAGTGGCGTGTCCCCGGCCTGCCGCTCCGGCGGGCCTGGCACGTGGTGGGCCGCGCCGGGGAGGACCTGCCCCCCACGGCGGGGCTGTTCCTGGCCGGCCTGGCTGACTCCGGTGAGTGCGTCGGGGACGGGTGCTTTGACCTCGCCGACTGACTCGACTCCCCGATCGAGCCGATGCGGCGAGCGCGACCGTCACCGGCCAGTGCTGACCAGCTCCGCTGCGCTGCGGCGAGTGGCGTCGAGGACGACCGACCACGGTGGGAACGACTGGCGGGGCTGGGCAGCTCGACCCACCACCACCCCCGATCGCCGGCACCGTCAATCCGGGTGGGGTCGTCCAGCCGGGTGGGAATGGCCACGGGTGTGCCGTGCCGTGCGGCACGGACCCCAGCTCGCGCAGCTCGGCAGGGATGTCGCGGCGGGACGTTACGGGGGGCTGGGTCAGGAACATCCACGAGTCGCCCATCGGGGTCTGCGGCTACCGGCCAGGCCGGCGTCGGGAACCCGAACTCGACTCGCACCTTCTCGCCGAGGGTGGCGGGCATCGTGACGGTGTCCAGGACCGTGCCGAAGGTCACTGCCACGCACCGTGACTGCACGTCCATGCAGACCGGCCAACCCAGCAGTTCCTCGTAGTGAGTTCGGGCGGTCGCGAGCTCACGCAGCCAGTCGGGCGCCGGGTGAGTCGCGGTCAGGGGGGCACGGCGGCGAGCAACGCCGCATACCCGCGCACCAGGGTGGACTCCTCCTGGGTCAGCAGCGGGCTCGCCGGGTCGCGGCCCGCCGCTGGATCGTGCCGGGCGGGTTAGCGCCACGACGGCAGCCAGAGCTCGGCGTTCCAGTGTGCAGGCGTGATCGAGTCGCCGTTGAGGATCGGCCAGAGCCACGCGAAGTTGGCCACCACGAGGCCGACGTAGAGCGCCACCACGAGCAGTCCGGTGCCTCGACGTTCGGCACCGGCGCCGGCGCGCCCCAGGACGTCGCCGAGTGCGAGGGTGGTGGCGATCACGAGGAACGGCGCCACCGGCGTCATGTAGAAGAAGTACATCTGCCGGTCGAGGTTGGTGAACCACGGCAGGTATCCCGCGCCGTAGCCGACCAGGACCGAGGCGTATCGCCAGTCGAACGCCGTTGCCGCCCGCCAGCCCGCCCAGGCCAGCACCGGCAGCGCGAGCCACCACAGCGCCGGGGTGCCGACGAGCATCACGGCGCTGACGCAGTCGTCGCGGCCGCATCCGGAGGCGTTCGCGCCGGACTCGTAGTGGTAGAGCATCGGACGCAGCCCCATGGGCCAGCTCCACGGCTTGGACTCCCAGGGGTGTGGCTCGGCCGGGGTGGCCAGGTTGGCGTGGAAGTCGAGCACCTGGCCCGAGTAGTAGGCCAGCGAGCGCAGCGCATTGAGCACCCCGGCCGCGGGCATCCCGGACCCGGCTGCGGCGTGTCGGTCGGTGCCAGTCTCGCTGGTGAACCACGCCCACCAGGTGGCGAGATAGGCACCGAACGGCACGGCGGCGAGCGCCCAGGACGCCGGCAGCAGGTCGCGGCGCGCTGTTCCCGCCCAGGGCCGGTGCGCGCCCGCAGCCCGGCGGGCGCAGGCGTCCCATACGAGGCTGAGCACCGCGAACGCGGCCAGGAAGTACACCCCCGACCATTTGGTGCCGCACGCCAGGCCGAGCAGCACTCCGGCACCGAGGCGCCACCAGCGCACGCCGAGGCGAGGCCCGAAGGTCGAGTCACCGAGCCGGCCCGGACCGAGCCGGCCCTGGGCCACCACGCTCGCGAGCCGCTCCCGCACCTGCTCTCGGTCCACGACCAGGCAGCCGAACGCGGCGAGCACCAGCACCGCCAGGAAGACGTCGAGCATTCCCATCCTGGACTGCACGTGGCTCACACCGTCCGCGATCAGCAGCACGCCGGCAACGGCGCCGAGCATCGTCGAACGGGTCATCCGCCGCACGATCCGCACGACGAGCAGCACGCACACCGTGCCGGCGATCGCTCCGGAGACACGCCACCCCCACGGGTCGTAGCCGAACAGCAGCTGCCCCAACGCGATGAACTGCTTGCCCAGCGGTGGGTGCACCACCAGCTCGTAGCCCGGGTTATCCTCGACCCCACCGTTGCGCACCATCTGCCAGGCCTGCGGCACGTAGTGCTTCTCGTCGAACACCGGGGTTCCCCGGTCGGTCGGTTGCCCGAGGTCCTGCAGCCGGGCCAGGCCGGCCAGCAGGGTGAGGCTCAGCGTCACCAGCCAGGCCCGCCGCCGGTCGTCCAGGCTCCGGGGCAGCAGGCGCCGTACCGGGTCAGCGGGCGCGGCGATCGGCGGCGGGGTGCCGAACCCGGCGAGCGGGTCGTCGATCCGCTCGCGGCTCACCTCCGGGGTCGCGGTCACTGCCTGATCGTAATTCCCGGCTGCGAGCGCAGTGTCCGCATCATTCCCGGGGACGGGCAGGGTGGCCAGTCCGAGTGCTCGTAGGCTCCGGGAGTGCACAGCACGACCGAACCGGGCGTCCTGGTGCTCGCCGCGACCCCGCTGGGGAACTCCCGGGACGCCTCACCGCGCCTGGTCGCCGCGCTGGGCACCGCCGACGTGGTCGCCGCCGAGGACACCCGCCGGTTGCGGGCGCTGGCCGCGGCGCTGGCCGTCACGGTGACCGGCCGGATCGTCTCGCACTACGAGGCGGTGGAGACCGCTCGCATCCCCGTGCTGCTCGAGGCGGTGCGTGGCGGGCGGACGGTGCTGATGGTCACCGACGCGGGGATGCCCTCGGTGTCCGACCCCGGGTTCCGGCTGGTGTCCGCGGCCGTCGCGGCCGGCCTGCCGGTCACCTGCCTGCCGGGGCCGTCAGCGGTGACGACCGCGCTCGCGCTCTCCGGATTGCCCAGTGACCGGTTCTGCTTCGAGGGGTTCGCGCCGCGCAAGCCGGGTGAGCGCCGCCGCTGGCTCGCCGCGCTGGCTGCCGAGCTACGCACCTGCGTGTTCTTCGAGTCCCCGCACCGGGTCCCCGGCACCCTCGCCGACGCGGCCGAGGTGCTCGGGGCCGACCGGCCGGCTGCGGTGTGCCGGGAGCTCACCAAGACCTACGAGGAGGTCCGGCGCGGTGGGCTGGGCGAGCTGGCGGGCTGGGCGGCGGACGGGGTGCGCGGGGAGGTCACCGTGGTGCTGGCCGGGGCGGTGCCGACCACAGCCCTCGGCGTGGACGAGCTGGTGCCGGCGGTGCTCGAGCTCATGGGGCACGGCCGTCCGATGAAGGAGGCGGTCGGGGTGGTCGCCGGCGCGCACGGGGTGTCCCGTCGCGAGCTGTACGAGGCGGTGCTGCGGGAACGGCGGTGACGCCGCAGGCGAGGAGGCCAGTTGGCGAGGAGGTCAGTTGGCGGCGGCCCGGTCCGCCGGCTGCGGATAGGTGCCTGCCACGCCCACCAGGTGGTACAGCAGCAGTAGCTGGGTCAGCGCGAGCGGTTCGCTGCGTTCCGAGTCACCGAGGCTGCCCAACGTGGTGGGCACCGGGCCCGGCTCGTGGAGCTCGGACCAGATCGCCCGCTCCACCTGCTGGGCGATCTCGCGGGGGGCATAGGAGTGCACGTGCAGCGCGTCCGTCGGCCGGTTGCCCTCGTCGCGCACCATCTTGAGATGCAGCGCATCCTCGGGCACCCCCTCCATGATGCTGGACAGGTCGGGGTGCGGGATGGTCGGGCGCAGCAGCAGCGTCGCCGACAGCGGGTCGTCGACGCCCTCGCCGCGTTCGGCGATCGGCGCGAAGCGGACCACGATGTCGGCGCGGGCGCGCTGGGGCCGGATGAACTCCTCGGACTCCGGCTCGCGGCGGTCGAGCTCGGAGAGCACCTGCTCCTGCTCGTAGCCGCGGTCGCGGGTGTCCCGCTTGAGCTTCCAGGACCGCCGGATCTCCTCCGGTGGGTCGAGGTAGACGGTCACGTCGAAGCAGGCGCGGGCCCGGGCCGAGTGCAACGGCAGCAGCCCCTCGACGATCGCGAACTCGCGCGGCTCGACGAGCTCCGGCCGGGTCAGCGACCCGGTGTCGTGGTCATAGACCGGCTTGAGGATCGGGCGGCCGAGGGCGAGCAGCTGCAGGTGCTGCTCCATGATGTCGATGTAGTTGCAGTCCGGGTGCAGCGGCGTGAACGGCAGCTCCTTGCGCTCGATCCGGTCGTAGCGGTGGTAGTCGTCCACGCTGAACGTGGTCACCCGGTCCTTGCCGAGCGCCCGCGCCAGACCCTCGGTCAGGGTGGTCTTGCCCGCCGCGCTGTCCCCGGCGATCGCCAACATCACCGGACGGACTCCCTCACCGTCCGCGAAGGCCCGCTGGATCGTGAACTCCTTGTCCACCATGGCGGCCACCTTGCTGGTCGGCGTCGGCTCCCCGCGCGGGGCCGTCGTCGCCCGGACGCTACGAAGCCGAGGCCCACCCGTCCTCCCCCACGGGATGGAACGGGCGGGGGAGACCACCCGCCTCGGCGGCCTTACCCTGCGGGCATGGAGCCACCGGGCGCGGCCGAGCCGATCCGTCTGGTGCTGGTGGACGACCACCAGATGGTGTTGGACGGGCTGCGCGCGATGCTCCGCCCGCACGTCGACCGGCTCGTGGTGGTCGGGGCGACCACCGACCCGCACGAGGCGTTGCGGCTGCTGCGCGCCGAGGTGCCGGCGGTGGTGCTGGTGGACGTGCGGATGCGCTCGGTCAACGGGCTCGACCTGTGCCGGCAGTTCCTCGACGCCGTACCCGGGATCCGGGTGGTGGTGCTCACCGTCTACGACGACGAGCAGTACCTGTTCCAGGCGCTGCGGGCCGGTGCCAGCGGTTACCTCACCAAGCAGGTCACCGCCGAGGAGCTGCTCGACCACCTGGACCGCGTGCGCGACGGTGAGATCGTCATCGACCCGTCGCTGGCCGGCCGGGTGGCGCTGTCGGCAGCCCGGCTGCACCGAGGCGAGTTCTGGGCCGGCGCGCACCTCGGGCTGACCCAGCGGGAGAGCCAGGTCCTCGAACTGATCGTGCGCGGGTACTCCAACCGCACCATCGCGAGTCGCCTGCTGCTGGGGGACGAGACGGTGAAGACGCACGTCCGGGGCATCTACCGCAAGCTCGGCGTCAACGATCGCTCCCAGGCCGTCGCGTTCGCGCTGCGCGAGGGCGTCTTCCTGTGACCGCCGAAGACCTGTTGCTGCGCCGGGTGATCGGGCTGACTTGCGAGGACCTGCGGGGGCCCGAGCTGATCGGCCGGATCGCCGAACTGGTCGCGCAGGCCGTCGACGCCGACGTCTGCTTCGTGCACGTGGTGGACCGTGACGCCGGTGAGCTGGTGCTGGCCGGGGCCACCTCGGGATTCGAGCACCTCGCAGGCACTGTTCGGCTGCGAATCGGGGAGGGTGTCGCCGGGTGGGTGGCCGAGCACGGCGAACCCGTCCTGGTCCGCGACAAGTGGGCCGATCCCCGCTACCGCTACATCCCCGCGCTGCGCGGGGAGGAGTTCAACTCGATGCTCTCGGTGCCGCTGCCCCGCTCGCGCGGACGGGTGGTCGGCGTGATGAACGTGCACTCGCGGCTGCCCGACCGGTTCCGCCCCCAGGACGTCGAGCGCCTCGGCGACGTCGCGGGTCTGGTGGCCGGCATCGCCGAGACCGCGGTGCTCTACGACCGGCTGGCGGTCCGCGAGGAGCAGCTCGCCCGCTTCGCCGCCCGAACCATCGAGCTGCAGGAGCTCGACCGGCGTCGGATCGCCGGAGACATCCACGACGGCATCAGCCAGCGCCTGGTCAGTGCCTGGTACCACCTGCGTGCGGCGGGGGACCTCGCCAGGGACCATCCGGTGGCCGGGGAGCTGGCCAACACCGAGGCGCTGCTCTCCGACGCGCTGGGTGAGGCCCGACGAGCGATCGCGGGGCTGCGCCCAGCGGTGCTCGACGACCTCGGGCTCTCCGCCGGCCTGCACAGCCTCGCCCGTAGCGTGCCCGGGCTGCGGGTGGAGCTGGACATCGGCGCGGGCGAGCTGGCGCCGCACGTCGAGACCGCGATCTACCGGATCACCCAGGAGGCGCTGCAGAACGTGCAGAAACACGCTGCCGCCTCCGTGGTCAGGATAAAGCTGCGCTGCCGGGGCCGCGGGTCCGAGCTGGGTGGGGAGTCCGAGCTGGGCAGGGGCTTCGAGCTCACCGTCACCGATGACGGGATTGGCTTCGACACCAGCGCGACCGCCAAGGGCGCGTCCTACGGGATCGCGGGGATGCACGAGCGCACATTGCTGCTGGGAGCACGGTTGGATCTTCGCTCGATCCCCGGGCGCGGAACGACCGTGCGAGTGGTGCTGGCCCCCTACGAAGACCTGTGAGCCGAGCACACCGTCGCGCGGCATCTGAGCAACATCTTCCGCAAGACCAGGGCGCCCTCGCGGTCCGCAGCGACCGCGTTCGCATACGAGCACGGCCTGGCGTGAGCCTCCCGCGTGGCCGCGGGAGTCGAGTTCTACGAGGCCAAGTTCGGGCCGATCGTGACGGCCCGGGAGCTGCTCGAACCGCAGGGCCGCCGGCCCGCGCTGCGCGCGGGCCTGAGGGCGTTCTTCCAGCGCCGGCTCACCGGTGCACCGGGGACGATGGCCTTGCCCGTCGAGTACCTCGTGGTGCTCGATGACCTGCCCGCCCTTCATCGGCGGCGTGCAACGAGCAGCTGAATCGCGTTGAGCTCGGGCTTGAGGTCGTCCTCAGCACCTGACCTCGTGGCGGCAGACGGAATCGTGACTTGGTGGGCGGTAAGCACGATCAGTCAGATGATCCGGTTCTGCAGCGCCTCGGCGGCGGCGAGCAGGTCGGCGGCCCACCGGACGCCGGGGCGGCGGCCGATGCGGTCCACGGGGCCGGAGACCGACACCGCGGCGACCACGCTGCCGGCCGCGTCCCGCACCGGCGCCGAGACGCTCGCCACCCCGGGCTCGCGCTCGGCGAGGCTCTGCGCCCAGCCGCGGCGGCGCACCTCGACGAGCACCCGCTCACCGAATACGGCCTCGGCGAGCACCGCACGCTGCGTGGCCGGGTCGGCCCACGCAGCGAGCACCTTGGCGCCGGAGCCGGCAGTCATCGGCAGGCGGCTTCCGACCGGTACGGTGTCCCGCAACCCGCTGGGAGGCTCGGCGGATGCGACGCAGATGCGTTGCATGCCCTCGCGGCGGTAGAGCTGCACGCTCTCGCCGGTGATGTCCCGCAGCCGTGGCAGTATCCCGGCGGCGGCGTCGAGCAGCGGATCCAGCATGCCGTTGCCGAGCTCACCGAGAGCGGGTCCGGGACGCCACCGCCCGTCGGCGCCGCGGCTCAGCAGCCGGTGCACCTCGAGCCCGACGGCCAGCCGGTGGGCGGTTGCCCGCGGAAGCCCGGTGCGGGCACACAGCTCGGCTAGGCCGCACGGGTCCTCGGCCACCGCCCGGAGCACCCTCACCGCCTTGTCCAGCACTCCGATTCCGCTATGCTGTCCCACGCAGCGATACTAACTTCCCGGATTGTGGGAAGTCTAGCAGATGACCGAATGCCGCGGCACCGACCGTACCTCCGGCGGCCCGCGAGCCGAGTTTGGAGATGACCGATGGGCCGCACGCTCGCGGAGAAGGTCTGGGACGCGCATGTGGTGCGTGCCGGCGACGGCAGCAGCAACTCGGAGCCGGACCTGCTCTACATCGATCTGCACCTGGTTCACGAGGTGACCAGCCCCCAGGCCTTCGAGGGCCTGCGGCTCGCCGGGCGTCAGGTACGCCACCCGGACCTCACGATCGCGACCGAGGACCACAACGTCCCCACCGAGCACACCGACTGGCCGATCGCCGACGAGGTCTCCCGGGTCCAGGTCGAGACGCTGCGCCGCAACTGCATCGAGTTCGGCGTGCGGCTGCATCCGATGGGTGACGTGGAGCAGGGCATCGTCCACGTGGTGGGTCCCCAGCTTGGACTCACCCAGCCCGGGATGACCGTTGTGTGCGGTGACAGTCATACGTCCACGCACGGTGCTTTCGGGGCGCTCGCCTTCGGTATCGGCACCTCCGAGGTCGAGCACGTGCTCGCCACCCAGACGCTGCCGTTGCGTCCGTTCCGGACGATGGCGATCAACGTGACCAGCGCGACCGGTGTGCTGCCGCCCGACGTCACGAGTAAGGACATCATCCTCGCGGTGATCGCGGAGATCGGCACCGGTGGCGGTCAGGGGTACGTGCTGGAGTACCGGGGCAACGTCGTCGAGAACCTGTCGATGGAAGCCCGGATGACGGTCTGCAACATGTCGATCGAGGCGGGTGCCCGGGCGGGGATGATCGCTCCGGATGGCACCACGTTCGACTTCCTCCGCAACCGCCCGCACGCACCGCAGGGCGCGGACTGGGACGCCGCGGTCGAGCACTGGCGCTCGCTGCGCACCGACGACGACGCGACGTTCGACGCCGAGGTGCGTATCGACGCCGACGCGCTCACCCCGTTCGTGACGTGGGGCACCAACCCGGGCCAGGGCCTGCCGCTGTCAGCGCGGGTGCCGGACCCCGCGCGGCTCGCCGACGAGGGCGAGCGCGTCGCGGCCGAGAAGGCACTGTCCTACATGGACCTGACACCGGGCACGCCGCTGCGCGACATTCCGGTGGACACGGTGTTCCTGGGCTCGTGCACCAACGGCCGGATCGAGGACCTCCGCGCTGCGGCCGAGGTGCTGCGCGGGCAGCGGGTCCACGACGGGCTGCGGATGCTCGTGGTGCCCGGCTCTATGCGGGTGCGGGCGCAGGCCGAGGCAGAGGGGCTGCACGAGGTGTTCACCGCCGCGGGCGCGCAGTGGCGCTCGGCGGGATGCTCGATGTGTCTCGGCATGAACCCGGACCAGTTGGCTCCGGGCGAGCGCGCCGCCTCGACGTCGAACCGCAACTTCGAGGGGCGCCAAGGCAAGGGGGGACGCACCCACCTGGTGTCGCCGCTGGTGGCGGCCGCGACAGCGGTTCGTGGCACCCTCTCCGCACCCGCCGACCTGGAGCAGTTGCCATGAAACCGTTCACCCGACACACCGGCATCGGCGTCCCGCTGCGACGGTCCAACGTGGACACCGATCAGATCATCCCGGCGGTGTACCTCAAGCGGGTCAGCCGCACCGGCTTCGCCGACGGCCTGTTCGCCGCGTGGCGCGACCAGGACGACTTCGTGCTGAACTCCGAGCCGTACCGCTGCGGCAGCGTGCTGGTGGCCGGGCCGGACTTCGGGACCGGGTCCTCCCGGGAGCATGCGGTGTGGGCTCTGGCCGACCACGGCTTCCGCGTCGTGATCTCCGCACGGTTCGCCGACATCTTCCGGGGCAACGCGGGTAAGCAGGGACTGCTGGCCGCGCAGTGCGAGCAGGCCGACGTCGAGCTGCTGTGGAAGCTGCTGGAGGACGAGCCGGGCACCGAGGTCACCGTCGACCTGCGGAAGCGAACCGTGCAGGCCAAGGACCTCACGGTCCACTTCGCGATCGACGACTACACCCGCTGGCGGCTCCTCGAGGGTCTGGACGACATCGCCCTGAGCCTGCGCCACGCCGATCGGATCGACGCCTTCGAGGCCACCCGCCCGGCGTGGTTGCCGACCACCTCGCCGGTGACCGGCTGAGGCGGACCGGCTTCCGGCTGCGCTCAGGTGGCCGGATCGGCGTAGTGGTCGGCGGCCACCACCCGAAGGGTACCGCCGTTCTCGGCGAACGAGAGCACCCAGACGCTCCCCTTGCGGCTGCGCAACGTCCGACCGGCTGCCGCGGCCGGCCCGAGCAGGGTGGCGACCAGATCGGGGATCACGCCGCCCTGGCTGCAGACCACCGCCGGTCCGCCGGGCGCGCAGGCGATCTCTTCCAGCCGACGGCACCCGGCCCGGGGGTCGGTCCAGTAGCCCTCCTCGGACAGCAGCGGTTCGTCCACGATGGCCACCCCCAGATCGGTGGCGAGCGCCTGCACGGTCTGCCGGCAGCGGGTGCGCGGCGCGGAGTGCACCCGCTGCGGGCCGAAGAGCGGCAGCAACGTGCGCAGCGCGGCGGCCTGGCGCCAACCGGCTCGGCTCAGCGGGCGCAGGTCGTCGTCGCCCGGCCACTTGTCCTTGGAGCCGGCCTTGCCGTGCCGGACCAGCAACAGGGTGGCCCGCACCGTGACGACGCCGGGCAGGTGCTCCACCACCGCCCGGTCATGGGAGTAGCTGAGCAGGCCGGACGCCGCGTCGAGGCCGACCCAGCGCAGGTCGTCGACCTCGTCGTTCGGGGTGAAGGTGCCGCCGGTGCATCGCGCCGCCCAGTAGTGCACCGTCTTGTCGCCGTCGGCCACCTGATACCTGGTGGACGGGAGGCGGGGGCCCAGCACCACCGCGTGCCCGGTCTCCTCCGCGATCTCCCGCACCGCGGTCGCCGCGAGCGGCTCGGCTCCGTCCTGCTTGCCCTTGGGCAACGACCAGTCGTCGTACCGCGGCCGGTGCACCACGGCGACCTCGGGAGCACCGGCCACCCCGGAACGCCACAGCACCCCCCCGGCCGCGAGCACCTCGGCCACGTTCACTCGCCTCCGCGGCGCCGGCGGATCATCTCGACCTGATGATCACACACCGCACCACCCTCGGCGGGCACGGCGGTCCACGATCCGTTCGACCCCAGCGCCCAGGCCCGGGTGGACGGGCCGATCGCCGAGTCGAAGATCGCGTCCAGCTGCGCGGTGAGCGAGGGATCCTGCACCCGCACCAGCACCTCCACCCGGCGGTCGAGATTGCGGTGCATCATGTCGGCGCTGCCGATCCAGTGCTCGTCGGACCCGACGAAGTGGAAGATCCGCGAGTGCTCCAGGAACTGGCCGAGGATCGAGCGCACCCGGATGTTGTCGGAGAGCCCCGGCACGCCCGGTCGCAGCGCGCAGATGCTGCGCACCACGATGTCGACCTCGACATCCGCCTGCGAGGCGCGGTACAGGGCGTCGATCACCTGCTCGTCGACCAGGGAGTTCATCTTGAGGCGGATCCCGGTCGGCCGGCCGGACCGGGCGTGGCAGATCTCGTCCTCGATGCGCGCCACGATCCCGCGGCGCACCCCGTAGGGCGCCACCAGCAGGCGCCGGTAGGACGTCGGGCGGGCGTACCCGGTGAGCGAGTTGAACAGGTCCGTCAGGTCGGCGCCGATCTCCGGTGCGGCGGTGAGGATGCCGATGTCCTCGTAGAGCCGGGCGGTCTTGGGGTTGTAGTTGCCGGTGCCGATGTGGCAGTAGCGCCGGATCGTCGAGCCCTCCTGGCGGACCACCAGAGCGGTCTTGCAGTGCGTCTTCAGGCCCATCAGCCCGTACACGACGTGCACCCCGGAGCGCTCCAGCTGCCGGGCCCAGGTGATGTTCGCCTGCTCGTCGAACCGGGCCTTGAGCTCGACCAGCGCCACCACCTGCTTGCCGGCCTCGGCAGCGTCGATCAGGGCGTCGACGATGGGCGAGTCGCCCGAGGTGCGGTAGAGCGTCTGTTTGATCGCGAGCACTCGAGGGTCGGCGGCGGCCTGCTCGATGAAGCGCTGCACGCTGGTCGCGAACGAGTCGTAGGGGTGGTGCACCAGCACGTCGCCCTCGCGCAGGGTGGCGAACACGCTCTTGGGTGTCTCCCCCTCGCTGAAGGCGGGGTGAGTGACCGGGACGTACGGCTCGTCCTTGAGCTCCGGTGCGTCCACCCCGTGGGCGACCCACAGGCAGGACAGGTCGATCAGTCCGGGCACCTCGACCACGTCGTGCGGGTCGACCTCGAGCTCACGAAGCAGCAGCTCCAGGACGTGCTCGCTCATCGTCTCGGTCACCTCGAGCCGCACCGGCGGCCCGAACCGGCGCTTCGCGAGCTCCCGCTCCAGTGCCTGCAGCAGGTCCTCGTCGCGGTCCTCCTCGACCTCGACGTCCGCGTTGCGGGTGATCCGGAAGACGTGATGTTCGGTGACCTCCATCCCGTTGAACAGCTCGTCGAGGTGCGCGGCGATGAGCTCCTCGAGTGGCACGAAGGTCGCGGTCCTGGCACCGTCGGTCTCCACCCGCACCAGGCGGGGAACGTTGTTCGGCACCTTGACGCGGGCGAAGCGCTCCAGCCTGCTGTTCGGGTCGCGCACCGTGACGGCCAGGTTCAGCGACAGCCCGGAGATGTAGGGAAACGGGTGTGCCGGGTCCACGGCGAGCGGCGTGAGCACCGGGAACACCTGGTCGGAGAAGTAGTCCGAGAGCTGCAACCGCTGCGCGTCGTCCAGGTCGGTCCAGGCGACGAACCGGACACCGTGCTCTTCGAGGCCCGGACGCACCTCGTCGAGGAACACCCGGGCGTGCTGCTCGACGAGCTCCTGGCTGCGCACCGCGATGCGGGCGAGCTGCTCACGCGGGGTGAGGCCGTCGGCGCTGCGGACGGTGAGGCCGGTCTCGTCGCGGCGCTTCAGGCCCGCCACCCGGACCATGTAGAACTCGTCCAGGTTGGAGGCGAAGATCGCCAGGAACTTCGCCCGCTCGAGCAGTGGCTGGCTCGCGTCCTCGGCCAGTGCGAGAACCCGGGCGTTGAAGTCCAGCCAGGACAGCTCGCGGTTGAGGTAGCGGTCGTCGGGCAGGTCCGAACTCCGCCCCCCCGGCGTGACCGCCGGGGGGGCGGAGAACACCGGCCGGACCGGTTCGACCACCGCGGCGGAGCGGGCGTGCCCCCCAGCCGCACCGACAGCCCTCGACCCAGCTCCATCGGTGCGGCTGGGCCCGGTCGAGGGCCGCAGGTCGCGCCGGGCGGCTGCACCGCCGCTCACGCGGCCCTCGGTGCTCGCCGGACCGCGGATCGCGTCCTCGTCGGTACTCACGACAGCCCATTATCCCGCAACCGCAACCGGAAC
>DASQWR010000047.1:0-11779 GCA_035640155.1 Pseudonocardiaceae bacterium
CCAGCGCGCCCCAGGGCACGCTGCCGCCGGCGAGCGCGGCCTGCAGGCCCTCGGCCAGGGCACCCGACGGCAGCGCCGCGGCGAGCACGCCCAACGGGCCGGGCAGCGCGTCCACCGAGAGGACGATGCCGCCCGCGACCAGCAGCACCAGCCACACGGTGTTGGCCAGGGCCAGCACCACCTCCGCCCGCAGCGCGCCGCCGAGCAACACGCCCAGCGCCCCGAACGCAGCGGTGCCGGCCACGACCAGCACCAGCGCGGGGACGATGCCCGCCGGGTCGGGAGACCACCCCAGCAGGGCCGCCACGGCACCGAGCAGCACCAGTTGCACGGCCACCACGCCGAGCACTGCGAGCATCCGTCCGGCGACCAGTGACCAGCGGGGAAGCGCGGTCGCGGCGAGGCGCTTGAGCACCCCGTAACGGCGGTCGAAACCGAGCGCGATCGCTTGGCCGGTGAATGCCGTGGACATCACCGCCAGCGCGAGGATGCGGGGGGTCACCTGGTCCACCTGCGGCTCATCCAGCGGCAGCACGTCCAGCACGGTGAGCCCGACGAGCAACCCCAGCGGGATGATCATGGTGAGGAGCAGCTGCTCGCCGTTGCGCAGCGTCAGCACGAACTCGGTGCGGGCCTGCGCGAGCAGCATGCGCAGCAGCGGGCCCCGTCCGGGAGCGGGAGAGAAGGTGCCCGGCGCGAAGCGGGAGGTGCTCACGGTCGCAGGTCCCGCCCGGTGAGGTCGAGGAACACGTCCTCGAGGCTGCGACGGGCCACCCGCACGCTGTCGGCGAGCACACCCTGCTGCGCGCACCACGCGGTCACCGTCGCCACCATCTGCGGGTCGATCCGGCCCTCCACGAGATAGCAGCCGGGCTGCGGTTCGCTGACCCGGCAGGGCTCCGGAAGGGCGGCGGCGAGCAGGTTGAGGTCCATCCCGGCGCGGGCAGCGAAGCGCAGCTGCTGCTCCGCACCGGTGGTGGTGAGCTCGGTGGGGCTGCCCTGCGCCACCACCCGGCCACGATCGATGATCACGACGTCGTCGGCCAACACCTCGGCCTCCTCCATCACGTGCGTCGTGAGCAGCACCCCGACCCCGTCGGCGCGCAGCGCCCGGATGAGCTCCCACACCACGTGCCGGGCCTGGGGGTCCATCCCCGCGGTCGGCTCGTCGAGGAACACCAGGTCGGGCCGTCCGACCAGCGCGCAGGCCAGTCCCAACCGCTGCCGCTGGCCGCCGGAGAGCCGCTTGTAGGGCAACCGCGCCACCGAGGACAGTCCGAGCACCTCGAGCAGCCAGGACACCGGCAGCGGATGGGCCGCACACGCCGCGACCAGCGCGAGCATCTCACCGGCCCGCACCCCGGGATAGGCACCGCCACCCTGGGGCATCACGCCGACCCGGGGACGCAGCGCAGCGGAGTCGGCGATCGGATCGAGCCCCAGCACCCGCACGGTCCCGGCCTCCGGCCGCAGGAACCCCGCGCAGACCTCGACGGTGGTGGTCTTGCCCGCACCGTTCGGGCCGAGCAACGCCAGCACGGTGTCAGGCCGCAGCATCAGATCGAGCCCGTCCACCGCGCGCACCGGGCCGAACGTCCGGACCAGTCCGTGGACCTCCACCAGGGGTCGTTCGGCGGTCGGGCTCACGACGGCTGAGCCTAGGCTAGGTGGCTGGTGTGTCGGCGTCTCGTGGGGAGACGGGTCGGTCAGTGTCATGCGGCACCAGTCCAGCGCCCACCACGGGAGGCGCTGACGGGGACACAGAGGAGGAAATCCTCCTCTGTGTCTATACTTCTGTTATGGCGCTGAGCATCAAGAGCGAGGAAGCAGATCGTCTCGCACGCGAACTGGCCGCGGAGACCGGGGAGTCCCTCACCGAAGCAGTAGTGAGCGCGCTGCGCGAGCGGCTCGCGCGAACGCAGGTGGCGCGGGGTCCGCGCATGAGCGAGCGGCTTCGCCGCCTCCAGGCCGTCGCGGCGACCCTCCCGGTGCTCGATCCGCGATCTCCAGACCAGATCATCGGGTACGACGCCACCGGCTTGCCTGTGTGACCGGGCCAGCGCCGGGTGCGGTCGTCATCGACTCCTCGGCCGCCGTCGCAATCGTCCTCGGCGAGGCGGGTAGTGACCACCTCATCGCCTGCCTGGAGCGTGCCGCCGCGCGACTCATGTCGGCAGCCAGCCGCGTGGAGCTGGGCATCGTCATCGAGGGTCGCCTGGGCCCGGCCGGGGCGGACTTGCTCGCCCGGTTCGTGCGTGATGCCGAGATCGAGGTCGTCGCCGTCGACGCCGACACCGCAGAGCGTGCGCTCGGCGCCTGGCGCAGGTACGGCAAGGGTCGCAACCGCGCTGCTCTCAACTTCGGTGACTGCTTCGTCTATGCCCTCAGCGAGCGGACCGGCCTGCCCATCATGTGCACCGGCGATGACTTTGCCGCCACCGATCTCGAGGTGATCCGTCCGCCCAGCCCGTAGCGCAGCAGGAGAATCGTGACGGCAGAGCCTGGGTGACGTCTCAGGTTGGGCCACCCGGTGCGCTGCGGGCGGGTACACCGAGGACTGCGAGTGCCGAGGGCGTGCGCCCGCGGACCACCAGCAGGGGAACCACCAGCGCGATCAGCGCGGTGACGATCGCGACGGGGATCACCCAGGCACGGAACAGGAAGTCCGCGCCGGTCGGGGTGACCACCACGGCGAGGACCACCGACCCGATGGTGGCACCGATCCGGAAGGCCGCCGGGGTCGCCGCAGCGGCCAGCGGGATCGCCGCCCACAGCAGGTACCAGGGGTGCACCACGGGTCCCAGCACCACGACCGCGCCGAGGCTCACCCCCAGTCCGGCGAGCGGCCCGATGCGGCCGCGGAAGCACCGCCACAGCATTCCCGCGCACACCGCCGCGGCGGCGACCAGGCCCACCGTGCGAGTGAGGGTGAGCACCGCGGTGGTGTGGTCGCCCAGCCCGAGGGCCATCCCGATCCGGCCACCGAGCAGGCCGAGGTCACTGCTGACCGACATCCAGCTGCGGAGCGTACTCGGCACGCTCAGCGTGCCGAGCCAGCCGAATCCGAGTCCGCTGCCCAGGGAGATCCCGCCCACGGTGACGGCGGCGACGGTGCCGAGCACCCTAGCGGTCCGGAGCAGGTCGCGCAGGTGGCCGCCCTGACGTCGCGCCAGCCAGACGCCGAGGAAGCCCAGTGCGAGCACGGCCGGCAGCTTGATCATGGCCGCGGCGCTGATGAGTACCGTGCCCGCGACGAGCAACGGGACGAGCACCGGCGGGCCGGCCGCCGCCGACCGTAGCGCCAGTTCCAGCCCCAGCAACATCAGCCCGATCATCAGTGCTTCGTTGTGCACCCCACTGACCAGGTGGAACAGCACCAGCGGGTTGGCCGCACCCAGCCACAACGCGAACACCGGGCAGACTCCGGCCCGGCGGGCGAGTCGTGGCAACGCCCACACGATCATCACGATGCCGACCACCGCGAACACCCGGTGCAGGATCGCACCGAGCACCACGTCGTCGCCCGCGATCCAGACGATGGGGCGGCCCAGCACCAGGAACAGCGGCCCGTACGGTGCCGGCGTGTTGCGCCACACCGTGGGGATACCGCGGACCAGGGGGTGATCCACACCGAAGGCGTCCGCCGGGCCGATCGTGTACGGGTTCAGCCCGAGCGCCGCCTGCGCGCTCTGCGCCAGGTAGCTGTAGACGTCCCGGCTGAACATCGGCGGTGCCAGCAGCAGCGGGACCGCCCACATCACCAGGGTGCGGTCCAGCTGCGCGCGCGAGAGCAGCCGGCGGCGCCCCGGGACGGCCAGGGCACCCAACCACAGCCAGGCCAGCACCACCATGAAGATGCCGGTGTAGGCGACTGCGAGCGACGCGGTCGGCATCCGGATCAACAGTCCCAGCACCGGCCGGCCGACCACCGGGTTGTCCAGCACGGGCGCCGTCCCGACTCCCAGCGCTGCGACGCCCATCAGCAGGGAACCCATGGTGCCGAAGCGACGGACGACGTCCAGCCGGCGCACCTCGTCGGCGTCGAGGGGTTCCGGTCGCGCCGGAGGTCCGGAGACCGACGGCCCAGTGACCGCCAGTCCTGGGGCCGCGCTCGCCACCGGAGGAGACGTCACGCGCGAAAGGGTAGCGGGGCGACCGTGGGAAACTGGGCCCCGCCCCGGCTGGACCATCGGTGCCGAAATACGTAACATCGGTGTTGTGAAAATGCTCGGGATGCCCGGACGCCCGGAGGCGGCCCATCAGCAGGCGCTGCCGTCGGGTGCTGACGGGCGTACCCGTGAGGCGGTGGCGCGCACCGTGCTGGAGCGCGGCCCCATCTCAGCGGCCGAGGTGGCCGACACGCTCGGGCTCTCACCCGCCGCGGTCCGTCGCCACCTCGACACCCTGCTCGCAGCCGGGCAGGTCAGCACCCGCGTCGCGCCTCGCCGCGGTCCACGTGGGCGCGGGCGGCCGGCCAAGCTGTACCTGCTGACCGAGACCGGCCGTGCCCGGTTCGAGCACGCTTACGACGACCTGGCCGTGGCTGCACTGCGGTTCCTCGCCGAGAGCGGGGGTGAGCAGGCCGTGCGGTCGTTCGCGGAGCGCCGCGTCGCCGACATGGTCCACCGCCACCATGCTGTGGTGACGGCCCGGCCCGACCCCGCGGGCCGGGCCGAAGCCCTCGCCGCGGCACTGTCCACCCAGGGCTATGCCGCATCGGCCCAGCAGGTCGGTACGGGAGCCCAGCTCTGCCAGCACCACTGTCCGGTCGCGCACGTCGCGGCCGAGTTCCCGCAGCTGTGTGAGGTCGAGACCGAGGCGTTCGCCGACCTGCTCGGCACCCACGTGCAGCGCCTGGCCACCATCGCCCGTGGGGACGCGGTCTGCACCACTCACGTTCCGCCAGATCCCACCACCACGAAATCGGATGGAGGCGTCTCAGCATGACCACTGCCCCCGAGCAGGACGTGCGAGCGCAGTACGGCCCGGCACCCCTGACCCAGGAAGAGACGATCTCCAGCCTGGGCCGCTACGAGTACGGCTGGTACGACTCGGACGTCGCCGGTGCCAGCGCGCAGCGCGGACTGTCCGAGGCCGTCGTGCGCGACATCTCGGCCAAGAAGAACGAGCCCGAGTGGATGCTGGAGCGTCGCCTCAAGGCGCTGCGGTTGTTCGGCAAGAAGCCGATGCCGCACTGGGGTGCCGACCTCTCCGGCATCGACTTCGACAACATCAAGTACTTCGTGCGCTCCACGGAGAAGCAGGCCGCCTCCTGGGAGGACCTACCCGAGGACATCAAGAACACCTACGACAAGCTCGGCATTCCGGAGGCGGAGAAGGCCCGGCTGGTCTCCGGTGTCGCCGCGCAGTACGAGTCCGAGGTCGTCTACCACAAGATCCGTGAGGACCTCGAGGAGCAGGGTGTCGTCTTCCTCGACACCGACACCGCGCTGCGCGAGCACCCGGAGCTCTTCGAGGAGTACTTCGGCACGGTGATCCCGTCCGGGGACAACAAGTTCGCCGCACTGAACACCGCGGTGTGGTCCGGGGGATCGTTCATCTACGTGCCCAAGGGTGTGCACGTCGACATCCCGCTGCAGGCCTACTTCCGGATCAACACCGAGAACATGGGCCAGTTCGAGCGGACTCTGATCATCGTGGACGAGGACGCCTACATCCACTATGTCGAGGGCTGCACCGCGCCGATCTACTCCTCGGACTCGCTGCACTCGGCAGTGGTGGAGATCATCGTGAAGAAGGGTGGCCGCTGCCGCTATACGACGATCCAGAACTGGTCGAACAACGTCTACAACCTGGTCACCAAGCGTGCCGTCGCCCAGGAGGGCGCGACCATGGAGTGGGTGGACGGGAACCTCGGCTCCAAGGTCACCATGAAGTACCCGGCGGTGTGGATGACCGGGGAGCACGCCAAGGGTGAGGTGCTCTCCGTCGCGTTCGCCGGCGAGGGTCAGCACCAGGACGCCGGCGCGAAGATGGTGCACGCCGCGCCGCACACGTCCTCGACCATCGTGTCGAAGTCGGTGGCCCGCGGTGGCGGGCGGACCTCCTACCGTGGCCTGGTCCAGGTCAACGAGGGCAGCCACCACTCGCGGTCCACGGTGAAGTGCGACGCGCTGCTCGTCGACCAGATCAGCAGGTCCGACACCTATCCCTACGTCGACGTCCGCGAGGACGACGTCTCGATGGGGCACGAGGCCACCGTCTCCAAGGTCAGCGACTCGCAGCTGTTCTACCTGATGAGCCGCGGTCTGTCCGAGGACGAGGCGATGGCGATGATCGTGCGCGGCTTCGTCGAGCCGATCGCCCGCGAGCTGCCGATGGAGTACGCGCTCGAGCTCAACCGCCTGATCGAGCTGCAGATGGAAGGGTCTGTCGGCTGATGAGCCACCCGATCGACCTGTCCGAAGGCACTGCCACCCGGGCGCCCGACCGGCCGGCCTCCACCGCGGGCCAGCACGGCCTGGCGGCGCACAGCCACGGTGGCGAGCGTGCGGTGGGCGGCCCGCCCGGCGCCGCGCTGCTCGCGTCCAGGGGCGAGCGCTTCACGTCCTACGACGTCGAGGCGTTCGAGGTGCCGAGCGGGCGCGAGGAGGACTGGCGATTCACCCCGCTGCGGCGCCTCCGCGGGCTGCACTCCGGCGCCGTTGCAACCGGCAGTGCGGCCGTCGCGGTCGAGGCTCCCGATCCGGTCCGGGTCGAGACCGTCGGCCGCGACGACCCGCGGCTCGGCGACGGCGGGGTCCCTGCCGACCGGGTGGCAGCGCAGGCGTGGTCCGCGAGCCCGGACGCGAAGCTGGTCACCGTGCCGACCGAGACGCGGATCGGGGACCCGGTCGTGGTCACCGTCACCGGTCCCGGCGTCGACGAGCTCGCCTACGGGCACCTGCAGGTCCGGTTGGAGCAGTTCGCCGAGGCAGTCGTGGTGATCGACCACCGCGGCTCTGGGACCTACGCCGAGAACGTCGAGCTCGTCCTCGGCGACGGGGCCCGGCTCACGGTCGTGGGTGTTCAGGACTGGGCCGACGACGCGGTGCACGTCGCCGCGCTGCACTACCGGCTGGGTCGCGACGCCACGCTGCGCGCCACCACGGTCAGCCTCGGTGGCGATCTGGTGCGCCAGGCGCCGACAGTGACCTACGCCGCGCCCGGTGGCGACGCCGAGCTGCTGGGGCTGTACTTCGCCGACGCCGGCCAGCACCTGGAACACCGCCTGCTCGTCGACCACGCGATGCCGCACTGCAGGTCCAACGTGGTCTACAAGGGCGCACTGCAGGGCGATCTCGACCGGCCGGACGCGCACACGGTGTGGATCGGCGACGTGCTGATCCGCGCCGCGGCCGAGGGCACCGAGACGTTCGAGCTGAACCGGAACCTGGTCCTCACCGACGGAGCCCGGGCCGACTCGGTGCCGAACCTGGAGATCGAGACCGGTGAGATCGCCGGTGCCGGGCACGCCAGCGCAACCGGCCGGTTCGACGACGAGCAGCTGTTCTACCTGACCTCGCGGGGCATTCCCGAGGGCCAGGCGCGCCGGCTGGTGGTCCGCGGGTTCTTCGGCGAGATCCTCACCAAGATCGCGGTGCCCGAGGTGCGCGAGCGCCTGGAGGCCGCCATCGAGGCCGAGCTCGAGGCGGTGGGTGCGTGAGCGAGCGAGCCATCGAGAACAGTGGCGCGACGAGGGTGTGTGCCCTGTCCGACCTCGACGACCGCAAGCCGGCGGGGTTCGAGGTGGACGGTGAGCCCGTGGTGCTGGTGCGCGTCGGCGACACCGTGCACGCGCTGGCCGATGTCTGCTCACATGCCGAGATCGCGCTGTCCGAGGGCGAGGTGACCCGCAAGGGCCTGGAGTGCTGGCTGCACGGGTCGTGCTTCGACCTGCGCACCGGTGAGCCCTCGTCTCCGCCCGCGACCGAACCGGTCGCCGTGTATCCCGTGACGATCACGGGTGACGACGTGTACGTCGACACCTCGACCACCCTGAACTGAATCGGAGAGAACAACTTCCATGGCCACCCTGGAGATCAAGGACCTGCACGTCGAGGTCGACACCGACGACGCGGCAGTGCCGTCCAAAGAGATCCTCCGCGGCGTCGACCTCACCGTGCGCGCGGGGGAGACGCACGCGATGATGGGCCCGAACGGGTCCGGCAAGTCCACCCTCGCATACTCGATCGCCGGGCACCCGAAGTACCGGGTGACCGCGGGCCAGGTGCTGCTCGACGGCCAGGACGTCCTCGCGATGGCCGTCGACGAACGCGCCCGCGCCGGGCTGTTCCTCGCGATGCAGTACCCCGTCGAGGTGCCGGGCGTGTCGATGTCGAACTTCCTGCGCAGCGCCGCCACCGCCGTGCGCGGCGAGGCCCCCAAGCTGCGGCACTGGGTCAAGGAGGTCAAGACGGCGATGTCCGACCTGGACATCGACCCGGCCTTCGCCGAGCGCAGCGTCAACGAGGGCTTCTCGGGCGGGGAGAAGAAGCGACACGAGATCCTGCAGCTCTCGCTGCTGCGCCCGAGGATCGCCGTGCTCGACGAGACCGACTCCGGGCTCGACGTGGACGCGCTGCGCGTGGTGTCCCAGGGCGTGAACCGTTACCAGGCGGAGAACCCCGAGACCGGAGTGCTGCTGATCACCCACTACACCCGGATCCTCCGGCACATCGCGCCCGATCATGTGCACGTCTTCTCGGGCGGTCGCATCGTCGAGTCCGGCGGTCCCGAGCTCGCCGACGAGCTGGAGTCCAGCGGCTACGAGCGCTTCGCGCCCAAGCAGGGGGTAGGTGCCCGGTGACCGCATCCCCCGAGGTCATCCCCCGCCCCAACGGCATCACGAGCGCTGTCCTCGACGTCGCCACGCTCCGAGCCGACTTCCCGATCCTGACCCGCACAGTGCGGGACGGGCGACCGCTGGTGTACCTGGACTCCGGGGCGACGTCGCAGCGGCCGCGGCAGGTGCTCGACGCGGAGCGCGCGTTCCTCGAGCAGCACAACGCCGCCGTGCACCGGGGGGCGCACCAGCTGGCCGAGGAGGCCACCGACGCCTACGAGTCCGCCCGGGAGCGGATCGCGTCGTTCGTCGGTGTGACTCCGGGCGAGCTGGTGTTCACCAAGAATGCCACCGAGGGCATCAACCTGGTGGCCTATGCGCTGAGCAATGCCTCTGTGGCAGGGTCGGAGATCGCCCGGTTCGCGCTGCGCCCCGGCGACGAGGTCGTCATTACCGAGATGGAGCACCACGCGAACCTGGTGCCGTGGCAGGAGGTGTGCCGGCGAACCGGTGCGACCCTGCGCTGGTACGGCGTGCACACGGAGGGCGACGCTGCCGGCCGGCTGGACCTGGACTCGCTGGAGCTCACCGAGCGCACGAAGCTCGTCTCCTTCACCCACCAGTCCAACGTGCTGGGCACCGTCAATCCGGTGTCCGAGCTGGTGCGCCGGGCACGCGAGGTCGGCGCGCTGACCCTGCTCGACGCCTGCCAGTCGGTCCCGCACGGAGTTCATGGGGATGGGGTCGATGGAGCTGGGCCGGTCGACCTGCACGCGCTGGACGTCGACTTCGCGGTGTTCTCCGGGCACAAGATGCTGGGCCCGTCGGGGATCGGGGCGCTCTACGGGCGGCGCGAGCTGCTGGAGGCGATGCCGCCGTTCCTCACCGGCGGGTCGATGATCGAGCTGGTCCGGATGGAGGGGTCGAGCTACGCGCCCCCGCCGCAGCGCTTCGAGGCCGGCGTACCGATGACCTCGCAGGCGGTGGGCCTTGCTGCGGCGGTCGGCTACCTGAGCGCCGTGGGGATGGACCGGGTGGCCGCGCACGAGCACGCGCTCACCCAGCGGGCCCTCGCCGGTCTCGCGGAGATCGACGGCGTGCGCCTCGTGGGGCCGCCCGCCTCGACCGACCGGGGTGGCGCGGTGGCGTTCGTCGTGGACGGCGTGCATGCCCATGACGTCGGGCAGGTGCTGGACTCGCTCGGTATCGCAATCCGGGTCGGACACCACTGCGCGTGGCCGCTGCACCGCCGGTTCGGTGTCGCTGCCACGGTGCGGGCGACCTTTGCGCTCTACAACCTCCCGTCCGAGGTGGACGCCCTGCTGGACGGGGTGCAGGCAGCACGCAGCTTCTTCGGAGTCGGCCCCGCGAGGGCAGCAAGCTAGAGGGCAGGGAGCTAGCACTGTGCAGCTGGAGCAGATGTACCAGGAGATCATCCTGGATCACTACCGCAACCCGCATGGCCGTGGGTTGCGGGATCCGTTCGACGCCGAGTCGTTCCAGGTCAACCCGACCTGCGGGGACGAGGTGACGCTGCGGGTGGCTCTCGACCGCTCGAATGGCCGATCGGAGGACACGACCCGGGTGGCCGATGTCTCCTATGATGCGATGGGCTGCTCGATCAGCCAGGCCGCGACGTCGGTGCTCACCGATCTGGTCATAGGGCGCACGGTCGAGGAGTCGCTCGCCACGGTGGGCTCCTTCGTGGAGCTGATGCAGAGTCGCGGTCAGGTGGAGCCGGACGAGGACGTGCTCGAGGATGCGGCGGCCTTCGCCGGGGTTGCGAAGTACCCGGCCCGGGTGAAGTGCGCGCTGTTGGGGTGGATGGCGTTCAAGGATGCGCTCGCCCGGTCGGGCGGAAACGGTTCGGGTATGCAGCAAGGAGTGGAGGCGGAATGAGCCAGGACGGGGACACCGACGTGGTGCGGGGCGCGGCAGGCATGCCCGAGGCGCCGGCCCCTCGGACCGGCGAGGCACCGTCGGTGGACGACCTCGAGGAGGCCATGCGAGACGTGGTCGACCCCGAGCTCGGGATCAACGTGGTGGACCTCGGGCTCCTCTACGACATCCGGTCCGAGGACGGTGTCGCCACCCTGGACATGACGTTGACGTCGGCTGCGTGCCCGCTCACCGACGTCATCGAGGACCAGACACGTGCGGCGCTCACCACGGGCCCCGACGGCGGCCTGGTGGACGATGTGAAGATCAACTGGGTGTGGATCCCACCGTGGGGCCCGGACAAGATCACCGACGACGGCCGTGAGCAGCTGCGGGCGCTGGGCTTCACCATGTGAGCAGCACCCACTGCCACATGGAGCCGGCCCGCAGCCGGCCGATGATCTCGTCGGCAGTCACACCCCGGCTGTCCGGGTCGTCCTCGTAGCGGGTCCGAAGCTCGCGCATTGCAGCTCCGCAGGCACCCGCCGCAGCACCGGTCCGGCGATCTCGTCATCCCTGCCGGCATCAGGCTCGGGGTGGGGCCACGACCTCCCCCAATGAGTCGCGGAGCCGGTCCACGCAGGCCAGCGAGACCAGTTCAAGTGCGCTCCCGGTGCGACGCTGCGCCGGGTCCGCCAGATGGCTGAGCACAGTACGGTAGGCGGCCACCACGGTTATTCACCGAACCGTCGCTCCTGGGCCGTCTCAGGCGCTGTTCGTCGCCGTGCCGGTCTGCTCGGATGGCGACGGAAGTCGAGGCCCCGCAGCATGAGGTGGCGGCGCAGCGGCCACGGGGAAGCGGTGAACAGCGCGCCCATCGCACCTACCGTGCCGGGCACGTCCTCGCGACCGATGAGGTAGGCCCACCGGTGCTCCTCGGGGATCGTGAAGAACACGTCGAAGAAGCGCGGTACCTCGGCGGGATGCAGGGTGAGCAGCGCTTCGAGCCCGGTGCGGCGCATCGCGTGCACGGCCAGGGCAGCAGGGCTCCACACGGCGCGCCAGGCTGCCCGGGCCGCCCCGCGTGCGCCGCCGGATTCCAGGCCGGCGCGCACC
>DASQWR010000048.1:0-8387 GCA_035640155.1 Pseudonocardiaceae bacterium
GACGCGCCCGGGAGGCGGCCGACGCCGTCGAGGATCTGGTGCGGCGGCTCGCGGCGGCTGAGCAGGCACGGGATGCCGCCGACCAGGACGCGGGGTTCGCCCGGCGAACCGTCGAGGACGCCAACCAGCAGGTGGCGGGCGCGGAGCGTCGGATCCGGGACCTGGAGCGCCGGATCGGACACGGGTGATGCGGCGGGGGCGACCCGGCGCACCGGCGAGGAGGCAATGTCATGGCACGCGCGATCTGGACCGGCGCGATCAACTTCGGGCTGGTGACGGTGCCGGTCGGGCTGTACAGCGCCACCGAGGACCACTCGGTGCACTTCCATCAGCTCGAGCGTGGAACGTCGGACCGCATCCGGTACCGGCGGGTGAACGAGCGAACCGGACGCGAGGTGGAGTACGCCGACATCGTCAAGGCGCGCGACATCGGTGGCGGCGAGTACGTGGTCGTCGAGCAGCAGGAGCTTGCCGATGTCGCCCCGGGCCGGTCGCGAAGCATCGACATCACGACGTTCGTCGACCTCGACGAGATCGATCCCATCTTCTTCCAGAAGACGTACTGGCTCGCGCCCACCGAGGAGCAGTACGGCCGCGCCTACGGCCTGCTGCGCCAGGCGCTCGCAAGGACGAACCGGGCCGGCATCGCCACGTTCGTCATGCGCGGCAAGGAGTACCTCACGGCGGTCCGCGCCGACGAGAAGCTGCTCGCCCTCGAGACGCTCTACTTCGCCGACGAGATCCGTGACCCGGGCACCCAGTTCGCGTCGCTGCCCGACAGCGGACCCAGCCGCGGCAAGGAGCTCGACATGGCGGCCATGCTGATCGAGTCGATGGCCGGGCCGTGGCGGCCCGAGGAGTACCGCGACACCTACACCGAGCGGGTCGAGCAGCTGATCGCGGACAAGCAGGCGGGCCGGGAGACCGTGGTGGCGGAGGAGCCGCCCGGGGCGACCGAGGTCAACGACCTGCTCGACGCGCTGCAGCGCAGCGTGGAGTCGGCCCGCGCGGGCCGCAAGCCGTCCCGGGAATCCACAGGGAAAGACACCGGTGCGGATCTGTCGACGCTGCGCAGGACGGAGCTTCAGGCGATGGCCAGGGCGCTCGACGTGCCGGGACGGTCGACGATGAGCCGGGCGGAGCTGGAGGAGGCGGTGGCGCAGGCGAGGGGTTCGTCGGGATCACCCCGCGCGTCGTGATCGCGCCCGGCGAAGTCACGCAGCAGCGGTGGCTGCTTTCTCAACGTGTCATCAGAACGGAACCAGCCGCGGGTGGCGAGGGAGACGTAGACCAGCCCAACGAGGACGGGGACCTCGATGAGGGGACCGACAACACCGGCGAGGGCTTCGCCGCTGGTGATGCCGAAGGTGGCGATGGCAACGGCGATGGCGAGCTCGAAGTTGTTGCCCGCCGCGGTGAACGCCAGCGTGGTGACCGTTGGTAGGTCAGGCCGAGGCCCTTGCCGAGGGCGAACGACCCCCACATGATCGCGAAGTAGGCCAGCAGCGGCAGCGCGATGCGGGCGACATCCAGCGGCTGGGAGGCGATCCGGTCCCCCTGCAGCGCGAAGAGGACCACGATGGTGAACAGCAAGCCGTAGAGCGCGAACGGGCCGACGCGGGGCAGGAACCGCTGCTCGTACCAGTCCCGGCCCTTGGCGCGCTCGCCGAGATGGCGGGTGAGGTAGCCGGCGAGCAGCGGGATGCCGAGGAACACCAGCACCGAGCGGACGATGTCGAGCGCGGAGACGTCAAGCCCCGTGCTGTCCGGGCCCAGCCAACCGGGCAGGAGCTCGAGGTAGAACCAGCCGAGCCCGGCGAAGGCGATCACCTGGAACACCGAGTTGAGTGCGACGAGGACGACGGCGGCCTCGCGGTCGCCGCAGGCGAGGTCGTTCCAGATCATGACCATGGCGATGCAGCGGGCGAGCCCGACGATGATCAGACCGGTGCGGTACTCGGGTAGGTCGGGCAGCAGCAGCCACGCCAGGGTGAACATCAGCGCTGGACCGACGAGCCAGTTCAGTAGCAGCGAGGACACCAGCAGCCGCCGGTTCCCGGTGACGGTGTCGAGCCGGTCGTAGCGGACCTTGGCCAGCACCGGATACATCATCACCAGCAGGCCCGCCGCTATGGGCAGCGAGATGCCGTCGATCTGCACCGCGTCCAGCGCACGCCCGAGCCCGGGCAGGGACCGCCCGGTGACCAGGCCGACCGCCATCGCGAGCCCGATCCACACCGGCAGGAACCGGTCGAGCGCCGGCAACCGCGCGAGGCCGGCCTGCTGCTGCGACGTCATCGGCTCACCGTCGCGGGCACCTCGCGGACCAGGGCGGTGGACAGCCGGGCCAGCAGCTCGGGTTGGACCCGGTAGTAGATCCACTTACCGCGGCGCTCCCCCTCGATGAGCCCCGCCTCGCGCAGCACCTTGAGATGGTGCGAGATCGTCGGCCCGGTCAGCTCGAACGCACCGGTCAGCTCGCAGACGCAGGTCTCGCCACCAGCGTGGGAGGCAATCAGGGAGAGCAGCCGCAACCGCACGGGGTCTGCGACCGCCTTGAACACCCGTGCCAGATCGGCTGCCTCCCCTGCGGACAGGGGCTCGCCGGTCTGCGGGGAGCAGCACAGCAGCGGCAGCACTTGCTTCGGCATAGCTCTACTGTCACGAATCCAGCTGGCGCTGCGAGTCTCCGACCTCGACGGATCGGTCGCGTTCTACGCGGCGCTGTTCGGCGTCGAGCCGGCGAAGCGGCGCCCCGGCTACGCCAACTTCGCCATCACCGAGCCCCCGCTGAAGCTCGTGCTGCTCGAAGGAGAGGCCGACCAGCCCACGGTGATGGACCATCTCGGCGTCGAGGTCGACACCACCGAGCAGGTCACCGCCGCGACCGACCGCTTCAAGGATGCGAACTTGGCGACATTCGAGGAGAACGACACCACCTGCTGCTACGCAGTGCAGGACAAGGTATGGGTCCAGGGCCCAGGACGGGAGCCCTGGGAGGTCTATGTCGTCAAGGCCGACGCCGACACCCTCGGCGCGAGCGCCAGCCGGGCGCCGAAGGCCGACCGGACCGCGCGCTGCTGCCCCCGCTGACGGGCGCGGTGGTTCGCGGTCCACTCATGTGGGCTGCGCGTCCGGCCTGCCGTCCTCGACAACCCGAGGTGAGCGTGGTGACCTTCGCCGGTCCAGTCTCCACGTGGCGCTGCCTTTCCGCCTACAGGGCACCGCGGGAGAACGGACCGCGGATCGCGAAGCTCACGCCCGGAGTCTGGATGTTGACGAACAGCACGTCTCCATCGGGGCTGTAGCAGGCGCCGGTGAACTCCTTGTCCCGGTTCTCGCTGATGTTGTTGAGGGCGAAGTCGAAGATCTGCCCACGGTCGTCGAGGCCGCGGACAAACTGCTCGTCGCTGCCGTCCTCACAGAGCACCAGCCCGCCGCGGGGGCTGACGGTGAGGTTGTCCGGCGCATCGAGGACGTCGGCGGACGGCGACTCGAAGAGCAGGATGAGCTGGCCGCCAGACCGGCCGCGCGGGCGGAACTCCCACACCTGACCGAGCTCCGCGTCACCACCGCTGGTGGCGTTGAAGAAGATGCTTCCGCCGTCGTACCAGCAACCCTCTAACCTGCCGAAGGCGGCGCAGCCCTGCTCGAACCCCTGCAAGAACACCGCGCTGCGGCCGGACGCGTTGTCGCCGTTGTTGTCGATCATCGGATCCGGTTCGAGAATGCTTACCCACTCGACCGGGAACGGACTGCCGACCCGATCGGACACTCCGGTGTAGGTCAAGAACTGCGGCGTCCCCTTGATCGCCAGCATCTCCAGCGTGCCCCCCGCCGCGAGGTCCCCCGGGTTCTCCGGCCGGAAGCGGTAGAAGCCGGAGCGGTTGCCGCTGTCCTCGGTCAGGTACACGAAGCCGGAGTTGGGGTCCACCGCGGTCGCCTCGTGGGCGAAGCGCCCCATCGCCTTCAGTGGCACCGGGTTCTCGACCACGCCACCGAAGGCGGGGACCTCGAAGACGTAGCCGTGGTTGCGCTCGAAGCCACCCCCGTTGTCCTCGCCTTCGGCGTCGATGATCTGCGGGAACGTGCCGTTGACGGTCTCCTCGCAGGTCAGCCAGGATCGTTGGGGCGTCGGACCGCCCGCGCAGTTCACCGAGGTGCCGTTGATGCTGATGAAACTGTTGACCAGCGACATCCTGGCGGTGTCGAAGGTCAGGGTAGTGGTCCCGCCCCCCGCGGTGCGGTCGTAGGCGGAGGCCGGGTTGCCGATCAGCGGCTCCTCGCCCCCGCCTTCGAAGGGAACGGTGCGGTAGCCGCGTTCGTGGTTGCGCACCAGCCGGATCCGGGTGGCCGAGCCGGCGAAGCCGACCGTAGCCATGCCGTCGTGGCGGTCCGGGGTCGGGAAACCGTCCGAGCCGGTGGTCGATAGGCCGAGCATCTCGGCGTAGGCGGCGGCATGGCCGAACGACGCGTAGCTGAAGCCCTCTGGCAGATGGAGCAGCGGAAGGCCAGTGGTCATGTCCCGCACCGGGCCCAGGGTCCCGTAGCCGCCGTTGTTCGGTGCGTGTGCCCGTCGCCCCGGAGCAGCCGAGACACCACGAGCCATCAGTGCCTGCGTGCCGCCGCTGAGCAGCACTGCGCCAGCCATAGTGCCGCCTCGCCTGAGCAACGTCCTGCGATCGAATCCCGTCATGCCAGATGCCCTCCCGCGCCGCATAACCCACTTGTGTGTCACACGGAAGGTAAGAGCCACCGATGACGCCCAGGCGGCCAATGAATGGCCGGCAGACGAACCGGAACCAACGAACGGGAGGCGGACTCCGATGGGATGGGGTTGGCTGCCTCGCCTGCTCCTACTTCCCCGACCCCGGCTCCGCCATCTGCCGGTGCGCGGCGGCCTTGAGCTTGTCGGGCAGCACCTTGTTGGCCGCCTCCTGCGCCTTCGTCGTCGCCGAGCCCCCGACGATCCTCTCCTTGCCGGCCATCAGCGCGTCGAAGCCCTGCTTGGCGACCTGGGCCGGGTCATCCTTCGACCCCTGGCCGACCTTGGTGTCGTCCAT
Organism: Pseudonocardiaceae bacterium; assembly: GCA_035640155.1. GTDB lineage: Bacteria > Actinomycetota > Actinomycetes > Mycobacteriales > Pseudonocardiaceae > JALYQB01. Next base: position 5,064 of record DASQWR010000048.1, read on the forward strand.
ATCGGCGCGGTGAAAGAAGTTGGTCTCGGTCGGGCCGGGCATCAGCGAGGTGATCGTGACGTGGGTGTCCTTCAGCTCGTTCTGCAGCGCCTCCGCGAAGGACTGCAGAAACGACTTCGAGGCGTTGTAGATCGCCTGGAAGGAGCCCGGCATGGTCGAGGCGATGGAGGAGGTGATGAGCACCCTGCCCTCGTCGCGGGCCACCATGTCCCGGAGCAGGCGCTTGGCCAGGTGTACGGTCGAGGTGATGTTGAGGTCGATGATCCTGAGCTCGTCGGCGAGGTCGGTGTCGACGAACGCACCGCCCTGCCCGACCCCGGCGTTGAGCGCCGCGGCGCTGACCGGCCGGGCAGTCGAGACGATCGCCACGTAGAGCTCCTCGACCCCCTCGTAGGTGCTGAGGTCGACCTGGACGGACTGGACATCGGCGCCGGCTACCCGCAGCTGCTCGGCGGCGGTGGCCAGGCCCGCGTCCTCGGCATTGACCAGGAGGTCGAAGCCGTTCTCGGCGAACTGCTTGGCGAGCTCGAACCCGATGCCGCTGGAGGCACCGGTCACGACGGCCAGTGGCTTGGTGTCGGTCATACCCGACGAGTACCCACCGGGCCCGCGACCTACCCCTCGCGGTCAGGTCAGCGCTTCCACCTGCCGCGACGGGAAGGGAAGCGCGCCGCGCCGCGCCGCGCTCAATGGGGAGGATTGTCCCGAGTCTCGTAGAAGCTCACCCGAGCACGGCGTCGAGCGGGTCGTCGCGGAGACGATGGTCGTGCACACCGCCTCCCGCGGGTGATGGAGAAGGCAGGCCTGAGGTTGGTGCGCACCTTCCACCAGCCCTGGCCGTACCGCATCGAGGGCAACGAGCTCGGGGACGTCGAGTACGCCCTCCGCGAGGCCGACTGGCAGCCGTGGTGATGCTCGGTGCCCGATAGGCGGCACCAGTCCTCGAGGCGCCGTAGTGAAATGGAGGCGGGCGACGGCCAGCCGGGTCGCCCGCGGCGCACGGGCGTGGGACCGTCATCGCAGCCGATCGAAGGAGGACTACGTGTCCGGTGTATCCCCAGACGATCTTGCTGAGCCCGACCTGCTGCGGGAGCTCGAGCACCTTCACACCACGCGGCACGACACGTTCCTGCACGGCGCTCCCGACGCGCTGCGGGAGCACACCGCGCGCACCGAGCAGCTCGAGGCGGAGTACCTGCGTCGGCACCCCGAGCGCGAGGTCGACCCGGCGAGGACCCGGGCGGGCAGCCGCGACGACAGCGCTCCCTGATGGTGGACCCGCCAGAGTACTGTGCGGGCGCCGCTGCGCGAGCGCTCACCGGGACAGGAGTGCGGTGACGTACTGCTTGGCGACGCTGCGGCCGTAACGCTCGGAGTCCCAACCGCGGTGACGGACGTGCAGGTCGTGGAGCTCAGCGAGGAGTACGCCACAGCACGTCGCGTGCCTCCCCGACGTCGTGGCGCCGCGAACGAGAAGCATCAGCGGCGTGACGCGCGGAGCCATCTCGGGGACGAAGCCGCGGAACGCCCCTCGGGGAAGTCGACTGGTTGCTCACCTCGCCATCCCGGAGGTCGGCCCGCCCGGCGATGGCGCGCTCGTCCGTGTCAATGCGGATGCCGCGGGCGGGCTATGCTCCGACCGACGGGCTGTCGCCGGCCTGTTGACCAGCTCGCTCCCAGTAACCGGCGAGGAACGGTCAAGATCGTGTCGGGCAGATCCGCTGGCCGTCAGCTTTCAGAAACTTGGCCGTCTGCGTTCAGGATCCCGTGGCCGCCGACACCCGCAAGACCAGAACGGGTGATCACGATCAGGACGCAGACACACCGACGGGTCGTCGTCGGCAGCTCTCCGGCAGTCCATGCCTGTCGGAGCGTCGGCTCCTCCATGCGCGGCTATCGTTATTCGGTGACGAGGCGATCGAGCCGGTCCAGGAGGTCTTCCAGCGCTTGCTCGAACTCCGCGGCAGCGGTGTTTTCGGACAGTTGAGCCTCGAGGCGTTGGACGTGTGGGAACTTGTCGAGATTGAGCTCCTGGTCGGCATTGGGAACGTCGGAGTCCCCTTCGTCCAGCGGTTCCTCGGCGGGAGACGTCTGGGCACCGAGGACGCTTGCCTCGAGCAGTAGATGCCCGAGCAGGAAACTTGAGAAGGCTCGGTAGGCCATCACCGCGTGAACGTCTGTGAAGCCTCTCGAGATGAGCATGGTGAGGAAGTCCTCGACCACCCGCAGGCTGCGCAGTGGCGGCCGCAGCCACGGCGCAGCCGGGTGCCTCGTCGCAATCAGGGGAAACACGTTGGGGTGCTCGCGCGCCAGTGCGCGGACGCCGTGTGCGAGCCACTGAAGATAGGCCTGCCACCCGTTCTTCGGCTGCAGCTGCTCGTCGTCAGGGGGTAGGTGCAGCTCGGCCACCATGTGGTCAACGATGCCTTCGAGGAGGTCCTCACGACCGTTGACGTAACGATACAGCGACATCGCCTCAACCCCGAGCTCCTTGCCCAGCCGGCGCATCGTCAGCGCCGTCAAGCCGCGCTTGTCGACGAAGTCGATCGCGGTCCCGATGATCAGCTCTCGGGACAGGGTCCGGCGACCCGGCGCACTGGCACCGGTGCGTTCATTCGGATCGAGCTCCGCTTCGCTGCTCATGCCCCGTCTCCTCCGGTCGCCATCTCCCCATCTCACCACCGAAGCCCGCAGGATGCGGGGTAGGTGACGGCAGCCACGGCAGGACAGCGAGCGGGATTCGGATCATCCGCATGGAGGGGTTGCAGATTGCCACCTTACAGCGTAATGCTTACGCAGTAAGGTGACCCGAGCTGTCCCTCACCGGAAGGAGCGATCGTCATCGACCAGAGCCAGCTGACCACCGTCCAAGGCTGCACGGTGTGCGGGCGCGACGGCGAGAAGATCAACAAGACAGGGCAGGTTTACCGGAACGGCCAGACCGGCCAGAGCGCGCCACCATGACGACACGCCATGAGAGCCGCTCGGACAGCGCCGACCAGGGCGCGGGTGAAGCCGAGAAGAACGCGAATCCGGAGGAGATCGAGGTCGACATCGAGCGCGCCTGTGAGGAGCTCGGCGAGACCGTCGAAGCGCTCACTGCGCGGCTCGACGTGAAGACCCCTGCCCAGCAGGAGTTCGCCGCCAAGAGGGAGCGTGCCCTCGCTCAGGCCAGGGTTGCCAAAGCACGCGCTGCGGCCGTGACGGCACGCGCCAAGGACAGCGGGACGGACGACCGCGGGCAGGTGAAGTCGGCCGTCCCGATCGGCGGGGCTACAGTGCTCGCCGTCGTGGCGGCTATCGTGACTGTGGTGGTATGGAGGC
>DASQWR010000049.1:0-2032 GCA_035640155.1 Pseudonocardiaceae bacterium
CTGCGCGGCGATCGGTCGCTGGTGGGCAGAACCTCACCGGCTATTCGCGGAAAAGGGTCCGGTAGAAGCTGAGTTCGGCTTCGATCGCACGGTGGATGCTGTCGGGGCGGCGTAGTCCGTGGCCCTCGTCGGAGAAAGCGAGCTGGGTGACGGGGACACCACGCCGGCGTAATGCCTGGACGATCGTCTCGGCTTGCTCGGGCGCGACGATGTCGTCGTTGAGACCGTAGACCTAGATCATTCACCGTGGTCCACGGTTTCATGATCGTCTGGTGTGCGGGTTGTGACTGGTGCGGATGGTGGTCTTGGGCGTGACGCGGCGCCCGATGGTGCTCGGGCGGGCGCCGTTCCATGGTCCGGCCTGGGGTCCTTGGTGGTCGGGGCGGAGGCGGGGGTGTCAGACGGGGTGCAGGGCCTGGAGCCGGTTCCAGGCGGTGGCCAGGTCGGCGGCCCAGGCCCAGCCGGGCGGCACCTTCAAGATCTTGCGTCGGGCGTGGGTGACCAGGCGGGCCGGGGCGGCGAGCAGCCGGAACCGCAGGGTCTTGGTCGAGGCCCGGGCCAGGTCGCCGTCGAGGGCGAGGTGGCGCAGCCACGCGGTCAGCGAGGTCGCCAACGCGGCCAGCTGCAACCAGGCGGCGTTGCGGTCGTAGTCGATGGAGGGCAGGTTGCGGGCACCGCAGGCCTTGAACTGCTTGACCCGATCCTCCACATGAGCCTGGGTGCGGTGGCGGGCGTCGAGCCACTGGGCCTGCCCGGCGGTGGTGTTGGTGGCGAACGCGCCGTACTCCCAGTCGGCGTCCTCGCCCAGCTTGGCTGGCTTGCCCGCCGGTCGGGGAACCCGACGGGCGAAGACCCGCAGGTCGGGCGGCCAGGTGGACAGGCGGTCGCGGCCGGGTCCGCGCAGCACCCCGATCGCGGCCAGGGTGCGCTCGTCGACGGGCCAGCCGATCGAGTACTCCACCCGCCGGCCCCGCTTGCCGTGCGCGGGCGCGGTGTTCATGGCGGTGAGGTGGTCGATGATCTCGTGGCTGGCCCCGGCGCCGTCGATGGTGACCAGCACGTCGCTGCGCCACTCGGCGGGGATCTGGGCGATCGCGGCGTCGAGCACCGCGATGTGATCGCTGGCGGTGAACGAGCCGGCGTTGCCCGGGCGCAGCTGGACCGCGAGGTGATCGCCGATGTTGGTGCACCAGGCGGTCAACGGGTGGAACCCGAAGCCCTGCTTGTAGGTCCCCGCCGCCTGATCCTTGGCACTGGCCGCCTCGAGCAGGGTGGCGTCCAGGCGGATGACCACCACCGGCCGCGGCGGCGCAGCAGAGTCCACGGCCGAGTCCGCCGCTGGGCGGGTCAGGTCCTTGCCGGCGACCTGCACCGCCGGCAGCTGCCCGTGGCGGTCCACCACGGCTGCCCAGGCCTTCGCCCGCGCGCTAGCGGTGGCCCGGGCCAGGCGTCGCCCGGGCAGACCATCGGCGCGCAGGCGCCCGGCCAACTCGTCGAGCACGCGCAGCATCGTGGTGTCCGACGCGCCACCACCGGCCCCGAAGATCTCTTCTTGCGCGGTCATCGCCTCGATGTCACTCAAGCACGTCGCGCCCGCGGCCAGCGAGCACGCCGCGTCCACCAGCGCCCGCCCCCGATGCCGCAGCGGGACGAACCCCGCCCGGGCCAGCACCGCGGCCAGCTCGGTACACAACCCCACCCGATCAGCGAGCAACCGCGGCAGCACCACCCCGGCCCCGGCCACCGTTCCCGCCCCGCCGACCTGAACCGACAGCTTCTCCGACCACCCCAGCGCGGGATCCACAACGCCCGCAGAGTTCCTTGTAGCCTTCACCTCGAAGGTGCCCCTTCCCGAGAGCCGACACGGTCCTGAACAACCCGTACCGTCCCAGGTCAGGGGCACTTTCCACTGTCACGACACCCCCGAAACCATGATCACAAACGCCGACGTGAATAACTGAGGCAAGTGGGCACAGGTCCACTGGAGCGCGGACCAGCTGCTTGAGCGCGCCGAGCGGTTCGGGTGGACGGC
>DASQWR010000050.1:0-2814 GCA_035640155.1 Pseudonocardiaceae bacterium
CACGCTCGTCGCCGCCGCGCGCCGACCGGAGCCGGTGCGGGCCGTCGTCTCCCGCGGCGGGCGGCCTGACCTCGCTGGGCCGGCGCTCGGGCAGGTACGGGCCCCCACCCTGCTGCTCGTCGGCGAGCGGGACGAGCAGGTGCTCGACCTCAACCGCCGGGCTGCCGCCGAGCTGGGCGCGCCGGTCGAGCTGGAGCTGGTACCCGGAGCGACCCACCTGTTCGGCGAGCCGGGCGCGCTGGAGCATGTCACCCGGTCCACCGCGAGCTGGTTCAGCCGGCATCTGACCGAGGAGGCATCATGCCCCTGACGGTGGCACTGGCCGGGGACACCATGCTCGGCCGTGGAGTCGCGACGCGGCTCACCGAGGCCGGTCCTCGCTCGCTCGTCGCGGAGGAGGTCCGGGACATCGCCGCCGCAGCGGACCTGTTCGTGCTCAACCTCGAGTGCTGCATCTCGGAGCGAGGCGAGCCCTGGCCCGCGCCTGGCAAGCCGTTCTTCTTCCGGGCGCCGCCGGTCGCCGTCGAGACCCTGACCTGGCTCGGCGTCGACGCGGTGACGCTGGCGAACAACCACGCGCTCGACTTCGGACCCGACGCGCTTCGCGACACCCTCGCCCAGCTCGGCGCGGCCGGGATCGCGGTGGTCGGTGCGGGCACCGACGTCTCGCGGGCGCGGGCACCTGCCGTGCTCGAGGCACGGAACAGGCGACTCGGGGTGCTCGGCGTCACCGACCATCCCGCGGACTTCGCCGCCGAGGACCGCCCGGGGGTCGCCTTCGCCGACCTGCGCACCGGCGTCCCTGGCTGGCTGCTCGACGCCGTGCGCGGCCTGCGAGGCGAGGTTGCCACCGTGCTCGTCACGCCGCACTGGGGACCCAACATGGTGTCCGAACCGGTCGGTCATGTCCGGAAGGCTGCCCGTGCTCTCCGCGCTGCGGGGGCCGACCTGGTCGCCGGGCATTCGGCGCACGTGCCGCATGGGGTGGGCGACGGGATCTGCTACGACCTCGGTGACTTCGTGGACGACTACGTGGTGCACCCGCAGCTGCGCAACGACCTCGGCCTGTTGTTCGTCGCCGAGCTCGACGAGGACGGGGCAGCCGGGGTGTCCGCGGTCCCGCTCGCCCTCGACTACTGCCATACCCGGCTCGCTGCCGGCGAGGAGTACACCTGGATGCGCGACCGGTTCGGTGCGGCCTGCGCTGAACTGGATACCGAGATGACGCCGGCCGACGACGGCCGCCTCACCATCCACTGGCGCTGATCGCGTCAGCGGCCTCGCAGTAGGGGCGCACCGGCCCCTTGGCCGCCTAGAGTGGGAGTATGTACGCCACCACCTCGACGCGAGCGCCTCTCCGTCCTGGCCGCCAGACGCCAATGCGGCCGGTGCCCGCGCAGATCCCGCGTCCCGAGTACGTCGGGAAGCCCGCGCCGTCGCCCAGCACCGACCCCTGGGTGCAGCCACCCGAGGTCATCGAGGCAATGCGGGTGGCCGGGCGGATCGCGGCGCAAGCCCTCGCCGAAGGAGGCAACGCCGTCGCCCCGGGCGTGCGCACCGACGAGGTCGACCGGGTGGTGCACGAGTTCCTGTGTGACCACGGCGCGTACCCGTCCACCCTCGGTTACAAGGGCTTCCCCAAGTCGTGCTGCACCTCGTTGAACGAGGTGATCTGCCACGGCATCCCGGATTCGACCCTGATCGAGGACGGCGACATCGTCAACATCGACGTGACCGGCTTCATCGGCGGTGTGCACGGCGACACCAACGGCACCTTCCTGGCGGGTGAGGTGGCCGAGGAGCACCGGCTGCTCGTCGAACGCACGCATGAGGCGATGATGCGCGGGATCCGTGCCGTGAAGCCGGGACGGGCGCTCAACGTGGTCGGGCGGGTCATCGAGTCCTACGCGAAGCGGTTCGGCTACGGCGTGGTCCGGGACTTCACCGGGCACGGCATCGGCCGGGCGTTCCACAGCGGCCTGGTGGTGCTGCACTACGACGAGCCGAGTGTGCAGACGCTCCTCGAGCCGGGGATGACCTTCACCGTCGAACCGATGATCACTATGGGCACGATCGACTACGACCTGTGGGACGACGGCTGGACCGTCACCACCAAGGACAAGCAGCGCAGCGCGCAGTTCGAGCACACCATCCTGGTCACCACCGCCGGTGCGGAGATCCTGACCCTGCTGTGACGGTTCAGGGCTTGCGACCGACGGCGCCGACGATGCAGTGCGCCACCTGGTCCAGCGGCTTGATCCGCGGGCCGTCCGGCCACCAGTCGGCGCACCGGGTCAAGCCGGGCTCCACGAGTTCGAGGCCGGGAAGCATGCTCAAGATCTCGGTGCGGGTGCGGAACCACCCGCTGCCCATCGGGCTGTGCAGGAAGATCTGTTCCATCCTCCTGGCGAGCTCGCTGTGCTCGTTCTCCGGGTCGAAGAAGTGGCTGAGTGCCACGTAGGAGCCCGAGGGCAGCCCGTCGATGTACTCCTGCATGATGTTGCCTGGGCTGCGCTCGCCGTCGTAGTGGTGCAGCGTCCCGAGCTGGAAGAGCGCGATCGGCTGGGAGAAGTCCAGGTGCTTGCGCACGACCTCGTCGTGGAGGATCTCGCGTGGCTCGAATATGTCCGCGGCGCTGAAGTGAGTCTGGTCGTTCTCCTCGAGCAGCGCCCGACCGTGCGCGAGCACCACCGGGTCGTTGTCGACGTACACCACCCGGGCGTCCGGCTGGATCCGCTGGGCAACCTGGTGGGTGTTCTCTGCCGTGGGCAGCCCGGACCCGCAGTCGAGGAACTGGGTGACGCCCGTCTCATT
>DASQWR010000051.1:0-4689 GCA_035640155.1 Pseudonocardiaceae bacterium
CAACCACGTGGCGGATCCGCCTGCGGCGCTGCGCGAGTTGCGGCGCGTGGTGCGACCCGGGGGCCGCGTGGTGCTGTCGAGCTGGGACGCGGACGGGCACAACAGGGCGCTCGGCGTGTTCTCCGAGGCCATCGCGGACGCCGACGCCGACGACTCCGGGCTTTTCGGGGCCTCGCCGCTGCGCGCCACGCCGGACGCCTTCGCCGCCCTGCTGCGCGACGCCGGACTGCGGGACGTGCGGGTGGACCGCGTCGCGTGGACCCATCACGTACCCAGCGACCAGTGGTGGCGCGACGTGCTCGGCGGCACCGTCCGCACCGCGAGCCGCATCGACGCGCAGGACGACGTCACCACTGCCCGGATTCGCGCCGCCTACGACCGCGCCGTCGCCGTCCACCGCACCAGCGGGGGTCACCTCGCGCTGCCGGCCGCCGCGCTCCTCGCCTCCGGGACGCGCTGATTCCAGGTGCGCTGAGCTCAGGTCCGCATCGCCAGGCGCGACTTGAGCGAGCCGAGGTGCAACTACTGTCAGGAACAGTATGTTGTAGTATCTTGGCTAAGTGTCCACTACAGCACCCGATCGGGAACTCACCGTGCGAGAGGCAGCCCGGCGCGCGAACCGAGCCGAGGAAACCATCCGGCGGTGGATCTGGACCGGCAGGTTGCCCGCGCGCAAGCGCGGCGGGAGGTACCGAGTCTCGCAGGTTGACCTTGACGCAGTCGCCAGTAGGGTGCCCGCACCACGCGAGCAGGGTGGGTCTGAGATGAGTCTGGCCGAGTGGGTCGAGCAGGTGGTCACCTGGCGCACGGCCAATGGCGTGCCAGCACGCGGCGGTGCCGGTCAGTTCGTCATCGAAGACCGGGCAGCGCGGGCTGCACGTTGACCGTCGTCGACGCATCCGTAGTTGTCGAGTTTCTCGCCCCTGATGCGCCCGAGGCAGATGCCACCGTGTTGCTGTTCGAGCGCTGGGCCCGGACGGGGGAAGATCTGCACGCGCCGGCGATGCTCCCGCTGGAAGTGATGAACGCGTTGCTGACGGGGGTGCGTCGGCAGCGATGGGACGGAGCGGACGCGGATGCGGCATGCAGGCTTGCCGCATCGCTTCCGATCTCGACTCATGACGACATCCGGGACCGCGATCGGGCGTGGGAACTCGCCCGTCGCTACGACAACTACCCGATCTACGACATGCTGTACGTCGCGCTGGCTGAGCGGCTCGACCATCCGCTGGTCACGCTGGACGATCGACTACACCGCCGTCTCGCCCACCTCGGCTGGGTTCTCCGACCCGACGATGCCCTGGCCGCGGATCCACCGCGCGCCAGCAGCCCGAACACAGATCCCGACCGGGCAGATCGTGTCCTTGACCGCAATGAAGATCGTTAGCGTTAGTTAGAGACGGCGGTGGGGGAGTGGCGTCAGGCTGTACTGCCACCTCGCGGCGTAGTTGGTCGCGCCGTTGCCCTGCTCGTCAGCGCTGCCAAGCGCATCATCGAGCTCAGCGCGAACATCGTGCCACGTGTGCCACTCACTCATGGCCCACGCTCCTACCACGGCACCTGACCCTGGGGACGGCGCAGCCGTAGGAACGGCTCGAGCGAGCCGGGGTTGCGCAGCGCGTCCGCGCTCACGGCGCAGCCCGGCTCGACCCCGGCGAGGATCTTCTTCACCGGCACCTCGCACTTCTTGCCGTTCAGCGTGCGGGGGACGTCGTCGACCTGCACGAACCGGTCCGGCACGTGCCGGGGCGAGAGCTCCCGCCGCAGCGCGGACCGCAGCGCCGGCTCCAGGTCCACAAGCGTCACCCCGGACGCGAGCACCAGGAAGCACAGCAGCTCACCCTCGCCCCCGCTGGCGTCCGAGGTGTCGATCACCAGCGAGTCGAGGACCTCGTCGAAGCCCTCCGCGACCGCGTAGAACTCCGAGGTGCCCATCCGCACCCCACCGCGGTTGAGCGTCGAGTCCGACCGCCCGTAGATCACGCACGAGCCGCGGGGGGTGATCCGGATCCAGTCGCCGTGCCGCCAGCACCCCGGATAGGTCTCGAAGTACGCCTCGCGCAGCCGGGAGCCGTCCGGGTCGTTCCAGAAGAACACCGGCATCGACGGCATCGGCTCGGTGAGCACCAGCTCGCCGACCTCGTCGTGCAGCTCCCGGCCCGAGCCGGTGTCGTCGGGCGGACCCAGCGCGACCACGGCGGCGCCCAACGCCCGGCACGAGATCTCCCCCTCCCACACCGGCACGTCCGGTGCGGCGCCGACGAACGCGGCGCACAGGTCGGTGCCCCCGGACAGGGAGCAGATCTGCACGCCCGGGCCGACCTCGGCGGCGATCCAGCGGAACCCCTCGGCCGGGAGCGGCGCACCGGTGGACCCCAGCGTCCGCAGCGACGACAGGTCGTGCTCCGCACCCGGGCGCAGCCCCTCCTTGCGGCAGGACTGCACGAACGGCGCGGACGTTCCGAAGTAGGTGACGCACTCCTGCGCCGCCAGCCGCCACAGCGCCCCGAGATCGGGAAAGGCGGGACTGCCGTCGTAGAGCACCACCGTGGTGCCGACCAGCAGCCCGGAGACGAGGTAGTTCCACATCATCCAGCCTGTGGTGGTGAACCAGAAGAACCGCTGCCCGGGCCCGAGGTCGGACTGCAGCAGCAGCGACTTGAGGTGCTCGACGACGATGCCCCCGTGGCCCTGCACGATGCCCTTGGGCAGCCCCGTGGTCCCGGAGGAGAAGAGCACCCACAGCGGGTGATCGAAGGGCACCGGGTCGAACTCGAGCGGGGCGCCGGCATGCGAGGAGAGCAGGTCGTCCCAACACAGGGTGCCGTCCAGGGTGGCACCGGGGTCGAGGTAGGGCACCAGCACGACGGCGCGCAGCGACGGCAGCTGGCTCCGCAGATCCTCGACCACGGTGCGGATGTCGTAGGACCTACCGCCGTAGGCGTAACCGTCGACGGTCACCAGCACGGTCGGTTCGATCTGCCCGAAGCGGTCCGCGATGGCTCGGGGACCGAAGTCCGGGGAGCACGACGACCAGGTGGCGCCGAGGCTCGCCGCGGCGAGGAACGCGACCAGGGTCTGCGGGCAGTTCGGCGCCAGCGCCACCACCCGGTCCCCCCGCGAGACGCCCAGCGCGACGAGCCCGGCGCGCACTGCGGCGACCTGCCCGCGCAGCTGCCCGTAGCTGAGCTCGGTCCGCAGCCCGTCCTCGCGGCGGAATACCAGCGCGGGATCGTCGTCCCCCTTGCCGTCGCTCGTCGGGGCGGGCCGCAACGCGTGTTCGGCGTAGTTCAGCGAGGCGCCGGGAAACCATCGCGCCCCGGGCATCGAGGCGTCGGCAAGCACGCGCTCGGGCTCGGTGTGGAACCAGACGCCCGCGAACTGCCCGAACGCGCCCCAGAAGCCCTCGAGGTCCGCCACCGACCAGCGCCACAGCGCGTCGTAGTCGGGCAGGTGCAGGTTCCGGGTATCGGAGAGCCAGTCGCGGAACGCCGCGATCCGGGATCGCGCCACGTCGTCGGGGTCGGGCTGCCAGAGGACGCGGGGAACGGTGCCGGTCACCGCACCGTTCTAGCCGCTGCCCGGCCCCGCGTCACGGAGGTGGCCCTGAGGACACCCGCGAGAGGACTGAGACCGGTCGCCTGCTCGACGAGCCCGCAGCCACGTCACCGCGGCCTGCGATGCAGCTCCGAGATGCGCTGGATGGTGGCCATGGACTGGTGGATGCCTTCGGTGGCTTCGTCCATGGCGCGCAGTGAGTCTGAGGAGATCTTGTTCAGCGTGCGGGTCATCTGGCCCAGCGATGGTGGGGTGGGTAGTGACTCGGTCATCGCGGCCCGCATCGCGTCCAGGGCGGCGTTGGTCGCTTCCATGATCGCGGTGGCGAGTGTGTCGGCACGCGCAGCGCCGACGGGTCGATGCGCAGCGCGCTCACCTGTCCGCCGGTAACTTCGGCCCGTACCGCGCCGTCCAGCGCCTCGGCCGCGTCGACTGGTGGTTCGGCCGGGGTGGTGCCGCTCGACGGTGCGGTGCCGGTGCGGAGCTGGTCGAGCTGGTCCTGCATGCGGTGCACGATGAGGATGTCCTCGACCTGGCGCATCTGCCCGGCATTGTCCCCATCCACAGTGGTATACGCCGTGGCCATCTGGTTCAGTGCCGCAGCCGTCTCTAAAGGCAGAACCCCGTCTCGGTGAAGTACTCCAGGGCGGTCGGCCCGATAACCTGGTACATCTCCTTGAGCGCGGCGCCCAACTCGTCCCCCCGTAGGGATTCCCCACGGCACCCATATCGGCGGACAGGTTCGCCACCGACGCACCCCAGTCCTCCCCGGCACCGTCAACCCGCTGCGCCGCCCAGTGGATGCTCTACAGGTCGCACGTTGACCGGCCCCCTGGTCCACCGTAACACCACAAATAGTCACCGGTCGGGTTCTTCGCCGCGATGGCCGAGACCGAGCGCGAGTATATCCGCGAGGCCACGCGGTATTCCTGCTGACTCACATCGGATGCGACTTCTGTCGGGTCGGACGCGTGTGACAGAGGGCGGCTCCGGTCCATGACGATCCTCGACAGCTTCTGCCTCGTCGCGGGAATGGGAGTGCCCTCGCGGTGGTTGTACCGGCTGTCCGGGCCGGGTGACCTGTGTCCCCGGGTCTCAACCATGAACCGCCATCGCGGACGATCAGCTCGA
>DASQWR010000052.1:0-34364 GCA_035640155.1 Pseudonocardiaceae bacterium
GGTGGCCATCGCCGGGGAGAACCAGACCCTCGCGATGCGGCACCGGACCAACGACGACCGGCTGATCCTGCCCACCGAGCTGCCCTCAGAGTCGAGGGCGATCTGGCGCCGCCACGGCCGCTGCGACGACGTCCTCACCGAGCTGTTCGAGCTGCCCTTCGACCCCTGACCAGGGAGCGAAGCGACGAGCGAGTGCTGAATGTAGCGCTGGTGTCGTGGTGGCTGCGCCGCTTCGATCGCGGCTCACTGGAGCTGGTCTGGCACTGGGCATACCGGGCACCGCAGCGCAGCCAGGCACCAAGCCCCAACCGGCGGGACGGCTGACATGATCAGCAACACCGGCCGAGCCGGGCGTGGTGGCGTGAGTAGCGTCGGGGGCATGAGTGAGGCGAGCCGTTTCGGCGTGGTGGAGCTGGCCGACTTCCCCGACGACCTGCGCGAGCGGATCGGCGCGATCGCGGAGAAGTCCGGCTTCGTGCCCAACGTGTTCCGCGGCCTGGCCCGGCGTCCCGCGGAGCTGCGTGCGTTCTTGGACTACCACGACGCACTGATGGACAGCGACGACGGGTTGTCGAAGGCCGAGCGGGAGCTGGTCGTCGTTGCCACCTCGGGAGCCAACCACTGCACGTACTGCGTGGTGGCACACGGTGCGATCCTGCGGATCCAGTCCAAGGACCCGCAGCTCGCCGACCACGTTGCGGCCAACCCGTGGTCTGCGTCGCTCGAGCCCCGGCAGCGCGCGATCGTCGACCTCGCGCTGGTGCTGGCGCTGCGGTCTGCGGAGCTGTCGGAGGCCCACCTCGACGCCGCCCGCACCGCCGGGCTCACCGAGGACGAGATCTGGGACATCGGCGCGATCACGGCGCTCTTCGCGATGTCCAACCGTCTCGCCCAGCTGATGGCGCTGCGCCCCAACGACGAGTTCTTCACCCTCGGCCGCACGCCCTGACCGCACGACCGCCCTGACTTCCCCAGGCGACGGATCGGTCGGCGGGTTCAGCCCGGGAGCACCTCGGGAGGCACCGGTTCGTCGTTCGCGAGCGCGTCGAACATCACCGCCGCGGCCTCGCGGTCCCACAGCACCGCGGAGCCGCCGTCGTCGATCTCGCCGAACCCGGCGATCGGTACCGTGGTGGTCAGCACGCCCCCGTTGGAGATGCCGCGCATCGCCCATCCCAACCGGGCGAGGTGCCAGACGTGGTCACCGTTGTCGACGGCCAGCGCGTCGGGAACGCCGGTGACGAGGGGGACCGCCCGGAACGGGTTGGCCAGCACCCCGGGACTGGTGGCGCGGTTGACGAGCGCACCGAAGAACTCCCGCTGCCGCATCACCCGGTCCAGGTCGCCATTGGCCGATGCCCGGGTCCGCACGTAGCCCAGTGCCTGCGGACCGTCCAGCTCCTGGCAGCCCGCGGGTAGGTTGATGCCCGCCAGCGGGTCGTCGATCGGTTCCGGCAGGCACATTTCCACCCCGCCGACATCGTCGACGATGCCGGCGAAACCGCCGAACCCGATCTCGGCGTAGTGGTCGATGTGCACCCCGGTCACGGTCTCCACCGTCTGGGCCAGCAGCGGCGGGCCGCCGAACGCGTACGCGGCGTTGAGCTTGAGCCGGCCTTGGTCGGGAATGGGAACCGACGAGTCCCGTGGCAGGCTCACCAGCGTGGGCTGCCCGCCGGCCCCGAGGCGCGGAAGGTGCAGCAGCATGATCGTGTCGGTGCGCCGGCCCTCGACGTCGCCGGTGGCGAGTTCGGACTGCTCCTCGGGGGAGAGTCCCTCGCGGCTGTCCGAGCCCACGATCAGCCAGTTCGTGCCCGGGGTGTTCGCCACCCGCTCGGGGTAGTCCGGCAGCGCCTCGGTCCGGGTCAGCGAGAAGTCGACGTAGCCGACCAGCGCGACGAGCAGCACCAGCAGTACGACGAGAATCCGCTGGAAGGAGCGGAAGGGGCGCCGAGGGCGCGCGGGGTGACTCCACCGGGGCCTGTCGTGGACCTGTCGTCGCAGCGCGGGGCGATTGCCCAGCGGCTGGTTGCGAGGCGATTGATATCGGGGGGGCTGATATGGGGGCGGCTGGCTGCGGGGAGGTTGATGTCGGGGAGGCTGGTATCGAGGTGGTGGGTTCTGCGGGGGCCGGTAGGGGCCCGGGCGACCTCGCGGGTTCTGCGGCGGCAGATGTCCACCGGGGTTCCCCTGCGGTACGTTCGGCCATCCCGGCCGCCGTGGTGGCCCAGGGGGCGGGCCCGAGTAGCTCACGTCGTGGTCTCCCTGTCCGGTGGCGCTTGCCGCACAGTAGCCGGGAGCCCTGCGAGGACGTCCGGCGCGGTCGCCGGTGGCTACGGCGTGACCAGCGCCGCGGCACCGACCAACCCGGCTCGCTCGCCCAGCTCGGCGGGCAGCACCCGCAGCCCGCGCAGGAACGACAGCCCGGCGTGGACGTGCAGCGCCTCGGCCACCGGGTCGAACAGCAGCGCACCCGCTGCGGCCACCCCGCCGCCGATCACCACCAGATCCAGGTCACAGACGGCCGCCACCGACACCAGCGCACGTCCCAGCGCGAGGCCCCCGGCGCGGAACGTCGCCAGCGCCAGCGGGTCGCCGCCGCGCGCCGATGCCGCCAGCGCGGCCGCGTCCGTCCCCGTCCATCCCTGCTCGCGAGCCCGCCGGGCTAGGGAGGGGCCGGACGCCACCGTCTCCAGGCACCCCCGCCCGCCGCAGGGGCACCCGGCGCCTTCGGGCTCCACCACCACATGGCCGACGTGCCCGGCGTTGCCGGTGCGCCCGGGCACCGGCCGGCCGCCGGTGACCAGCCCCCCGCCGACGCCGGTGGACACCACCACCCCGAGCAGGTCTACGACCCCGCGGCCGGCGCCGTGGCGGGCCTCGCCCAGCGTCATGCACACCGCGTCACCCGCCAGTTCCACCGGCACCCCTGGCACCAGCTCCGCGACCCGCGAGCGCAGCGGGAAGTCGTCCCAGCCGTGGATGTTGACTGGGTTGACGGTCCCGGCCACCGGGTCCAGCGGCCCACCGCAGGCGATGCCCACCCCGCGCACCCGCTGCCCGCCGCGAGCCTCGTCGAGCACTGCGGCTACAGTGACCCACGGATCGCCGGTGGGGCGCCGGATGTAACGCAGCACCCTTGCCCCGTGCACCAGCGCGGCGGCTGTCTTCGTCCCGCCGATGTCCAGCGCCAGCACCGGTGCCATGCTCATGCACCGCATCCTGCCCGGGCGGGCACGTGCGTCTGGCGAGAGGAGGAGGTGACGCGTGGTCCGAACAGATTTCGGTGGCGCCGGGTTCGACGTCGTGCTGCGCGGCTATGACCGCAGGCAGGTGGACGAGCGGCTGCGCTTCCTGGGTGCCGAGTTGGCGGCCGCCGAGCAGGCGCTGGGCGCGGCGCAGGAGCGCACCGCCGACATCGAGGACGAACTGGCTCGGGTGCGCCTGGAGGCCGGGATGCGCGAGCCGGCCACCCCCGTCTTCGGCGACCGGGTGGAGCGGATCCTGCGCCTCGCCGCCGAGGAGGCCGAGGAGGTCCGCGGCCGAGCGGCCGAGGAGGCCACCACAACCGTGCGAGAGGCTCGCCTCGAGGCGCAGCGGCTGGTTGCCGAGGCCACCGCCGTGGCGCAGCAGCGCCAGGAGGACGCCGATCGCGAGCTGCACCGCCTGCACGCCCTGCGGGAGGAGGTGGCGAACCGCCTGCGCGGGACGCGGAACCTGCTCGACGAGCACCTGACCAGGGGGCAGCGACCCCCCGGTGGTGCGGACGGCGGTCCCGCAACGCAGCGGATGGACGTACACGCGATGGGGGCGCCGGCCTCCGGACGAGGAGAAGAATCATGAGCCTGTTCCGCAACGCCCGCAAGATACTGGACCAGGCGCAGCGCTACGCGCAGCACAATCCCGACAAGATCCGCGGTATCACCGACAAGGCAGCCCAGTTCGCCGACAAGCGCACCAAGGGCAGGTACCGCAGCCAGATCGACAATGCGGTGCGCAAGGTCGACGGCGTCACCGGCGGCGGCCCACGCGGAGGGCACCAGGGCCCGCCCTCGCCCGGGTCGCCGGACCCGCGCCGCGACGACCGGCAGGACCCCTACCGCGACGGCCCGTCCCATCGCTGAACAAACCTGGCCGCGCTCCTACTGATAGGTGGGATACCGCCTGCCTCGTGGCTGGACGTCGAAGGCCGCCTCGGTGCCCCATGCTTCCCAGCCGGCGCGGGGGTAGCGAGCAAACAGCTCGAGATATGGACTTGGTGAACAGGACTCGATGACGTCATACATCTCGTCTGGCTTTCGCGAGTGCTCCCGCTTGCGTGTCTCGATCATGTTGACCTGGCGACGGCCCGCCTCTGACGTTCGCATCGACCCGCGAACGCCGAACAAGATCAGCTCTGTAACGTTCCGAAAGTAGAAACCGACGCCCCGTCCATCTGGGCCGCCATCCTTGCGGCGCTTGGCCCACACAAGGTTCGAGACGTACCGGAACCCCCAGGACTGCATGACCTGCAGGCCCTCTGGTAGGAGTGCATTCGGCACCCAGAGGTACAAGTGTGCGTTTGCGCTGACCACGTCGGTCACCGGAAGTGCACACATCTCTTCATGGGCCATGGTGTCGTAGCGATCGAGGCGACGATGCTCGGGCGCCACCTTCCCGGTGCGGTTCACGAATCTCCACGGCGGGTCCGCGTATACCGTCGGCCATCCGCCCTCGATCTCAGGAAGAGCGGCTGATGCCAGCGATCCGGCACCGACACGAAGGGGTGGCGCCACCCTGGATTCTCCTAGTCGGGGGTCGCTGCGGGATGTCCAGCAGAGACGTAGCCGTTGCCGTGCGGTCCTGACGGGATCTGGCCGTCCCGGTGAGGCTGCGCCCCGGGCTGACCCGGCCCGAAGCCGGCTGGCTCCTCCGGTTGTGGACGGCGGGCGAGCGTCGCGGTCGCGGCCGCGCCACCGAGCGCCAGGATCAGTAGCAGCAACGGCCAGCGTCGGCGACGGGCCGGTGCCGGGTCGATCCGAGCGGCGAGTTGCTGACGGGCCCGCGCTGCTCCCTTGCGTGCTCGCGCCGCTTCCTTGCGGGCCCGCGCCACCCGTTTCCGTATCTCTTTTTGGGCCTTCTTCTGGGCCCCTTTCTGGGCGCCCTTCCGCACTGCCTTGACGCGGGTACCGACCGCGGCGCCCGCGGCGTCGCCGGCCCTGGCGAAGATCTTCACCTCGTTCACGGTTCTCATCTCCCGGTGTGTCGCGGAACGTGTGCCCATCCTGCCCGCTCCGGCGTGCTCGCGCTGTGGATGGCAGGATGGCCGGGTGACCAACAGCAACGCAGGCGGCCGACAGGTGACCCTGCACACGAATCATGGCGACATCCGGCTCACCCTGTTCCCCGACCATGCCCCGAAGACCGTGGCGAACTTCGTGGGGCTGGCGGAGGGGACCAAGGAGTACTCCGAGCCCAACGCCAGGGGGGAGCGGTCCGGGCCGTTCTACGACGGGTCGATCTTCCACCGAGTGATCGGCGGCTTCATGATCCAGGGCGGCGACCCGACCGGCACCGGCCGCGGCGGTCCCGGCTACCGGTTCGGCGACGAGACGCACCCCGACCTGCGGTTCGACAAGCCCTACCTGCTGGCCATGGCCAATGCGGGGCCGGGCACCAACGGCTCGCAGTTCTTCGTCACGGTCGGGACGCCTGCCCACCTGAACCGCAAGCACACCATCTTCGGTGAGGTCAGCGACCAGGAGTCACGGACCGTGGTGGACGCGATCGCGAGCACCACCACCGGGCGGGGAGACCGTCCGGTGCAGGACGTGGTGATCGAGCGCGTCACCGTCAGCCCCGCCACAGCCTGACCGTCCCCGTGGCCTTCCCTCCGAGCTCCCCGCAGAGCGGGTACAGCCACCCGGTACCGCCCGCCGTGTGTGCCCGTCATCCGGACCGGCCGACTGGGTTGCGCTGCGTGCGCTGTGACCGCTCGGCGTGCCCGGAGTGCCTCCGTGAGGCGTCGGTCGGGTACCAGTGCGTCGACTGCGTCGCCGAAGGTCGGCGTACACAGCGTTACTCGGCCACCATCGCCGGTGCGCGCCCGAGCGGCCGCGACGTGGTGATCCCGGCGCTCATCGCGGTCAACGTGGCGGTCTTCGTGGTCACCGTCGCGCAGGCCGGGAGCCTAGGTGACAACGCCGCCGCGTCGCTGTTCCAGCAGTGGGCGCTGTCCCCGCTTGCGGTGGCGGGGGGACAGCTGTGGCGGCTCCTCACGTCCGGCTTCCTGCACTTCGGGCCCGTGCACCTGGCGTTCAACATGATCGCGCTGTGGGTGATCGGACGGGACCTCGAGACGGTGCTGGGCCGAGGGCGGTTCGTCGCCGTCTACCTGGTGTCACTGCTCGGTGGCTCGGCAGCGGTGTTCCTGCTGGAGAACCCGGACCGGCTAACCGCCGGGGCGTCCGGTGCGGTCTACGGACTGATGGGCGGCCTCGCCGTGGTGCTGCTGCGGATGCGGCGCAGCCCCGGGCCCGCGCTGGGGATCATCGCGATCAACGTGGTGATCACGTTCGTGGTGCCAGGGCTCTCCCTGTTCGGCCACCTCGGCGGGCTGGCCTTCGGCACCGCGGCCACCGCAGCGATGGCCTACGCCCCGGCCGCCCGGCGGGTACCCGTCCAGGTGGCCGCGATAGTCGCCCTGGTCGTGGTGATCGCCGGTCTGGTGCTGGCCGCCGACGCCCGCTACGGCGATGTCCGCGACTGCCGCTCCGAACTGCCGCTCAGCTGCTCCGCCGGTCCCTGAACCGGTCGAGCTCGGCGGCCACGTCGACGGGGTCGACACCGAGGTCCAGTGCGGTGAGCACCACGAGTCGCTCCGTCCCGTCGGGGTCCACCGCATCGATCTCCAACATCCCCACCCGGCGGCCGAACCGCCCGCTGGTCACCACCTCCACCCGGTGCACCGCAGACCACGGCCAGTACCGGGTGCCGCCCAGCCGGCCGACGCGCAGCCCGTCGGCGTCCATCGCCAACCGGGGCCGGACGGCGGTGCCGACGAGTGCGAGCGTGCCGAGCAGCCCCACCGCCGCGAGCGCTATCACCCGCCCGGGCGGGTCGTCGGTGAGCAGCGCCCAGCCGAGCGCCGCGAGCGCGCCCATCCATCCCGCGCCGACCACCACCGGCTTCGGTGCGTACCCGAGCTGCTCCACCCACCCAGTATCCTCTGCGCGCTGTCCACAGCAGCTGTCCACAGTGGGGATGAAACCACACGGATGTTGTTCGCCGGCAGTACCGGGGACCTACCGCCAGCGCATGGTCATCAGCAGTCCCACGATCATCAGGGTGAAGCCGATGCCGAAGTTCCAGGCCGCCAGGTCGGCCATGATCGGGATGCGGTCACCGGCCAGGTAGTTGACGACCAGCCAGATCAGGCCGAGCAGCATCAGCCCGAGCATGACCGCGACGTAGACCGGGTGTGACGGCCCGGCCGGGCGGACCTTGGCCGGGGCGAGCCGGCCGGTCGGGGGGGTGTAGTCCGCCTTCTTGCGAACCTTCGACTTGGGCATGGCGTCCTCGTCCGATGTGTGGTGCGAGCGCGTCCACGGCGGGCGCCGGGAGACCTGGCACCGCGGCGCGGGTGGGGGTGTCCTTGCGCACCACGTTAACGCAGCGACGTCGGAGGACCCGCACCGCCGGGCAGCCGTAGGGTGGGGGGATGCGGGTGCTCGTGATCGACAACTATGACAGCTTCGTCTACAACCTCGTGCAGTACCTGGCTCAGCTCGGTGCGCAGTGCGTGGTGCGACGCAACGACGAGCTCGGCCCCGGTGACGTCGACGCCGCGGACGGGGTGCTGGTGAGCCCCGGACCCGGGACTCCCGAGCGGGCCGGCGCCAGCATGGACGTCATCCGGGGCTGCGCCCGGAGCGGTCAGCCGGTGCTCGGGGTGTGCCTCGGGCACCAGGCGATCGGGGCGGTGTGGGGTGCGACGGTCGAGCGCGCGCCGGAGCTGCTGCACGGCAAGACCTCACTGGTCCAGCACGACGGCACCGGGGTGCTCGCCGGTCTGCCCCGTCCGTTCACCGCGACCCGGTACCACTCGCTGACGGTCCGTCCGGAGACGGTGCCTGACGAGCTCGAGGTGATCGCGCGCACCGAGTCGGGCATCGTGATGGCGATGCAGCACCGCGAGCTACCGGTGCACGGGGTGCAGTTCCATCCCGAGTCGGTGCTCACCGAAGGCGGGCACCGGATGCTCGCGAACTGGATGCGCAGCGCCGGCGCTGACGTGCCCGAGGTTCGGGTGCTCGAGCTCGAGACGGGGATGCGGGAGCTGGCCGCCTCGGCCGCGGTCCCCTGACACCCAGCGCACGGGCGTCAGGGGAAGCCGGGCAAGCCGGGGAGGCCGGGTAGTCCGCCGGCGTTGGTGGTGGTGGCACCGTCCTCGTCCGCACCGATGTCGATGGTGATCGTCTGGTCGGGGGTGAACGTGGAACCGGGCGGCACGTCCTGGCCGACCACCCTGCCGATCTGGGACCCGTCGCTCACCTGGACCCGGCGGACGGTGAGCTGGCCGTTCCAGCCGAGGTCGCTCAGGGTCCGCTGGGCCTGCTGCTGGGTCAGCCCCCGGAGGTCGGGCATCTGCAGGAGGTTGCCCCGGGACACGATGAGCGTGACGGTGCTCCCGGCCTCCACCTCGACGCCCCCGTCCGGGTCCTGGTCAACGACCTGGCCCTGCGGGTCGGCGGAGTCCACGTCCTGGATCTGCACCCGGAGGTCCGCGCCTTCGACATTGCTCCGGGCCTGGTCGACGTTGGTGCCGACCACGTTCGGGACCTTGACCAGCTCCGGTGCCACCCCTAGGGTGATCACCACTGGAGTACCCACGGCGACCTGCTGGCCTGCCGGCGGATCGCTCGCCACCACCCGGCCGACCTGGTTCTCGTCCTCGACCACCCGCTCGGCCGGGTTTCCGGACAGCGCCAGCCCGACATCGTCGAGCGCACGACGCGCCTCCTCAGGCCGGAGGCCGTTGAGGTTGGGGACCTCGACCTGGGCCGGGCCGCTGCCCACCCGCACCAGAACCGTGCTGCCCCGGTCGGCCTGCGCACCTCCAGCCGGATTGGTGGACACGACCCGGTCGAGCTGGTCGACCGTGGACGGGACATCCTCGCGGTCCACTTGGAACCCGGCCCGGTCGAGGGTCACCTGGGCGGCTTCGAAGGGTTCACCCACCACCTGGGGAACCGCGACCTGGGGCGGACCGCCCCCGAAGAGGTTGGTGAACAGCAGCAGGAGCAGCGTCAACAGCCCCACCGCGACGAGGCCGGCTAGCACCAGCGGGCCCTTGCGACCACGGCGCCCGTCCTCGTCCGCGGGACCGGGGCGGTGCCGGCCCGGCCCCGCCTCCGCGGTCCCGGCGGCGAGCAGTCTGGTGCGGTCGTCGTCGGTCATCACCATCGGCGCCTGCGGGCGTTGCCCGGCGAGCACCCGCACCAGGTCGCTGCGCATCTCCGCGGCGGACTGGTAGCGGTTCGCGGGGTTCTTGCTCATCGACCTCAGCACCACCGCATCCAGCGCGGGGGAAACGTCCGGGTTCTCCTGCGACGGGCGTTTCGGGTCCTCCCGGACGTGCTGGTAGGCCACCGCGACCGGGGAGTCCCCGGTGAACGGCGGCGAGCCGGTGAGCAACTCGTAGAGCACACAGCCGGCTGCGTACACGTCCGAGCGGGCGTCCACCGACTCCCCGCGGGCCTGCTCGGGGGAGAGGTACTGCGCAGTACCGATCACCGCGGCGGTCTGGGTGACACCCGCCCCGTCGGCGAGAGCGCGGGCGATGCCGAAGTCCATCACCTTCACCGCACCCGCGGTGGTGATCATGACATTCGCCGGTTTGACGTCCCGGTGGATGATCCCGCCCCGGTGGCTGAAATCCAGCGCGGCGCACACGTCGGCCATCGTCTCGATGGCCTGCTGCTCGTCCATCGGGCCGTCCCGCTTGACGATGTCGCGCAGGGTGCGTCCGTCGACGTACTCCATCACGATGTAGGGCAGCGGACCGAACTCGGTCTGGGTCTCACCGGTGTCGTAGACGGCGACGATCGCGGGGTGGTTCAGCGAGGCGGCGTTCTGCGCCTCGCGGCGGAACCGGAGCTGGAACTGAGGGTCGCGCGCGAGGTCGGCACGCAGCACCTTGACTGCCACGTCGCGGCCCAGTCGCGCGTCCTTGGCCCGGTGGACCTCGGACATGCCGCCGTAGCCGAGCACCTCGCCCAGCTCGTAGCGCTCCGATAGCAGTCGGGGGGTGGTCATCGGTCGCCCATCCGCCTCATCGTCAGGGTTCACTCCTCGTCCAGGGCTCCGGCCGGTCACGGGGGAAGCCTCAGGCAGGTGAGGGTCACCACGCTGCCGGGCTCGACGGAGCCGGTGGGCTCGACCTCCATCACCAGGCAGTCCTCCTGGTCGGTGGCGTCGAGCTCCGCGCCGTCCGTGTCGACCACGAGGGGCTGCAGGCCCTCGTCGGCCAGCCGCTCGGCCGCGTCGTCGCTGCTGCGCCCGACATAGTCCGTGAACTCGACCACCACCGCCTCGGGACCGTCCTCGGCGGGCTGATCCGGCGCGAGCTGCGAGATGTCGCGAGGATCCGGTTCCTGGGCCGGCGGCGGCACTTCGGCGCTCGGCGCGGGCAGCCCGGTGGCGCCGGGTTGGGTTCCGTCGGCGCGCCACAGCTCCCGCAGCCCGATAGCACCCAGCGCGAGCGCCGCGACCAGCAGGACGGCGATCATCCACCCGCCGCGCCGGCGCGGGTCGGACTGGCGGGACGGGGGGTAGGGGGTGGGCGACGCGCTGTGCGGCCCGGTGAGCGCGCCGGGCGGCAACAACGCCGTTCGCGGCGGCGGCGCGGGATGCACCTGGGTTGCGGGGTAGCCACCGGCGAGCAGCGTGGTCGCCTCCGCTCCGGCCATGCCGGCGGGGACGGGCAGCCGGTATCCGGAGCGCAGGGCACCGACCGCGTGGGCGAACTCCCCACCGGTGGCGTAGCGCTGCCGGGGGTCCTTGACCAGCGTCGCCTCGATCAGCGAGCGCACCCCGTGCGGAACGTAGGGCGGCAGCGGGGGCGGCGCCTCCCGGATGTGCATCATGGCCACGGTGACGGCGCTGTCGGCGTCGAACGGTCGGTGCCCGCTCAGGCACTCGTAGCCCACCACTCCGAGGGAGTAGACGTCGCTCGCGGAGCCCGCCTCGGAGCCGGTTGCCTGCTCGGGGGCGATGTAGTGCGCGGTGCCCATCACGATGCCCGCGCGCGTCACGGGCGCGGCGTCCACCGCTCTGGCGATGCCGAAGTCGGTGAGCTTCACCGTGCCGCCCGGGGTGAGCAGGATGTTGCCCGGCTTGACGTCGCGGTGCACCAGCCCACGCTCGTGCGCGGCCTGCAGGGCGTGGCCCGCCTGCTCCAGAATGTCGAGAGTGTGCTCCGCGGAGAGCCGGTGCTGCCGGGCGAGCACCGTGGCCAGGGGCTCCCCGGCGACCAGCTCCATCACCAGGTAGGCGGTCTGCTCGGAGGTCTCGCCGTAGTCGTGCACGGCGGCTATGCCCGAGTGGTTCAGCGATGCGGTGGTGCGTGCCTCAGCGCGGAAGCGGCGCCGGAACTCGTCGTCGCCGGACAGCTCGGGCTTGAGCACCTTGACCGCGACCTGGCGGTCCAGCCGGATGTCAGCTGCCTCCCAGACCTCACCCATCCCGCCGACCGCGATGCGGCTGCCGAGCCGGTAACGCTCGACCAGCAGCTGGCCGGTCGCGAGCGTCATGGGGTCCCCTGCAGCGCGGCGGCGATCACGGCCCGCCCGATCGGCGCCGCGACCGAGCCCCCGGTGGCCTGGGCACCCCGGTCGCCACCGTCCTCGACCACGACGGCGACCGCGACCTGCGGGTTGTCGGCCGGAGCGAAGGCGACGTACCACGCGTGCGGCGGTTCGCCGTCGCCCTGCTCGGCGGTGCCGGTCTTGGACGCGATCGGAACACCGGAGATCTTGCCACCACCCCTGGTGCGTTCCTCGGAGGCGATCATCATGGTGGTGATCTGCTCGGCGGTCTGCCGGGACATCGCCTCCTCGGCCTCCTCTGCCTCGAAGTCCTCGAGGCTGGAGAGGTCCGGCGCGAGGACGGTGCGGACCAACTGAGGCCGCATCCGGACACCGTCGTTGGCGATCGTCGCGGCGATCACCGCGTTCTGCAGCGGGGTGATCGCGACGTCGCGCTGGCCGATCCCGGACTGCTGCAGAACCGCCGTGTCGGGGATGTCACCGATCGTCGACGGCGCGACGGCGATCGATACGTCGAGGTCCCGCTGGCCGATGCCGAACCGCTCGGCCTGCTGGCGGAATGCCTCTTCCCCGGTCATCGCGGCGAGCTGGGCGAACGCGGTGTTGCACGAGCGGGCCAGTGCCTCGGTCAGCGACGCCGTCTGCCCGTTGCCGCACGGGTCACCCCCGAAGTTCGGCAACGGGGTGACCGTGTCCTGCAGCGTGATGGTCGGCGCCGCGGTGAGCTGCGTGTCCGGGGTGGCCGCGCCGGACTCCAGTGCCGCCGCGGTGGTGACGAGCTTGAAGGTCGAGCCGGGTGGGTAGATCGAGGCCACCGCCCGGTTGAGCAGCGGGACGCCGTTCTCCTCGGCGGTGAACTCCTCCCAGGCGGCCTGCGGCACCGCACCGTCGTGGCTGGCCAGCCGGTTCGGGTCATAGGACGGGGTCGAGGCCATCGCCAGGATCTCGCCGGTGTCCGGACGCAATGCGACCACGGCGCCGGTGTAGCCACGGCTGGTGAGCTCGTCGTAGGCCACCTGCTGCACCGCGGGGTTCACTGTGAGCTCCACGCTGCCACCGCTCGGCTCGCGCCCGGTGACGAGGTCGGACACTCGCCGCACGAACAGCCGCCCGTCCGAGCCGTTGAGTACCGAATCCATGGCGTTCTCCATGCCGCCGGCGCCGTAGCGCAGCGAGTAGTAGCCGGTGACCGGCGCGTACACCGGGCCCTCCAGGTACTGCCGCTGGAAGCGCAGCTCGCCACCGGTGGGCACCGAGCTGGCCAGCGGCAGCCCGCCGGCGATGATCTGCCCGCGCTGGCGGCTGTACTCGTCGAGCAGGACCCGGCGGTTACGTGGATCGGAGCGGTAGTCATCGGCACTGACCACCTGGATGTAGGTGGCGTTGGCGAGCAGCAAGACGATCATTCCCATGACGGCCAGCGCCACCCGTCGCAGCGGGGTGTTCATGACGGGCGCTCGACCATCTCGGTGTGCGCCTCGGCGAGGGGCGCCTGCTGGCGGCGGGCGACGGGTGCGGCCGGGCGCCGCGCCGCATCGGAGATCCGCAGCAGCAGCGCTACGAGGATGTAGTTCGCCAGCAGCGAGGACCCGCCATAGGACAGGAACGGCGCGGTGAGTCCGGTCAGCGGGATCAGCTTGGTGACCCCGCCGACGACGACGAACACCTGCAGGCCGATCGCGAACGCCAGGCCAGCCGCGAGCAGCTTGCCGAAGGTGTCCCGCACCGACAGCGCGCTGCGCATCCCGCGCATGACCAGCAGCAGGTACAGGAACAGCACCGCGGCGAGCCCGACGAACCCGAGCTCCTCACCGATCGCGGCGGTGATGA
This sequence comes from Pseudonocardiaceae bacterium, assembly GCA_035640155.1. Classification (GTDB taxonomy): domain Bacteria; phylum Actinomycetota; class Actinomycetes; order Mycobacteriales; family Pseudonocardiaceae; genus JALYQB01. The sequence continues at coordinate 13,638 of DASQWR010000052.1, forward strand.
AGTCGGTGTGCGCCGCGGGCACCAGGTCCGGCCGCCCGCCGCCGAGCCCGGTGCCGAACACCCCGCCGGTGCCGAGCCCGAACAGTGACTGCGCCATCTGGTAGCCCGAGCCGTCGTAGTCGGAGAACGGGTCCAGCCAGGCGGTGACCCGGCGCTGCACGTGGCCGAAGAGCTGGTGGGCGACCACCGCGCCGCCAACGAAGAAGGCCAGCCCGATGACCAGCCAGGCCACCCGCTCGGTGGCGATGTAGACCAGCACCAGCACGATGCCGAAGAACAGCAGCGAGGAGCCCAGGTCCTTCTCCAGCACCAGCACGCCCAGTGACAGGCCCCAGGCCACCACCAGCGGCGCCAGGTCACGGGCCCGGGGCAGCTCCATCCCCAGCACCTTCTTGCCGGCCGTGGTGAACAGGTCACGCTTGATCACCAGGAAGGAGGCGAAGAAGACCATCAGCAGGATCTTGGCGAACTCCCCCGGCTGGATCCCGAGGCCGCCGAAACGCAGCCAGATCTTGGCGCCGTTGACCTCCGAGATCGAGCTCGGGAGCAGGCCGGGCAGGGCGAGCAGCACCAGGCCGGCGAGCCCGCAGGTGTAGCCGTAGCGCGCCAGCATCCGATGATCCCGTACCGCAACCAGCAGCGCGACGAACAGGATCAACGCCAGCGTGGTCCAGGCGATCTGGCGGGGCACCTCACCCGCCGGGAGGGCGGCACCGACAGCCGCGGCCTCGGCCGTCTCGGCCAGGTCGAGCCGGTGGATCATCACCAGCCCCAGCCCGTTGAGCAGCGCCACGCAGGGCAGGATCAGCGGGTCGGCGTAGGGCGCCAGGATTCGCACCGCGACGTGGGCGGCGGCGAACAGCCCCAGGTAGGCGAGACCGTAGTAGAGCAGCGAGCGGGACAGCTGCTGTTCCTGGTTCAGCTCGACGAGCACCAGTGCGGCGGTCACCACGAAGGCGGCGAAGGCCAGCATCGCCAGCTCTTGGTTGCGTTTGGTGGTCGGCCTGGGTGCTGCGGCGGGCTGCACGGGGGCGGACGCGGCCGACATCATCCCACCGTCCGGCAGTCCACTCCGGGCTCCGGAGTGACCTCGGGCAGCGGGCTGCCGGTGTCGCCCGGCAGCGGCACCGGGAACCCCGATGCGACGGGTGGCGCGGTGGTGGGCGGTGGTGCGGTGGTGCCGGATCCGCTGCCCCTGGCCGAGCACGGCGGCAGGAGCTGCTCGGTGCGCAGCCGGGTGACCGTCGCACGGGCCCCCTGCAGGCCGTCGACCTGGGTGATCCCCTGCTCCACGTCGCGACGCACCGCGGGCTTGAGGTCGACGAGGGCGATCTCCTCACAGTCCGTGGCCCCGGGCCGGCAGCTGGTCTCGGCGACGGTGTGCAGGGGTACTCCCAGTACCTCACCGGTGATCCCACGGAAGATCGCCACCCGGCCGTCAGACCGCGCGCTGACGTAGTACTGGCCAAGCACCCAGAGGTACCCGGCCACCGCGCTGCCGGCAAGCAGCAGGAGCAACGCCAGCGCGCCCGCGACTCGGCGGCGCCGGGTGCCGCGGCGAGCTCGGGGGTCAGGTGGGGGCGGCTCGATCCGCTGCCGCTCGCTGTGGGGCAGCGTCGTCACCGACGCCCGCGCGGCCGCGGAGTTGGGCGCGGCGTCCTCCACACCGTCTCCGGCGGCGCCGCCGACGATCGGGGCGTCGTCACCGTAGTCGACGTCGACCACGTCGGCGACGATGCAGGTGACGTTGTCCGGCCCGCCACCCTTGAGCGCCAGCTCGATGAGCCGGTCGGAGCAGGCCTGAGGGTCGGGCATCCGCAGCGCGTCGGCCAGTGTCTCGTGACTCACCGGCCCGGACAGCCCGTCGGAGCACAGCAGGTAGCGGTCCCCGGCCCGGGCCTCCCGCACCGTGAGCGAGGGGTCCACGTCATGGCCGGTGAGCGCCTTGAGCAGCAGCGAGCGCTGGGGATGTTGGGACGCCTCGTCCTCGGTGATGCGCCCTTCGTCGATCAGCGACTGCACGAGTGTGTCGTCGTGGGTGATCTGGGTGAGGACGCCGTCCCGCATGAGGTAGGCGCGGGAGTCCCCGATGTGCGCCAGCCCGAGGCGGGTCCCAGCGAAGAGCACTGCGGTGAGAGTGGTGCCCATGCCCTCCAGTTCCGGGTCCTCTCCGACCAGTTCGGTGATCGCGGCGTTGCCGGTCTGGGTGGCCTCCCGAAGCTGGTCGAGCAGATCATTGCCGGGGTCGTCGTCGTCGAGCGGGGCGAATGCCGCGATGACGACCTTGGACGCCACCTCGCCCGCGGCGTGGCCGCCCATGCCGTCGGCGAGTGCCAGCAGCCGGGGGCCGGCATAGACCGAGTCCTGGTTGTTCTGCCGGACCAGACCGCGGTCGCTGCGGGCGGCGTACCGGAGGACGAGGGTCATGAGCGCAGCTCGATCACCGTCTTGCCGATGCGGATCGGAGCCCCGGGTGGGACCCGGATGGGTGCGGTGACCTTAGCCCGGTCCAGATACGTGCCGTTGGTGGATCCCAGGTCCTCCAGGAGCCAGTCCTCGCCGGAGAGGCTGAGCCGGGCGTGCCGGGTGGAGGCGTAGTCGTCGTCCAGCACCAGCGTGGAGTCGTCGGCCCGCCCGATGAGGATCGGACGGCCGTCCAAGGAGATGCGGGTGCCGGTCAGTGCGCCGCCGGTCACCACCAGCTGGCGGACGGCACGGTTGCGCTCGAACCTGCCGCGCCGTGGGATCGGGAGGCTCGTCCGCACTCCCGACGCGGACGAGAGGTCCGCGCGGACTATCCGCAACGCGGCCACCATGAACAGCCAGAGCAGGGCGAGGAACCCTGCTCTGGTCAGCTGCAGCACCAGCTCCGGCATGGCGCGTGTGGTCTCTCCTGCAGTCGTCCGGTCGTCAGCCTTGGACGTGGAAGACGAGGGACGAGTGCCCGATCCGCAGCACGTCGCCGTCCGCGAGCTGCCAGGTCTGGATAGGGGAACCGTTGACGGTGGTGCCGTTGGTGGATCCGAGGTCGGCGAGCATCGCGACCTGCCCGTCCCAGGTGATCTCCAGGTGCCGGCGCGAGACTCCCGTGTCCGGCAGCCGGAACTGCGCGTCCTGCCCACGGCCGACCACGTTGCTGCCCAGGGCGAGCTGGTAGCTGCGGTTGGAACCGTCGTCGAGGCTCAGCACCGCGGTCAGCTGGCGGGTCCCCGTCTGCACTGCCGGCGGGGCGTATTCCTGCGCGCCGGGGTCGCCCGAGTACCCGCCGTCGTATCCCTGGTTCTGGTCGTAGCCGTAGCCACCACGGGCGCCACCGTACTGGTCGTAGCTCTGGTCGTAGTTCTGGTCGTAGCCACCCTGTCCCTGACTGGGGCCGTAGTTCTGGTCGTAACCGTAGCCACCCTGGCCGTAGCCACCCTGGCCCTGGTCGTACCCGTATCCGCCCTGCTGGACGTAACCCTGGTTCTGACCCTGTCCCTGATCGGGGTCATGACCGGAGCCGTAACCCTGGTCGTAGCCGTACCGCTGGTGGTGTCCCTGGCCCTGGTCATGGCCGTACCCGCCCTGCTGGCCGGCGTACCCGGGGTCGTAGCTCTGGTTGTAGCCGGGACCCGGGCCGTAGCCGTACTGCTGGCCGTAGGCCGGGTCCTTCTCCTGGCCCTGGTCGTAGCCGTAACCGCCGTGCTGACCCCGCTGGTCGCCCTCGGGGTGCTGGGGGGGCTGCTGGCTCATGGCTGGATCTCCTGCGGTACGAGGTTGCGCCGTCGAGCGGCGCGAGGCATTGGGGTCCACGGACGAGCTGGTGCGGAACTGTCCCGTGTGCAGCGTCTCAGATCGCTCAAGGTGCACGACCACGTCACCGTAGGTGTCCCAGCCGTACTCGGCGAGGTGCTCGGTGATGCAGTCGCGCAGCAGCCGGATCACCCGCTGCTCGTCACCCGTGAGCCGGTCGTGGTCAGCCGCTCCGAGTGTCACGGTATAACGGTTCGGCGCGAGGATGCGCCCACCCGCCAGCGGGCGGGCCCGCACCTCGGCTTCCCGCTGTAGCGCCTGGGCAACCTCCTGCGGTACCACGCTACCGCCGAACACCCGAGCGAAGGCGTCGCCGACCATCCCTTCGAGGCGGCGCTCGAAGCGCCCCACGACGCCCACTACGACCTCCTCTGCGAGCTGGTGACCACTACGGTCAATGGTATCCGGGCGAAGCAGTGCAGTCGCGGCACGTTCCGGGAGGGGCTCCACGGGTGCGTGCTAGGCTGCTGCGGTCGCTCGGGCGAGTGGCGGAATGGCAGACGCGCACGGTTCAGGTCCGTGTGTCCGGAAGGACGTGGGGGTTCAACTCCCCCCTCGCCCACTTCCGTTGACCGTCAGCACCGGCGTGAGCCAGGGTGACTGCATGGCTGCGTCCCGCCGGTTCGCCGTCCGAGACCACATCGCGACCCTGGACGTGGAGCGGGACTGCGAGCAGATCGCCCGGCTGCTCGGCACCGTCGAGTTCCCGTGGGACATCATCCGCGCTCTGGAGCTGGCGCTGTACCGCTCCTATTGCGTGCCGACGATCGGTGGGTTGCTGGACTCCACGCAGGAGTTCGCCCGGCGCACGCAGAAGCGCTACGACGACACGTCGCTGCTGCTCGCCGAGGTGATCGAGAACGGCCTCGAGAGCGACCGGGGGCGCGAGGCGATCCGCCGGATCAACCGGATCCACGGCCGCTTCGCGATCTCCAACGACGACATGCGCTACGTGCTGAGCACGTTCGTCGCGGTCCCGCTGCGGTGGCTGGAACGCTTCGGGTGGCGGCCGGTGACCGAGCACGAGCGGGTGGGCGGGCACAACTACTACCGCGAGCTCGGCCACCGGATGGGGATCAGGGACATCCCGACGACGTGGCAGGAGATGCTCGCCCTGTCCGACGCGTACGAGCGGGAGCACTTCGCGCCCACCGCGGCCAGCGCTGCCGTCGGCGAGGCCACCCGGGAGCTGTTCGTGCGCTGGCTGTGGTTCCTCCCGGCGCCGCTGGTGCGGGTCGGGGTGCACGCGCTGCTCGACGAACCGGTGCTGCGGGTGTTCGGATTCCGCGCCGCGCCGAAGCCCGTGCAGGTTGCCGTGGCGGCGGCGCTGCGTGCGCGGGGAAAGCTGGTGCGCCGCCTGCCGCCGCGGCGTCGCCCGTTCCGGGTGGCCGAGTCCTGGCCGGTGCGCAGCTACCCGCGGGGGTACACCATCGAGCAGCTGGGGCCCCGACGGAACCCCGCTGCCGGGGGCCACCTCCACGACCGCGAGCACCTCGGGCGGATCGAGGAACGCGCCCATGTCCTCTGGAGAGGTACTCGTCACGCCCACGTCGGGCACAAGCCGGTGCCGTCGTCGCCGAGCCGGCCCGCTACCGCGGTGAGCACCTCGAGGTCCGGTGGCGCCGCTGCGCCGCGTGGGGAAGCGATGTGACCGACACGCCGCACCACCCCTCGATCCGAGTGCGATGCTTCCGATCTTACGTCAAGAACACCGCGGCGGCCGCGAGGCCCACGACGAGCAGCGCCCCGGCCTGCCGGGTGTGCACCCATGCCACCGCGGCGAACCACAGCGGCCAGACGGGAAAGTCCTTCGGCGGCTCGGCCGGTGCGGGCTTGCGGTAGTAGGGCCAGATCTTGACCAACCGGGGCAGTGCGCCCACGCAGAGCAGCGCGGGCCAGGGCATCGCGCCGACCAGTACCGACACGACCACCAGGACGTAGAACGCGACCATCAACCCCAGCGTTGTCGTTCTGGCCCGGGACGCACCGAGCAGCACAGGCAGGGTGCGAATCCCCAGTGGAGCGTCGAACGGGATCTTGTCGATGTGCTTGCCCATCAGCACCGCGGTGCACAGCAGCCCGTAGGGCAGCGACGCGAGCAGCACCTGCCAGCTCACCGACCCGACGGCCGCGTAGTACGTGCCGCCGACCATCAGCGGCCCCCACACCACGAGCACGTCCGGCTCGCCGAGGCCGCGCTTCTTCAACCGCAACGGTGGCGCGGTGTAGGCCACCGACAGCACGAAGCCGGCCAGCCCGAACGCCAGGATCGGCCAGCCCCGGGCGGCCGTGAGGACCACCAGGATGGCCAGGTCCGCGGCGTTGACCAGAATGATCGCGGTGACCAGGGCACGGCGAGTCACCAGTCCGGACAGGATCGGGTGCGGGGCGTATAGCGCGCGGGGGTAGCTCGCGGAGTCCGACCCGGACGAGGTGTCGTACAGGTCGTTCATCAGGTTATTGGCCAGGTGCGCGAGGGTGATGCCGACGATCGCCAGGGTGAGCCAGCGCCAGTCCAGCCCGGGTTGCCCGACGGCGAGCAGGGCGGCGACCAGACCGGCGGTGAGCGTCATGGGCAGCACCGCAGCGCGGGTGACGACGATCCAGCGGGTCACCAGGTCGGTGGCACCGGGCGGCGGGTTGGTGGTGACCAGTGCGTAGAGCCAACTGCTGGTGCGCCAACTCGGGAGTCGGCGGCGCGGTGCGGCCTCGGTCACGCCGCGAGCGTGCCACGGACGGACGGCCCGGCGGAAGGCGCTCGCCCCGTCTTCGCCAAAGAGCTCGTCGCCAGGCGCGGTCACCCCGCCTTGCATAGGTTGTGCCGAGGTCGGGCACGCAGTCACAGCACCTGCAAACCCGGACACCGGACGAGGTAAGGACGGCGCATGCGATCGATGAGCCCAGGGATGTCGCGCCGCTGCGCCAGGTGGTTGGCGGCCGGGCGGGTCGCATTGGGGGTGGCTGCGGTACTGCGCCCCGAACTGCCCGCGCGACCCTGGGTCGGCACCGAGGAGGCTGGCGGGGCGGCGGGCGCGGTGCTGGGCCGGGCGCTCGGCGGTCGGGACATCAGCCTGGGGCTGGGCGCGCTGCTCGCCCTCCGGGACGGCAGGGCCGCCGGCCCGGCCGCGAGCTGGGTGGCCGGCGGCGCGCTCGCGGACGGTGTGGACGCGCTGGCGACCCTCCTGTCCTGGCGTGCGCTGCCGGCGGGGGGCCGGGTGGCCGTCACCACGGTGGCTGGGAGCGCCGCGATCCTCGGGGCACTGGCGGTGACGACGCTGCCGCCCAGCGGTGCCGCAGGAGCAGACCGTTCAGTGCCCCGGCAAACACCGCTTCCGGATGCGGTTACACCGCTGGGCTGAAGCCGCCGACCAGTCGGCGCTCGGAAAGGGCCACCCGACGCCTGAAGCGCAGCGGTCCGGGCAAGCCGCCCGTGCAGGCTGGTAAGTCATCTGCACGGACACGGCGTACCGAGAGGCCCGTCGTGATCCCTAGTTGTGATCACTGCCGGAGTTTCGGGATCACTGTCGGGACTGCTGAGCACGGAGGAACGGGGCCGCAGTGGCACACGAATCGTTGGCAGGGCAGTCCGCCGCGACGCCCGCCTCGCGAGTGCACGCAGCGGGCGGGGTGGAGGTCCTCGCCGCACCCGATCACCTGGTCGCCGCTGCGGTGACAGTGCTCGGCTGGGACGGCGTGGTGTTGCCCCCGGTCCTGCTGCTCGGCCGCCGCGTCGTCGTCGTCGCGGAGCTCGACGGGCTGGCGCACTCGCAGCGGATCGCCACCGGCTGGGCGCCGGTGACCGATCGTACCTCGGTGTCCACCTGGCACTGGCCGGAGATGGCGCACCTGGTGCCGCCGCCCGCGGTGCAGTTGCGTGGGCTGGTCGCCCCGGCCCGGCACTGGCGTACCGGGCTCGCCGCTGCTGGCCCGTTCACCGGGCTGTGTGCCACCGCGATGCTGCTGCCGGCCGACGTTGCCCGCGATGCCCAGTGCCTACGACAGGCGGATCGGTTCGGGCCCACGGTGGTTGCCACCGCCGGTGTGTCCGACGTGGATCCCGACGCGGTCGACGTCGTGCAGCCCGGACGCCCCGGGCCGATGCCCTGCACCCGGCCCCCGGTGGTCAGCCGCTGGGTGCACGAGGTGGTCTACGAGCAACTGCTCGCGCAGGCCGCGTGACGCCGACTGGTAGCCGTCGGCGCAACGGATGGTCCCAGTGGCGCTGGTCCATTGGCAAGGCGGGGGGCAGGGCGCGTTCTTGCCGAACGGGCCCCGCCCCCGATGGGGCGCCTGCGCTGCGCTGGTTCCGGAGCCGGAGACCCGGGCGGGCGCGGACCTCGCCGAGGCGGGGCGAGGCCGCCAGTTAGTAAAGCTGTGCTGGTGTCAGCGCGTTGCGGAGGCCGGAGCCCGATGCGGCGCAGGAGACAGCGGGTGGGGGAACCCACGCCGATCCTGCGGCGACATCAGCTCGACGGCGACCAGGTTGTCGTGGGCGGTGCGCCACACCGAGCAGGGGGACCGGCGCGGCTGCCAGCGGCGTGAGCACTCCGGGCAGCGACCCCGGGAGTCCGGCTCGTGCACCGCGAGCAGCGCCCGCCAGCCGTCGGTGAGCCGCGGCACCTCGGTGCGTGCCACCGACACCAGGGATTCGGCGTCGGCGTGGGCCGCGAGCTCGTCAAGCAGGTCGAGCCGCTCCCACACCGCCTGCCGGAGAATCTGGCCCAGGATCTGGTCCACCTCGTCACCCTTCCCGCCGGAGTAGCTGATGTGCCGGAGTAGCTGATGTGCCGGAGTCGTGGTGCGGGCCGGGATCACGGGAGGAGGTCCCGGCCCGCACGTCGAGTTCAAGAGTGCGCCTCTCAATCCCCTGTGCAGACGTGGTGCGCCCATCGGCCAAGCGGTTACGGTGAGCGGCACGAGTTGACCGGTCGGGCCGATCAGCTCTGCCGATGCATGCTTCGCTGTCCTGGCGAGCGTGCCTACTCTTCCTTCCGTCGCCCGTCGGAAACAGGTGAGGGGGCGAGATGAACGTGATCGGATCGCAGGACAATCCGGTGTCTCCCGAGGTCTGGGAGGAACCGGATATGCGGCAGGCAGTGGCAGCCAGGGACATCAGCACGGTGTACCGGTTGCTCCGCCGGGTCGGGGTCTCGCAGCGTCAGATCGCAGCCCTCACCGGGCAGTCGCAGTCCGAGGTTTCGGAGATCCTCAAGGGTCGCCAGGTCATGGCCTACGACGTGCTGGTTCGTGTCGCCGACGGCCTGGGTATCCCGCGGGGGTACATGGGCCTCGCCTACGGCGGTTCGACAGCGACGAGCGTCGTCGAGAAACCCGGCGACGCCCTTGCTGAGGAGGAAGAGTCGGTGAAGCGCCGAAAGTTCGTCACGCACGCCGCCGCCATGGCTCTCGGCGCGGCCGTGCCGGTGGTGGAGCGGGGTGAATGGTTTCCGGACCCGGTGCAGACGCCGGCGCCGGGCCGGATCGGGATGTCCGACGTCAAGCAGGTGGAGGCGGCCACCAAGGTGCTGCGCGGCCTCGACTACCAGTTCGGTGGTGGTGCCTGCCGTGACGCCGTCGTCGCCCAGTTCTCCTGGAGCCAGCGGCTGATCTCGGCATCCGGGACCGACGTGGTGCGCAAGCACCTCCTCCGCGCTCTCGCGGACCTGCAGAACCTCGCCGGGTGGACCACATTCGACATCGGCCTGCTCGATGCCGCGCGCAACCACTTCGGCACGGCTCTGGAGTTCGCCAAGGAGTCCGGCGACCACGGCCTGATGTCCAACGTGCTCTACCGAATGGGCCGGGTGTACCTGCACCACCACTCCCCCGACGAGGCCCTCAAGATCTTCCAGCTCGGCCAGATCGCGGCGCAGGACTCCGGGTCGGAGCTCGCCGTGGCGGTGTTGTGTGCCAACGAGGCCTGGGCCTACGCGATGATGGGCAAGCACGAGCTGGCCGTGAAGCAACTCGGCAGGGCCCGCGACGAGCTGTCCCGCTCCATCTCGGAGGAGACGCCGGACTGGGCAAGGTTCTTCGACGAGAACGACCTGAACGCAATGATCGGTTCCGTCTACACCGAACTGTCCAAGACGGACGTCAAGCACGCCGCCATCGCGATCCCCGCGCTCACCACCGCGCTGGCTGGCTACACCGAGTCGATGGCCCGGAGCAGGGCGTTCAACCTGTCCGCGCTGGCGACGAACCTCCTGCGGCAGGGCGAGGTGGACCAAGGGGTGCGGGTCGGGCGGGAGGCGGTCGGGATGGCGACGACCCTGAAGTCGGCGCGGGTCGTCGACCGGCTCGAGGCGGTCGAGATCGAGGCGGCGCGCCGGCCGGCGAACTCCGATGCGCGCGACCTGTTGGTGCACATCCGTCGCATGCGCGTGCGTGCGAGCTGACCCGATCGCGGCCTGCGGTGCGGCCACGGGGAGTCCGCCCGATGCGCCGTTGGGCGATGCGCTGACGCAGGTGTGCCGGGCCTGCGGTCTGGACCCGCGAGGCGCGGAGCTGATCCGCCACGTCAACAACGCGGTGTTCCGGTTGGCCCGGGACCCGGTCGTGGTCCGACTGGTGACGCTCCCGTCCTACGTGCCGCGGAGCGAGCTGGCCGTGCGCGCGGCGACCTGGTTCGCTGAGCGCGACGTGCCCGCGATCCGGCTGCTGCCCGGCGTGGTGCAGCCCCTGCGCGTGGGCGGCCAGGTCGCGACGCTTTGGCAGGAGGTATCCGAGACAGGTCCCACCCCCGGCGGTGCAGAGCTCGCCGGGATACTGCGCACGTTGCACGCGCTGCCGGTCCCGGACGGGGTGTTCCCCGGGTGGGACCCGCTGGCCGATCTCGACAACCGGCTGGCCGACACTCCCGCCCTGTCCGGGGCCGACCGGTCGTTCCTGCAACGCCGCTGCGACGAGCTCGCCGCCGCGGCCGCGGAGCTGGCCTTCGTGCTGCCCCGCGCGGTGTTGCACGGCGATGCCCATCTCGGGAATGTGATCTCCGGAGCGGACGGGCCGGTGTTGTGCGACTTCGACTCCTGTTGCGTGGGCCCGCCGGAGTGGGATCTCACCCCGATGGCGGTCTCGGCGGTGCGGTTCGGGCGACCGGCGGCGCACCAGCGGGATCTCGCCGTCCACTACGGCTTCGACGTCACGGCGTGGAAGGGCTTCGACGTCCTCCGCGGCATCCGGGACCTGAAGATCGTCGCTGGTGCGTTGCCAGGTCGGGACCGTGGGCCGGCCGTCGCGGCCGAGTTCGAACGCCGGATGGCGAGCCTGCGCTCCGGGCGGACCGGCGACCGCTGGTCGCTGCTGCGCTGACACCCCCAGAGCCGCAGAGATCTCAGAGCCGCAGACATCGCCCAGCCGTTGACGCAACGTCACACTACATGGTGTGCTGTCACTCTTTGTGCTCAAGCTGAGGCGTTCCAAGCCACTGTTGGTGCTCGACCGTCGCGCCGGAGCCGGTCTAGTGTCGACGTGCGGAGGTGCGGAGGTGCGGATGGGGTCGAGGGTGAATGCCGGGTGAGCGGGGAGGCGACGGCAGTCTCCACCCGCGCACCGGTATCTGCTGAACGGGAGTTCTTGGCGCCTCGGTGGGGCGATTCCTGGATCGGCCCGCAGCGCGATCGACGGCACCGGACGGGCGCGGCACAACGGGTGTCGGACCCGCTGAGCGTCTCCAACGCCCGCTCCCTGGGCGGCTTGCCGCTGGCAGACCTCGGCGCTGTCGCCGGGGCGGAGCCGATGCGACTGGATCTCGGTCCCGCTGAAGCGCACGTGCTGCTGGGGTCGTTGCGAGCGCAGGCTGACGCTGCGGCGACCCGGCTGGGAGAGGCGACCCGGCATCACCTGGAGCGCTTCGAGCCCGGCTGGCGCGCGGAGCGTCCCCGCGACGTCGCCGTCGCCGTGCACCGGGTGCTGACCCGTTCCCGCTTCCTCAAGGGTTCCCGGTCGTGCTTCCCGCCGGACGTGGCGATCGCGAAGATCGGCCCGTTCGTCGAGCAGCGGCTGCCGGTGACGCTGATGGTCAGCGGGTTCCCGTTCAAGCAGCACGACAACGGTCTCAAGGCTGCGGGGCCGCATCCCGACCTCGCCGAGCTCGGCGCGCTGGTGCGGCTGCGGGAGCTGCACGGGGCGGTCACCGCGCTCTACCCGCCCGGGCTGCGGGTGGTGGTGCTCGCCGACGGCGGGTGTTCCCGGCCCCGCGCCCGGTCAGAAGTGGCCCGCTACCGGGCCCGGGTGCAGCGCTACGCCGAGCACGCCGGAGTGGCCGGCGTCGTCCTGCTCTGCGACCGGAACCGGTACATCGCCGATCTCCTCGGCGAGCACGGGTGGGGCGAGCGGGAACACGGCCTGCACCAGGTGCGTGACCTCGTCGAGGCCCTCGCCGGCCCGCCGGGTTCGCTGGCCGGCGCGGCCGACGCGGACGTGCGGATCTCCCGGGCGCTGCCGCCGCAGCTGCTCACTGGGGTCCCCGCGTTCCGGGACATCGTCTCCTCGCTGGTCTACTCGGTGCCGGTGCCCGCCCCGCACGGCTCCGAGCGCGATCGCGCCGGATTGATGCGCTGGGCGTGCCAGGTGCTGGCCGAGCCGGACCGCGTCGACGCCGCCGGGTTGCCCAGCGAGCTCGTGCGGGCCCGCCGGGCGGTGCTCGCCTCCGCGTGGCGCCACGCCGTCGACCACCTGGCGGCGGCGGTCGCGGACAACGCGGTCGGAGTACCGGAGCGCCTCCCCCTGCACGTGCGGCTGGCCACCGGGGCCCCGCGCCCGGGGTGCAGCGGCTTCTCCTACCTCGGCGGTTCGACACTGCTGCCGTGGCACGGCACCGGGTGCCTGGACGGGCGGAGCCGAGTGTGCGTCGATTTCCTGGTCAGCTTGCACGACCAGGGCTTCCTGCCGGTGCACTGCGAGGAGCTTGCGGGCGACGCCCAGCGGGACTCCGGTGACCAGCCGCTGCTGATGGTGCCCTTCGCGCGAACCGTCGTCGCCAGCGCCCACCGCCGGGTGGACCCCGAGCTGCTCGCTTCCGCGCGGCTGCGCTCGCGCTGATCAGGAAACGGATGGCGCTGATCCGAAACGGACGCGCGCTGATCCGGAAACGCTGGGATCACTCGGTTGCTAACGCCACGGCCCGTCGCGACGATGATCCTGCTGACAGAGGCTGATCCTCGCCAGGACGTGGGTGCGTGATGACAGTGCAGTTGATGAGCCCGGCCGGGGGGTCACGGCCGGCCGGGACCCGCTCCCGGCTCAGGCTGCGCCGCACCCGCACTGCGCGATGGGACGCCGACTTCCTGGACGGGCTCGTCGACACCGAGCTCGAACTCGTGCGCCGGCTCCCGGCGCACCTGCGGGCCAGGCCCGTCGAGATGCTCGCCGTACTGGCGATGCTCGCCCAGGACTACCGCCACTACGCGCAGGGCTGGATCAACCGCCGCGAGCTGGGGCACCGCGCGCAGCGCGCGGTGCACAACCTGGCCGAGCTGCGCCGCCAGCTCACCGCCCCTGGGCCTGAAGCGATGAACCACCTCGACTGACGTGGCGGTAGCCGCCGGGGTCAGGTCGGCGGCGCCGAGCCGGCGAGCACTGCCGCCAGCTCGAGAACCGCTCAGCCGCCCCTACCGAGCCGCAACGCCGCTGCGACGCCGGCTCCGAGCAGCAGCACGGCACCGGCGATCCACGGCCACACCGCCGTGCCACCGCTCTCAGACCCGTTCGAGGGGGACGCGGGTCCGTCCGGTGCTGCGACCCCGTCCGGTACCCCGTCACCGGACGGCGCCGGCGTGACCGCGGTAGCCGGGCCCGGCGCGGTGAGGGTGAACTGGACCAAGCCCTGCACCGGGTGGCCGTCCGGGGAGAGCACCCGGTAGCCGACGGTGTAGCTGCCGGCCGGGCCGAGCGGTCGTACCGGCACCGTCACCATGGCACCGTTCTGGGTGGGCGGACCGGCCTGCCACTGGGCACCGCCTGGACCGATCACCGTGACCGTGGTGAAGCCGGTCTGCACCACCTCGCTGAACGTCAGCGTGACGCGGGACGGGCCCGCCGCCGTGCTCGACCCGTCAGCCGGGTCGCTGCCGATCAGCTCGGTGTGCGCCGACGCGGGAGCGGTGCCGGCCACCAGCGCCGACCCCGCGAGCAACAGCAGCGCGAGCACCCGCCGCAGGAGGGTGAGTGCATCGGCGGGCACGAGAGCGAGGTTACGGGGCGCCGTTGGCCGGCACCCCATCCGGGTACGATCAGCTGTCGCATCGGACCAACCGAGGGACGCATGGACTTCTTCGAGTTCGCCGCAGGCAACTGGGGTGAGGTGCTGGCCGCGACGGTGGCCCACGTGGTTCTGGTGCTCGTGGCACTCGGTCTGGCCGCTGCGATCGCGCTCCCGCTCGCCATCCTGACCTACCGCACCGAGCTGCCCCGCGCCGCGGTGCTCGTCACCGCCGGTGTCTTCCTGACGATCCCGTCCTACGCGCTGTTCGGGTTGCTGATCGCACCGTTGGGGCTCGGCAACGCGCCTGCCGTCGTGGCGTTGACCATGTACGGTCTGCTGCCGATCATCCGCAATGCGGTGGTGGGGTTGCGCAGTGTCGATCCGGCCGTCGCCGAGTCCGCACTGGGCATGGGGATGACGTCGTGGCGCCGGCTCACGGTCATCGATCTGCCACTCGCGTGGCCGGTCATCGTCACCGGACTGCGGGTCGCGACCCAGCTGCTGCTCGGCATCGCGGCCATCGCCGCGGCCGTCAACGGGCCCGGGCTCGGCACCATCATCCTCGACGGGCTGGCCAAGGCCGGCACGCCGTTCGGCACCTACTTGGCGATCGAGGGGATTCTCGGGATCATCGTGCTCGCCGTCCTCTTCGACATCGCCTTCGTGGCGTTGAACCGACTGACCACCCCGAGAGGCGTCCGTGACTGACACCCCCATGATCCGGCTCGAGGAGCTCACGAAGCACTATCCAGGCCAGGACCGGCCCGCTGTCACCGACCTGTCCATGGACATCGGCGAAGGTGAGATCGTCGTGCTCGTCGGACCCTCCGGATGCGGCAAGACGACCACCATGAAGCTGGTCAACCGGATCATCGAGCCGACGTCGGGCCGCATCTTCCTCGAGGGCGAGGACGTCACCACGGTCAACGCCGACGGGCTGCGTCGCCGGATCGGCTACGCCATCCAGCAGGTGGGGCTCTTCCCGCACATGACGATCGCGGAGAACATCGCGACCGTGCCCAAGATGCTCGGATGGGATCGGAAACGGATCGCCGACCGGGTCGACGAGCTGCTGGGCCTGGTCCGGCTCGACCCCGAGCTCTACCGGAACCGGTACCCCAAGCAGCTCTCCGGTGGTCAGCAGCAGCGGGTCGGGGTGGCCAGGGCGCTGGGCGCCGACCCGCCGGTGATGCTGATGGACGAGCCGTTCGGAGCCATCGACCCGCTCACCCGGGAAAGCCTGCAGAACGAGTTCCTGCAGGTGCAGGCCGACATCAAGAAGACGATCGTGTTCGTCACCCACGACATCGACGAGGCGATCAAGATGGGGGACCGCATCGCGATCCTGCGGGAGGGGGCGGTGCTGGCCCAGTACGACACCCCGGACCGGATCCTGACCGACCCGGCGGACGAGTTCGTCGCCGACTTCGTCGGCCGCGGCGCATTGATCAAGAGACTGTCTCTAACCCGGGCGAGCGAAGTGCAGGTCGAACGCTGGGACACCGTCACCGCGGGCACTGACGTCGACACGACGATGGCCACGCTCCGACGGAGCGAGCATGACTACCTGGTCCTTGTCGACGCCGAGCAGCGGCCCCTGGGTTGGCTGCCCCGCGACCTGCGTCCCAGCGACACCGAAGTGCTGCGGGCAGGACTGCCGATCCTGGACCCGATCGCCCCGCAGGACAGCCTGTACGACGCGCTGGACCGGATGCTGGGGTCCAACTCCTCCGCCGCGCTTCTGGTGGACGACCAGGGCATGTACCGGGGCGTGCTGAGCATGGACACCCTGCAGCTGCTCATGCACGCCGACACCGGGACCGGCCGGGTCCCGGTCACCGGCATCACCGTCGAGGCCGACGATGGCGGCGGCCGGCACCGAGCGCGGCACTGATGTCGCTGCAGGCACCACCCGCGGCGGCAGCGCCGGCTGCCCGGGGCGCCGCTGCGGACCGCCGTCGCTGGCTGCCGTTCCTGCGCGCCCTTGGCGTACCGGCAGCACTCGGACTCGTGCTCGTGGCGCTGTATCTGTGGGTCTCGGCGCAGTCGCTGGACCGCATCGAGCAGCAGAGTCTCAACCCCGACTACCTCCTCAGCCGGACGATCAAGCACCTCGAGCTCACCGCGGTCGTGTCGGGGTTGGTGCTGCTGATCGCAGTCCCACTCGGCATCGTCCTCACCCGACCGGGCGCCCGGCGGTTCGTCTCGCCCATGCTCGCGATCGCCAACATCGGTCAGGCCGTCCCGTCCATCGGACTGCTGGTGCTGCTCGCCGTCGCGTTCCTCGCGCTGCCCGTCGACGCGATCGCAGTGCTCGCCTTCGTCGCGTACGGAATCCTGCCGGTGCTGCGCAACACCATGGTGGGTCTGCAGCAGGTCGACTGGTTCACCATCGAGGCCGCCCGCGGGATGGGCATGACCCGCTCGTCGGTCCTCGCGCGGATCGAGCTACCACTCGCGGTGCCGGTGATCCTCGCCGGAGTGCGCACGGCGCTCGTCATCACCACCGGAACGGTGGCCCTGGCGACGTTCGTCGGAGCGGGTGGGCTCGGCGACGTGATCTCCAGGGGCATCCAGTCGAACAAGACCGCCGTGCTCGTCACGGGCAGCGTGCTGGTCGCCGTGCTGGCCCTGCTCATCGACTGGTTGGCCGGTCTGGCCGAGGACTACCTGCGCCCGCGAGGTCTGTAGGTGCCGGATCGGAGTGACAGCAGGGGGGACCGGACGAAGACAGGAGGGAACAGCATGGCGCGCCGCCTCAACCAGGCCCGAACGTGGCTCGCGTTGGTACTGTTACTGGCCGTAACGCTGCCCGGTTGCGGGGTGGCCGGGGCCGGCAGCACCGAGCCGACTCCCGCCGAACTCGCCGGTGGTTCGCTCGCCGCGGATTTCGACCTGTCCGGCTCCCAGCTCACCGTCGGGTCGAAGGAGTTCACCGAGAGCATCATCCTCGGCAAGATCACCATCTATGCGCTCCGGGCTGCCGGTGCCACGGTGACCGACCAGACGGGCCTGTCCGGGACGAACATCGTGCGCACGGCGCTGCAGACCGGCGAGGTCGACATGTACTGGGACTACGCCGGGACCGGCTGGTCGCTGTTCCTCCAGCACACTGACACCCTCCCGGACCCGCAGCAGCAGTTCGAGGCGACCGCGACCGAGGACCTGCAGGAAAACGGCATTCGCTGGCTCGGTCCGGCGAGGTTCGGCAACCAGTACGCCATCGCCCGCCGCAGCAACGCCCCGCAGCCGCTCGCCTCCGTCGGCGAGCTCTCCGACCTGTCGGGATTCGTCGCCGAGAACCCCGACGAAGCGACGTTCTGTGCTGCGGCCGAGTTCCTCGACCGGGAGTTCCTCGCGATGCAGGACGCGTACCATGCCTACTTCCCCGTGTCGCAGGTCTACCAGACCGATTTCGCACTGGGTTTCGTCAACGTGGCAAAGGGCAGCCCGTGCAACTTCGCCGAGGTGTTCACCACCGACGCCAGGCTCGAGTCGCTGAACCTCACCGTGCTACGCGACGACAGGAACTTCTTCCTCACCCAGCTCGCGGCGCTGACCACCCGCGATGAGGTCTACCAGCAGCACCCGCAGCTCGGTGAGATCGCCACCGTCCTCGGCGAGAAGCTCACCGAGGACACCGTGATCGAGCTGAACGGTCTGGCCGACCTCGAGGGACAGACACCCGAGGAGGCTGCGGCGCAGTTCCTGCGCGAGAACGGCTTCATCGGGTAGCGGAAGGGAGCCCGCATTGTCGGACCGGCGATCTAATCTGGCGGGGTGGGATCGACGGTGCTGCTCGACGCGGGCGTGGTGAACCGCTGCCGGCGCCGGGTGCACCTGGAGCACGACCCCGCCGCCGACCGGAGCTCCCGGCGTGCTCCCAACCCGGGCGCCGAGCAGCGGATGGTGGATGCGGCGGTGCACCGCCGCACGGTGGCCGACGAGCTCGCCCGCCGGCTCCCCGGAGGCTGGGCGGAGGTGCCGGCGGACCTTCCCGCTACGGACCGCGCCCGGCACACCGAGTCCCTGCTGGCGGCGGGAGCACCGTTCATCTGGGACGGGCTGCTGCCGGTGGACCCCTCCGGCGGGCGACGCGGTGGGATGGATCTGCTGGTGCGCACCGGTGACGGGTACGTGCCGGTGCTCGTCGTCCGGCACAAGGTTACCGACCCCGGTTCCGGGGCACCCACCACTCCGCTGGTCGATCTCGCCCCCCGCGCGGCCCGCAGCGACCCGCTGCGCAAGGTCCGAGCGCAGCCCCGGGACCAGTTGCGCCTGGCGCATGCCGTCCGGCTGCTGCAGGCCGCTGGCGTCGCGGCATCCGGGCGCGCCACCGGCGGCGTGGTGGGCCTCGAGGCTGACGTCGTGCTGTGGCACGACCTGGATGCCCCCAGCTGGCCTGGGGGGCGCAGCGCGATGACCGAGTACGACAGCCGCTTCGCCGACCGGATCGCGGTCGCGAGCGCTGCGGCCACCGGGGCCGACCCACTGGCGCTCCCGTCCCGGGTCACCGAGTGCCGGTCGTGCCCGTGGTGGCCGACCTGCGAGGCGGCGTTGCGCAGTACCCGCGACGTCAGCCTGGTGCTGCGCGGGGAGGACGCGGTGGCGCTGCGGGCGGCCGGGGTGTGCACCGTGGACGACCTGGCGGCGCTGGACGCCACCGCAGACCCGCCGGCCCCGCTGGACGGGACGGCCTTCCCCGATGCGGTGCTGCTGGCCCGGGCGTGGCAGCGGGACCTGTCGCTGGTGCGGCGCCACCCCGCGATCACCGTGCCGCGCGCGGACGTCGAGGTCGACGTCGACATGGAGAGCTTCGGCGACGCCGGTGCCTACCTGTGGGGCTGCCTGCTCTCCGGTGCGGACATCGGCATGCAGCCGGGCTACCACGCGTTCGCGACCTGGGAGCCGGTGCCCACCGCCGACGAGGGCCGCTCGTTCGCCGAGTTCTGGGGCTGGCTCGGCGAGGTACGGGCGCGAGCCGCCGGGCAGGGTCTGAACTTCCGGGCGTACTGCTACAACGAGCAGGCCGAGAACCGCTGGATGCTGCACTCGGCGGAGCGCTTCGCCGCCGTCCCCGGGATGCCGACGGTCGCCGCGGTGCAGGTGTTCATCGGCTCGACCCAGTGGGTGGATCTCTTCGCCGTGATCAGCGCGGAGTTCCTCTGCGCGCGGGGCAAGGGGCTCAAGACCATCGCGCCCGCCGCCGGGTTCTCCTGGCACGACCCGGAGGCCAGCGGGGAGAACTCGATGCGCTGGTACCGGGACGCGGTTGGCATGGACGGCGCCGAGCCCGACGGCACTCAGCGCGAGCGGCTGCTGGCGTACAACGCCGACGACGTGCGCGCCACCTGCGCCCTGCGGCACTGGATGAGCTCCCCCGGGGTGCAGCGGGTGCCCTTCGCTGGGGACCTCACCCCGCTGACCTGATCCCTCGTTACACGTCGAGCAACGTGCGCAGGTGCCGCGGTGGCGGTGCGCCGTGGGCCAGCATGCTCCCGCGCCAGTCCCGGACGGACACCCCAGCCGGGCGGGCGGCCGCGATCGCGGCGACCTCGGTGTAGCCGGCGAAGTACTCCGAGAGCTGGGTCGAGGTCAGCAGCGCCCGGCGCCACTTGCCGGCCGCCTCACCCTCCTCTTGCAGGCCGCGCCCGATCATCAGCGCCATCCCGTCGGCCTCGGTCAGCCCGGCGCAGTGCACGAGCTGGTCGAGGATCGTGTTGATGGTCATCCGCAGCTGGAGCTTGAGCTGCTGGAAGCGCAACGGCGGGCCGCCGAAGCCGTGGTCGGCCATCATCTCTTCGCAGTACACCGCCCAGCCCTCCCGGAACGCGCCGGACGTGCACACCGCCCGTGCCCGGCTTGAACCGGTGAACCGGCGTTCGTGGGCGAGCTGGAGGTAGTGCCCGGGCATGGTTTCGTGCACGGTCAGGTTGCGGAGCTGCGCGTGGTTGTACTCCCGGTAGAACGACGCCACCCGCTCGGGCGACCAGTGCGCCGGGGTCGGCGAGATCGCATAGAACGTCGGCACTTCCGCCGCCTCGAGCGGGCCGGGCGCATCGCAGTAGGCGACCGCGATCCCCCGGGCGAACTCCGGCATGCGCACGACCTCGACCGGGTCGTCGAGCACCGGCACCAGGTCGTGCTCGGCCACGAACGCGGTGGTCTCGGCCAGCGCACGCCCGGCCGCCCCGACGATGGTGCTGTCGTCCGGCGCATCCGCGGCGAGCGCGTCCAGCGCTGCCCGCGGACCGGGAAACCCCATCATCTGGGCGGCGTCGGCCAATCGCTGCCACACCACGTCGAGTCGAGCCTCGGCCCGGTTCAGCAGCTCGGCCGCGTCGAGCTCGCCGTCCAGGGTGTGCCGGAGCTTGGCTTCCCACAGTGCGCGACCGAGCCGCGGGTCGCGACCGGGACGCTCCACTCGGGCGCGCAGCCACGCCTCGTGGCGCTCCAGCGCCGCCGTCGCTGCGATGCAGGCGGCCCCGGCTCGTCGGCGGAGCCCCGGCTCGGCCTCGGCCAGCCCACCGACCTGGTCACGCACCAGGGCAGCCGTGCCGACGGTTTGACCGACCGCGGTCTCCAGGTGGACGGTCGGGCAGTCGATCAGCACCGCCTCGGCCACCGCCAGCGCATCCGGCAGCGCCTCGAGCCGACCGGTCAACGGCACCAGCCGGGCGGCGGCGGGTGCGGGGCGGACGAGCAGCTTGTGCAGCAGGAAACCCGGGTTG
>DASQWR010000053.1:0-5863 GCA_035640155.1 Pseudonocardiaceae bacterium
TGGGATCGCGCGTGCGCTGGCCCGGATGAAGGCGTCCCGGCCGGATCCGGCCGAGGTCAGCAGACGGGCGGCCGCTTGCTACGACGTCAACTTCGTCATCGACGCCTACCAGGCGCTGTTCGACAAGGTCGCGCGCAACGCGCCGCAGCCAGGGGGATGACTCGTGCCAGACTGCCGCCGTGACACAGGTACTGACGGCGCCCGATCAGGCCGTGCTGGAGACCGGTCCGCCGCGCAACGCCCCGCGATTGCGGCTCCTTCACCCGCTGGTCATAACGCCCTTGGTTTACCTGGCCGGGTCGCTGGCACTGCACCGTCGGGTGCTCGGCAGCTTGTCGACGGCGACCACTGGCTGGACTTCCTCGGACTCACACCTGTTCGTGTGGTGGCTGAACTGGCTGCCGTGGTCGCTGCTCAACGGCCAGAACCCGCTGCTCACGACCTACCAGCACTTCCCGGTCGGCGTGAACAGCATGTGGAACACCACCGCTCCGGTGCTGGCCGCTCTGCTTTCGCCGGTGACGCTGACGGCAGGTCCAGTTGCCGCCTACAACATCGGGATGATTCTCGGACCGGTCGTCTCGGGGCTCGCGCTGGTCTTGGCGCTACGACCGTACGTCCACAGATGGTTCCCCCGCGCGGTCGCCGGAGTCTTGTACGGATTTAGCCCGTTCATCGTCGCGCACTCATCCGTCGGGCACCTCAACCTGGTGTGGGCCGTCCTGCCGCCGGTGCTGTTGTGGGCGGTGCACGCCGTGTTCATCCGGCCCGGGTCGCAACCGTGGCGTACCGGAGCGCTGCTCGGCCTGGCGTTTGCGGTGCAAACCGGCATCTACACCCAGACCGTGGCTTTCGGCGCGATCGTGCTCGTCGTCGTGGCCGCTGTCCTAGCCTTGCGCTACCCACACCGGATCGCCCGACGCGCCTGCTCGATCACGAAAGCCGGTGTCGCCTGCATCGGCCTGTATGTCGTGCTCTGCGCCTACCCGCTCTACCTGCTGCTCGCCGGCCCGGCGCGGCCACGAGCCCCGATCCGGGATCCAGTCGAGAGCGGCGCCGACGCGGCGAACCTGCTGGTGCCCACCTACCTGTCGAGGTTCCAGCTCCGCCGGACGGCCGGGCTTGCCGAACAGCTGAACGCGCACGCAGGAGAGCAGGGCGGCTACATCGGCCTGGGGCTGCTGGTGTTGCTCCTCGTGGCGGTTGTGACCGTACGCCGTAGCGCCGTCCGCATCACCGCGGCGGTCGGCCTGGTTCTGGTGGTGCTGTCCCTCGGGGTCCACCTTGTGGTTCTCGACCGCAACACTGGTGTGCCACTGCCCTGGCAGATACTGGGGCAGGTACCGCTTGTGTCGGAGGCCGAAGCGGTGCGACTTCAGATCTTCATCGCCCTGTGTGTTGCCGTGATCGTAGCGTTGTGGCTCGACCACCTCGCTGAGCAAGGCCCAAACTGGTGGCGCTGGACCGCAACCGGGGCCACCCTGGTCGCGGCTGGGACCTGGTTGCCGTCCGACGCTCAGCAGGCGGTCCCAGCGACGACACCGGCGTTTTTTGTCAACGCCGCCGACTATGTGCCCCCCAGCGCCGTCATCGAGACCTTTCCCAGGATCAGCGGCCGGTGGGTGGGCGGTGCTGATCCGCTACTGTGGCAGGTGGTCAGCGGAATGGCCTACCGCACCACGGGTGGCTACTTCATCGGGTCGGACTCTACCCATGACTTGCTGCTCGAAGCTCCGGTGAACGCCTATCAGGTCGGCGCCGCTGAGGCTGCGGTCGGCGTCTCGACGCCCACCGACGAGCTCGCCATGGCGGCGGCGCAAGAGTTCCGTGCGCGCGGTGTGACCACAGTCGTCATCATCGACCATCCCGGCGTGGATTTCGCTCAGCTTGCAGCGTGGACGAACCGTGTCACTGGTTCCAAGGGTGAACGCGTTGCTGACGCATTGGTGTTCCGACTTGTCCCGGCGTGAACCAGCGACGACATGAGCATCTGGTCAGAACCAGCGTTCCAGCACCAGTGCGAGCCCGTCCTCGCTGTTCGGCGCGGTGACCTCGTCGGAGCTGTCCAGGACCATCGGATGTGCGTTGGCCATCGCGACCCCGCACCCCGCCCAGGCCAGCATGGCCAGGTCGTTGGGCATGTCACCGAAGGCCACCACGTCACCGGCCTCGATCCCGAGCTCGGCGGCGACCGCGGCGAGCCCGCTGCCCTTCGTGATGCCGGGCGCGGAGACCTCGACCATGCCCTGGCCGGTGGAGAAGGTGATGACCAGCGCGTCGCCGAGCACCCCCTGCAGCGCACTCGCCATCGCGTCACTGCTTGCCCCAGCCAGCCGCACCAGCAGCTTGAGCGCAGGCCGCCCGAGCAGCTCGTCCCGCGGGGCGGCTTCGGAGTCCCCATCGGGCCAGGGGTGCGTGTAGTTGGGCTCGGCGAGGAAGAGCTCCTCGGCGGCGCTCGTCCCGGGCAGCTCGACGGCGAGCTTGGCGCCCGGCAGCGCGGTGGTCACCGCGTCGGCGGCGTCACGCAGCTGCAGCGGGTCGAGCGTGACGGCGGTGCGGACGCGGTCGGTGGCGGCGTCGTAGAGCACGGCGCCGTTGGCGCACACGACGAGACCGGCGTGGCCGAGCTGCTCGACGATCGGCCGAACCCACCGCGGCGGGCGGCCGGTGACCAGAACGAAGGGGACCCCGGCCTCGACCACCCGGTGCACCACGGCGCGGGTGCGGTCGCTCACCCGTGCGTACGGGTCCAGCAGCGTGCCGTCGACATCCGATGCGACCAGCCGTGGTCGCTGCCCGATCACGACCGGAAGCTGCGCGCCGCTGCGAGGAACGCGTCGTTCTCCCACGGCTCGCCGACGGTGACCCGCACCCCGTGACCGGCGAACCCGCGCACCACCACCCTGTGCTCCAGGCAGTGCTCGGTGAAGGCAGTGGTCGCCTCGCGCAGCGGGAGCCACCCGAAGTTGGCGTGCGACTCGGGCACCGAGTAGCTCATCTCGCGCAGCGACGCGCACACCCGGTCCCGCTCGGCCGCCACGTCCCGGCACCGGGCCAGCAGCTCACCGGCCACCTCCAGACTGGCCAGCGCCGCGACCTGGGCGAGCGAGTTGACCGAGAACGGGACGCAGACCTTGCGCAGCGCCGCGGTCACCGGCTCGGCGGCGACGCAGTAGCCGACTCTCAGCCCCGCCAGGCCGTAGGCCTTGGAGAAGGTCCGCAGCACCGCCACGTTGTCCCGGATGCGGCCGAGCGCGACACCGTCCGGGACGTCCGGGTCGGACACGAACTCGTGGTAGGCCTCGTCGAGCACCACGAGCACCCCGTCGGGCACCGCGTCGAGGAAGCGCTCCAGCTCGGTGCGGCGGACCGCGGTGCCGGTGGGATTGTTCGGGTTGCAGACGAACACCAGCCGGGTGGCCGGGGTGATCGCGGCGAGCATGGCGTCGAGGTCGTGGACGTGGTCGTCGGTGAGCGGCACCGTGGCGACCCGTGCACCGGCCACCTGCGTGATGAGCGGGTAGGCCTCGAACGAGAGCCACGCGAAGAGCACCTCGTCGTCGCGGGTGCAGGTCGCCTGCACCAGTTGCTGGCAGAGGGTCGCCGACCCGCAGCCGACGGCTACCCGGGCCGCTGGCACGTCGAGCCACCCGCCCAGGGCGTCTATCAGGGTGGTGGCGGCGCTGTCCGGGTAGCGGTTCACGGCACCGGCCGCATCGCTGATCGCAGCGACCACGCTCGGTAGCGGACCGGCGGACACCTCGTTGCTGGCCAGCTTGATCGCACCGGCGACGGTGCGGCCGGGCAGGTAGCCGGGCAGCGCATCCAAATCGGCACGGATGCGGGCGGTCATCGCTCGGGCTCCAGGGGTGACTGGCATAGTCCGGTGCCCGCTGGCGGGACGCACACTGGCAAGTGGTTGAGTATACACATGAGTGAGGGTCGTACCGAGCTGATCCCGCTGGCGGACGGAAGCGAGCTCAGGCTCACCGTCGCCGAACCGGATTCCTCCGTGCGAGGGGGCATCGTGGTGGTGCACGAGGCTCGCGGGGTCACCGACGCGGTCCGCAGGCCCGCTGCGGGGCTGGCCGCCGAGGGGTGGCTCGTCGCCATCCCGCATCTCTACCACCGCGACGGCGCCGACGAGCTGCTCGCCGACGGGGATCCCGACCAGGTGCGCGATCAGGTGCAGCGGCTGTCCGCCGAGTCGGTGCTGGCCGACACCGACGCGTCGTTCCGTTGGCTCGCCGACCGCGAGGTGACCGTCGATCGGATGGGTGTCGTCGGCTTCGGCTTGGGCGGCAGCGTCGCCCTCATCGTCGCGGCCCGCCGGAATCTGGGCGCGGCGGTGAGCGTGGGCGCGGTGGGGGTGCTGGTCCCGGTGTCCGAGACGCTGCCCCCGCTGGTGGCGGCCGCTCCCGAGCTGTGCTGCCCGTGGCTGGGAATCTACGGCGGAGACGGGGTGGTACCCGACGACGAGATCGAGAAGCTGCGGGATGCGGCCGCCTCGGCGGACGTCGCCACCGATCTGGTGCACTTCTCCGGTTCGCGCCATCGGTTCGACACCGACCAGGACGCCGCCGCCGAAGCCTGGACCCGCACGCTGAACTGGTTCGACTCGCACCTGCGGTGACCGAAGTCTCGCCACCGGCGACGCGCTGCTGAGTGCCCCTGCGCTACGAGCTGCGAGGCTGCTGTGATGCCCCGTCCGCGGTTCCGGCTGGATGCTCGATCAGGGCGAGGACCCGGCCCGCCATGAACCGTGCGGTCCGCACCGGGGTGCCGCCGCGGGTCACCTCGGTTACCTCGACGATGCCGCGGCGGTGCATGACGTCGACGCGGCGGCCCGCGCGCGATGCCACGATCTCGTAGGTACGCGCAGTTCCACCGGCGTCGATGACGATCTCGACTCGGTCGCCCTTCATGCAGCCGTCCTTCGGGTGCGGCGTGCGTGCGCCGCGGGAGAGGCACGGGTCCGGGCCGAGCGCTGGTCGCCTCGCGGCGGTAGGCACATCGCGGCTTCAGTCGAGCTGATCGTCCGCGATGGCGGTTCATGGTTGAGACCCGGGGACACAGGTCACCCGGCCCGGACAGCCGGTACAACCACCGCGAGGGCACTCCCATTCCCGCGACGAGGCAGAAGCTGACGATCCGGCACAGCCCGCTACCTGTTGGTCGTCGTCTGCCCGGGAGGTGCCCCCGACCGCCTGCGGACGGGTCGGTTGCTGTCAGGTTGTGCTGTCACAACGCACCCAGCAGATCAACTTCCGATCGTCTCGGTGTGAACTCCTGCGCGGCGGGTTGGTGAGGGTTCCTGCGCAGGTCACGGGTGTTGTCGATACTTCATCGAGATGGGTTCGTCGGCTATGGCTGCTGTACTTCACTGCTGTACCAGAGTGTGGGAGGTTTGGGCACATGGCAGATGGCCAGGTCGAGCAGATCGCGTCCTTGCTGCGGGAGCGAAACGCTCTCGACGAACGGATCGGCGCGGTCATCCAGCGACCGATGACATCGGGCCACTTGGGTGAGTGGATCGCTGCTCAGGTCTTCGGCATCGAGTTGGCGACATCTGCCGTCCAGGCCGGCATCGACGGGTGGTTCAAGGCCGGCCCGCTGCACGGGCGCAGCGTCAACGTCAAGTGGTACCTCAAGCGCGAGGGCTTGCTCGACCTGACCGAGGCGCCGATCCCTGACTACTACCTTGTGCTCACCGGCCCGAATTCGGCGGCGCTCTCGTCGCGCGAGGGCCTGCGGCCGTGGTGCATCGCAGCTGTCCACTTGTTCGACGCGAAGCGGCTGCTGGAGGAGCAGCGGGCGCGCGGCGTTAAGATCGGCATAGCGTCGAGCGTTCGCGCCGTCCAGT
>DASQWR010000054.1:0-2097 GCA_035640155.1 Pseudonocardiaceae bacterium
TGGGATCGCGCGTGCGCTGGCCCGGATGAAGGCGTCCCGGCCGGATCCGGCCGAGGTCAGCAGACGGGCGGCCGCTTGCTACGACGTCAACTTCGTCATCGACGCCTACCAGGCGCTGTTCGACAAGGTCGCGCGCAACGCCCCGCACCCAGGGGGATGAAACGCGGGCAGCCGCGGGGGAGGTATCCTCCGCTAGGATCACGGCCGCCCGGGCACCGACGTGCACTGCTGGTAGCAGCGAGGGCCCTCGAACAGCAGGGCGGTGATCTCCTCGGCGGTGGGCAGCCCGGTGGTGCTCTCCCCGCGCCGTTCCGCGAGCAATCGGACGATGGCGAGGGTGCGCTCGCCCTCCCAGGTGGCGGCGACCTCCTCCGCGTCCATCCGTTCGGACCGCAGCTGTTCAGTGATGTAGTCCAGCGTCTCGGGCATTGAAGCGCCGGAACGCAGCGGGAACGGGAAGTCGATCGCCAGCGCGCGCGCGGGCACACCACGGGCGAAGCCGTCCTGCCAGTCGGCGAGCCCGACTCCGAGCGGCACCAGGATCGCCGCGGCGGCGCCGACCACCGCAGCGCGGGCCAACGCCGGTCGCTTCCCCCCGGCGAGGGCGCTGGCAAGGAGGTCAACGGCGACGGCGAGCGCGAGTGCGGCCACGACAGCGAGCGCGACGGTGCGCCGTACTCCGGGCACGTTCCCGGACGGCACGTACACGACGACAGTCACCACGACGACCACCACCCAAGGCCAGATCCGCGGCCTGGTCACCAGCGCGGCGACCAGCGCTGCTCCGGCAGCGAGGGCCAGCCACAGTGATCCGAGCGCGGGCAGCGCCGCAAAGTAGTAGTACGATGTGCCGTCTCTGGTGAGCATGCGTCCGAGCTCGGCGAGGTTCCCGGGCATGATCTCCAGCTGCAGCGTGCCGCCGCCGGCGACGATGCGTTCCCCAACGGTCCACCACAGCCGCGGAAAGAGCACCACCCCTAGCGCGGTGGCCGCGGCCCCGGCCACCAGCGCCAGGTCCCGCCAGCGACGCTCCGAGCTGAGAGCCCGGACTAGTACGGCGAGCCCGATACCCGCCGCCCATGCCGCACCGGCGGTGTAGGTGGTGATCGCGAGTCCTCCGAACACCGGAGCGACCTGCCACCCCCGACGTCGGGCAGTGGCCAGCAGGAGCCCAGCCATGCCCCACACCGCCTCGAGCCCGTTCTCCGTCGCGAGCCACCCGAACATCGCGACCCCCGGGATCAGCGCGACGGTGCCGCCGCCCACCGCGGCCGGTGTATAGCCGCAGCCGAGTCGGCGCCGCAAGGTCAGGAACACCAGCGGAGCGAGAAGCGCGATTACCGCGGCCTTCCAGCGGCGCGCAGAGAACAGGCTGTAATAGGGGTCGAGGTGGGATGCGATCCAGTAGTAGACCGGCCCGAAGAAGTTCGTCGACCACACCGTCGCCTGGACGCGCTCCTCGACGGTGAACATGACGTCGCGGATGCTCACCGACGCCTCCTCGCCGGTCAGCACCTGTACCGTGGCGACTGCGCTCACGGAGCGCGCGTAGATCAGCAGAGTCAGGACGTAGAGACCGATGGCGATCAGGCTGTCCCGCCTGGACCGAGACGGCATGGCACTGTGTAACACACCTGGACGGTACGGAGAGCGCGGCTCAATCGGCGCCGCCGCGCCCTGGCGGGCCCAGGCGAGCGCGACCCCCGGTTGCCGTGACAGATCGGCCGGGATCAGAACCAGCGTTCCAGCACCAGCGCGA
Source organism: Pseudonocardiaceae bacterium (assembly GCA_035640155.1). Lineage (GTDB taxonomy): Bacteria > Actinomycetota > Actinomycetes > Mycobacteriales > Pseudonocardiaceae > JALYQB01. The sequence goes on from DASQWR010000054.1 coordinate 1,760, forward strand.
GCCCGTCCTCCCCATTGGGCGCGGTGCTCGTCGGAGCTGTCCAGGACCATCGGATGTGCATTGGCCATCGCGACCCCGCACCCCGCCCAGGCCAGCATGGCCAGGTCGTTGGGCATGTCACCGAAGGCCACCACGTCACCGGCCTCGATCCCGAGCTCGGCGGCGACCGCGGCGAGCCCGCTGCCCTTCGTGATGCCAGGCGCGGAGACCTCGACCATGCCCTGGCCGGTGGAGAAGGTGATGACCAGCGCGTCGCCGAGCACCCCCTGCAGCGCACTCGCCATCGCGTCACTGCTTGCCCCAGCCAGCCGCACCAGCAGCTTGAGCGCAGGCCGCCC
>DASQWR010000055.1:0-3607 GCA_035640155.1 Pseudonocardiaceae bacterium
GCGGGGTCTCGGTGACCGCGCTGCTGCCCGGGGCCACCGACAGCGACTTCCACGCCAACGCCGGGATGGGGAACACCATCTTCGGCGACAACAGCTGGAAGAACGACAAGACCGAGGTCGCGCGGCAGGGCTTCGAGGCGCTGATGAATGGCGACGATCACGTGGTGGGCGGCGACGAGGCCACCAAGCAGCGAGCCATCGACAATCGGACGACCCCCGAGCCGGTGAAGGCCGCGAGGCAGGCCGAGCGTACCCGGCCGCGCTGACGACAGTTGACCAGGCAGGAGCACACGCCCATGAGCAACCTCTCGCAGGTCAGGAAGTACGCGCTCTCGGACGCCGAGCGCGTCCGGGCGGGGTGTCGAGGCTCTAGCCGCTACCTTACAGCAAATGACACCGACCCGAGCACTGGGCCATTACGGGAATCGCTAGCGGACGGGAACAATATTATGACCTTCACAATCCTCAGCATTGAGGCCGGTCGTAGCCGCCGGCTCCGCCACTCGCCCTCACTCGAAAGGAGACCTGCCCATGCCCGCACCGCTGAACATCGCGTCCCTGCTCGCCGCGTTGACCCTGGAGGAGAAGGCGTCGCTGTGCCTGGGGTCGGACTTCTGGCACACCGCCCCGATCCCGCGGCTTGGCATCCCCGCAGTTGCGTTGTCGGACGGCCCGCACGGGCTGCGCAAGCAACCCGACGAGGGCGACCACGTCGGGATCTCGGGCAGCCTGCCGGCCACCTGCTATCCGACCGCGTCCGCCCTCGGATCCTCCTTCGATCCCGACCTGGTGCGTCGGGTCGGGGAAGCCTTGGGAGCGGAGGCACTCACTCAAGGCGTGGCCGTGGTGCTCGGCCCCGGAATCAACATCAAACGGTCCCCGCTGTGCGGCAGGAACTTCGAGTACTTTTCGGAGGACCCGCTGGTCTCGGGCGTGCTCGGCGCCGCACTCGTAGAGGGGGTACAAAGTCAAGGGATCGGCACCTCGGTCAAGCACTACGCGGCGAACAACCAGGAGACCGACCGGCTGCGGGTGTCCGCCGACGTCGACGAACGCACCCTGCGGGAGATCTACCTGCCTGGCTTCGAAAGGGTCGTCACCCAAGCGCGGCCGTGGACTGTAATGTGCGCATACAACAAGGTCAACGGCGTCTACGCCTCGGAGAACCCGTGGCTGCTGACCGAGGTGCTGCGCGATGAGTGGGGGTTCGACGGGCTCGTGATGTCGGACTGGGGGGCGGTGCACGATCGGGTCGCTGCCCTCGACGCCGGGCTGGACCTGGAGATGCCGCCGGACCTCGGGGTCAGCGACGCGGCGATAGTCGCCGCCGCACGGTCTGGCGAACTCGACGAGGCTGTTCTCGACCGGGCCGTGGCACGGGTGCTGCGGCTGGTCGACCGCGCGCAGAGGGGCACGATCGACGTTGGGGAAAAGGCGACCGCCCGGCCGGGGTTCGATGCCGACGGCCACCACGCACTCGCCCGCGCGGCGGCGGCCGAGTGCGCCGTCCTGCTGAAGAACGACGGAGACCTACTGCCCTTGCAGCCGTCCGCTGGCGACACGGTTGCGGTGATCGGCGAGTTCGCCCGCACTCCCCGCTATCAAGGCGCCGGCAGTTCCCAGGTGAACCCCACCCAGGTCGACAACGCCGTGGACGAACTCCAGGCCGCGGTACCAGACGGCGTCCGGGTGGTATTCGCGCCCGGGTTCGGCATCGGCACCACCACCGTCGACGACGAGCTCGCCGCCGAGGCGGTCGCGCTGGCCGGACGCGCCTCCGTCGTGGTCGCGTTCCTCGGCCTGCCCGACGCCGACGAGTCCGAAGGGTTCGACCGGACCCACTTGGACCTGCCCGCCAACCAGACCGCGCTTGTGGGCCGGCTGGCCGCCGCGAATCCCAACCTCGTGGTGGTGCTCGCCAACGGCTCGGCGGTGCGGCTGTCCGACTGGGAGCAACACGCCGCGGCTATCCTGGAATGCTGGCTGTCGGGACAGGCCGCCGGGGGCGCCGCCGCGGACCTGCTGGTAGGTGCAGCGAACCCATCCGGGCGGCTCGCGGAGACGCTGCCGTTGCGGCTGGAGGACAACCCGTCTTACCTGAACTTCCCTGGCGAGCACGGTCACGTCCGCTACGGCGAGGGCGTCTTCGTCGGCTACCGCGGCTACGACGCCCTCCTCCTTCCGGTTAGCTACCCGTTCGGGCACGGTCTGTCCTACACCAACTTCGAGTACGCCGACCTCACCACCACCCTCACCGGCAACGCCGAGGACGACACCCTCGCCGTAGCGGTGACCTGCACGGTCACCAACACCGGACAACGAGCTGGGAAGGAGGTGGTCCAGCTCTACGTCACCGACCCCGACAGCTCTGTCGCACGGCCCCCTCGAGAGCTCAAAGGGTTCGCGAAGACCGCCACCCTCGCCCCCGGCGAGGGCCAGACCGTGACCTTTCGGCTGCAGTCGCGCGACCTTTCCTACTGGTCGGTCCGGCAACACCGGTGGGTCCTGGAAGGCGGAACGTTCCGGCTCGGCGTCGGGGCCTCCTCCCGCGACCTCCGCTTCACCACCACCATCGAGGCGACCGCGCTGCCCCCGACGGTAGAGCTCGACGGCATGTCCACCCTCGAAGAGTGTCTCGCCCACCCCGTCGGCGCGGGCCTTCTCCGCGAGGCCGTGGGCGTCGACGAAAATGGCCGCCCGCGGGGCATCCTCGGCGACGAAGAGCTCATCAGGGTCATCGGCAACTTCCCGATCAGGACCCTCGCCGCCTTCCCCGGCCTTGGCATCGACCACGCCACGGTCGACCACCTCCTCAGGCGACTGCCACCGCAATAGCGACCGTAGTCATCACCACGCCCGACATCGAAGCACCCATCGTGCACCGCAAGGTCCGGGTCGGCGCCGCCAACAACGTCCGCACCCACTACGTCACAGCCGGCGCGTCCTCCGGCATCGGCGCCGCGACCGCCAAGCGTCTTGCCTCCGGCGGCAGCGTGTGACGCGGCAACGCGCCGCCCGACGCGTCAGACCAACGCCTCTATTCACCGGAGTGCGTGGAAGTGGAATTCTGCGAACTTCGTTATGACGGAGTTCTAAGAAGTTGTCTCGCCGTTGCGAGGGCCCTCTTGCCCAACTAAAGTTGGGGCCGCAGCTTAGAACAAACCACCCCACGCTCGAGGAGGGTGAACTTTGTTGGACGCAAACAAGTACGAGGTCCTCTCGTTTGACTGCTACGGGACGCTAGTGGACTGGGAGAGCGGGATAATCTCGGGACTCAGGCCCGTCCTCCGCGGCCACTACGTCGAGGCCACGGACGACGAGATACTCGGCCTGCACGCCCAGACTGAGCACAAGCTGCAAGCCGCCTCCAAGAGGGGCAGCTACCTCAAGTACCGCGACGTGCTAGGCGAAGAGGTCCGCGAGGCGGGCAGGAGGTGGGGCTTCGAGCCCAGCCGTTCCGACGTGCAGGCGCTCCCGGACTCCGTGAGGTACTGGCTGCCGTTCCCCGACACGGTGAACGCCCTGCGCACCCTCAAGGCCACCTACAAGCTGGCGATCATCTCCAACATCGACGACGGCCTGCTCGCCCTGACGGCGAGGTACCTGG
>DASQWR010000056.1:0-2610 GCA_035640155.1 Pseudonocardiaceae bacterium
CGGCGAGCGGCACGCGGGGGTCCGGCCAGTGGACCAGCAGCAGGTCGGCGTAGCCGGTCCCGAGCCGCGCGAGGCTCGCCTCGCACGCGCGGCGCACGTCCGGGCGGTCCAGGTGGCCGCGGCTGACCTTGGTCGCGAGGAACACCTCGCCGCGATCGACGCCCGATTCCCTGATCGCCCGGCCGATCTCGAGTTCGTTGCCGTACTCCTCGGAGGTGTCGACGAACCGATAGCCGACCTCGAGCGCGCAGCGGACCAGCCGGATACAGGTGTCGCCCAGCAGACCCTGGGTGCCGAGGCCGAGCGCCGGAACCCTCGCTCCCTTCGACTCGAGGTACCTCATTGCGCCTCCTCACTCCCCGCCAGCCACGCACGTAGGTACGCGCGGGTGGCTCGGACCACGCGCGTGCGGCCGCCCCGCGCCGCCCTCTCCCTCGCCGGCGAGGCCGGGCCCGAATCCGGACCCACCCGGGGCGGGGCCGGAGCGTCACCGAGGCGTGTACGAGGACGACGACCGCTATACTAAACGAGAAATTAGATTTCAGCCACCGTGATGTTATAAGCCGGCATTCGTATTCCCCGCGCCCGCGGGGATAAACCGTCCGCACCCGCAGCGGTACCGTCAACTTGTCGGCCAAAGATCGCGAAGGGTGGGATGCTGCCGGCGCTACGCGGCAGCTGCGACACCGCTGACCTCGGCCCAGACTTCAAAGGCTCGTCTTCTGGCAGCTCGATAGTCGATGGCAGGGACGTGATCGCGGCGGAGAGGGAAGACGTTGTTGATCTGGTCATGAGCCGAGAGGAACCGCTGGGCCTGGCCGGCGGATTTGAACCGCTTCATCTGCCGCTCGCGTCGTCGGGTCGGCTGGTGCGAATTCTCCGCTCGGTTGTTGAGGCCGCGGTGCCGGCGGTGCTCGACCCCGGGCATCAGCTCCTGCTTCGCCGCGGGATAGCTCGCCAGCTTATCGGTGACCAGGACGCGCGGCGGCCGGCCCTGCTTCTTCAGCAGCTTGCGCAGCAGGCGCTTGGCGGCCCGCTTGTCCCGCCGGCCCTGCACCAGCACGTCGAGCACGATGCCGTCCTGATCGACGGCCCGCCACAACCAGTGCTTCTTGCCGGCGATGGTGATCACCACCTCATCGAGATGCCACTTGTCGCCGGGGTGAGGCAGCCGTCGGCGGATCTGGTTGGCGAACGCCTGGCCGAACTTGAGCGCCCACTGACGTACCGTTTCGTGGCTGACGACGATGCCGCGGACGGCCAGCATCTCCTCGACCATGCGTAGGCTGAGCGGGAAGCGGAAATAGAGCCAAACGGCGTGGCTGATGATCTCGGCCGGGAACCGATGGCCGGCGTAGCGGGAGCGGAGGGACATTGTCATACGGCCCGACTACCTGTCCCGGTCTGCCACCGCAAGCCCGCCGCCGGCAACTTGACAGTGCCCCCGGGGGAGCGCGTGCGACATTGATCGACGTTCTGGGGGACCCGGCGCTCCGGCGCCGGGTCTTTGACCACCGACACAGGCAGCGGAGGAAACGGTTATGAAGCAGTGGCGCACACCCAAGGTCGTGGAGATCAGCTGCGGCTGCGAGATCAACGCCTACTTCCCGGCCGAGCTCTGATCCGGGAAGACTGTAGTAGAGCGGTGCTCGCCCTGAACAGCCTAAGCAGGGCGGGTACCGCTTGCTAAGTCTCGGCCCGGCAGTCCTCGAAATCGTCTTCGTCCTCAATGCTCAGCTCGACCGCGCCGCCTCCGACGGTCAGGCGGACCTCGCCGTCATCGTCGCTGTATTGGGACCCGCCGCCCCCACGGCCGCGGCCCGTGCGCTCGAGCTGGTAGGTCTCACCATCATCGGTCTGGATGCGGACCTCCCTCCGATTAGCGGAGAAGCGGGCGGCGAACTCCCGATCGTCGTCACACTCGTAGGTGACGGTCTGCGGCCTCGGGTTCCCCCGACCTCCACCCTCGAGGATGTCGCGCATGGCGGGCTGTAACTCGGCACAGCCGGTGAGGAGGGCCAGGGTGATAGCACCCGGACCGAGGACCCGGACGAGGGACGGGCAATGACGCGACACGGCACAACCTCCCCTACGGGGATCAATGATCCCAACAAACGGCTGAGAAACGCCCAATGCGCGGCTCTAGTTCCTAGAGCTTAGGCGCGGGCGAATAGTCTTGGCAGTCGCGACAATGGCTTGGCCACTAACCCGGATTGTTCATCAGCGGCGGTCGCGATCGGAGAACCCGCCCGGCACCTCAAGCTGCAGCCGCGGGCCGAGTACGAGGGCATAGCGTCGGTTGTCAGATAAACAACGCCATGCCTGATCATCGTCGTCCATGAACCGAGCTTGGCGATTTTGGGACAGAGCAGAATTGGGGACGTATTTTGTGGACGGGGAATGGCGGTCCCGGGCAGCAGAGGCATGGCCGTCCACAGAATGAACGGTTGCTGGACCTTCTATCCTAACAGACTGGCTCTAACCAGCTTTTTCCCGTTAACGTTGTTCAGGTGACAGCCGACGCTATGCCCTCCCAGAGCGCCCGCCAGGACGCGCGGGGCGGTGGCGGCCACTACTCTAGCGGGCTGGGAGGCGATCGCGCCCCAGCGG
>DASQWR010000057.1:0-2689 GCA_035640155.1 Pseudonocardiaceae bacterium
TGGCGGCGGTCCGCGGGGTGGCGGCGGTCATCGGGGCCTGCCTCGGGTAGTCACGGATCATGAGGGCAACAAAAAGCCCCCGCCACCCGGGCTAGCGGGTGAGACGAGGGCCGCGCATCGACGCCGGAAGGCTGCTCAGGCGTTGATGCGCCTGGGAAGTACGAGTCCGGTGAGGGTCAGCACGTCGCCGACGGTAGCCGGGCGTCCGGCGCGACGTCAACTCTGCGGGATGCTGGCCCGGATCGCCGTCACCCTCGACCTCCCCGCCCAAGCGGCGGCCACCCGTCCCCCCGGCTGAGTGACGCAGTCAGCAGCGTGAGCCTGGTGGCTCCTCCCGGGCGACCGCCGGGGTGAATTCCAGCCGCAAGCTGTCGCTGCGGGGGATGAGGATGGCCGCCCCGGTGGAGCGGTGCCATCCGGCGGGGAGGAACAGGTACTGGTCGCCGGACTGCAACACCAGCTTCAGACCGTCATAGCGGAACGGGTAGGCGGCGGCGGGGTCGACGCAGGCCACTTCCCGGAGTCCGGGGCCTTGCAGTCCAAGGCGCGCTGCGCTGAACAACACCGCGTCCGGGTAGGATTCGAGGCTCGCCTCCGCGTCCCGGGCCCGGGACGTGCCGACTGCGGCCGAGTAATCGTAGGCCACCCAGAACAGGCTCAGGCCGATGAGCACGAACACCATGATCCACTCCGCAATCGCGACGCTCTCGCGGCGGGTGTATCCCTGCCGTCTACGTTGCAGCCGCGCCGCCGCGCTGAGCAGCAGCACCCCCGCGGCGAGGCTGAGCGGCGAGACGGCGAGGTGGAACTCGAATGCCGTCCGGGCGAAGACCCCCCACACTCCGATTCCGGAGAGCGTGATACCCAATATCGTCATCACCGCCACGCGGGTCCGGGGGGACCCGGCGGCCTCCCACCCAGCCCGCAGCAGCGGCATCCCCCAAAGCAGGACCAAGCCCACGCCCGCCGCGACCGCCAGTGGGACGAAGAGGCCGTCGACACTGCGCATGAGGTAGTCCTGGGTCCCGAGTCCGAGCACCGTCGAGTTCACCCCGAAGTAGCGGTAGAAGAAGTACGCGTGCGACGTTCCGAAGAAAATCAACAACGCGCTGAGCAGGGTCGTCGGTGCCACAATCGACCCTGCGATGCGGATCAGCCGGGTTACCACCTCCGGCTCGCTGGCCGCGGGGGATGGCGCCGGGTCAGTCCGTGCGACAGCGCTCGACGCGGCGCCGTCCACGGACATTGGAGAGGCGGCTGGCGACTCCGCCACCTCGGGGGTGCCGTCAGCTTGCATCGGGATCCGCATCCGCCGACTCACCGGTGTCAGGTGCCTCCGAGGACGACTCGCTGTCGCCATCGTTCGGGGGTGGGGTGCCATCGTCGGGCGGCGACCCGCCACATGGTTCCGAGACCTCGAAGACGACGGTGGAGCGGCGCTCGGCCATACCCGAGGGAACGGCGGTGATCTCGCACGGCACACCACCCGACTCGGTGTCGGGGACGGCGACTACCTCCACGCACAGCTCGCCGCCGCACGCTCGCCTGAACTCGTCCTCGATGAACGGACGCTGCTGCTCGAAGTCGGCACCCACGATCTGGAAGTCCGGGATCGTGATCGGCGCGCCGACCGCGGTGTCGTTACCTTCCGCGTCGAACGGGGCGCCTGCGGCTCCACCCCCGGAGTCCTGGTCGTCCGCTGACGCTGCCACCCGGCTCTGCTCAGCATCGCCCTGGGTGCCGGTGCCGCCACAGCCCACGGCGACGTACGTCAGGGCGACGAGCATCACCGGGATGAATCGGCGAGCCGCGGACCTGGTCATGGTGACGCCCGTTCCGGCGATGTGTGGGGTGCGCACGCGGTGCTGGTAGCGAGAGTCAACCCCGGTGATCCCGGTCGCAATAGGCCGACAGGGTATCGCCGTCGTCGGCCCACGCGACCGGCCAGTGAACCGAATGATCAAGGGCTGTACACGCCGCCGCGCCAGGGGTCTGCCCTTGGCGCGGCGGCGTGTCTGGACTTTCGAGACCCGATACCAGCGGGTATCAGGTGGTGATCTGCTTGGCCGAGCTGTTTCCGCTGATCTCGATCTTGCGGGGCTTGGCCTTCTCGGCCACCGGGATCCGCAGGGTCAACACCCCCGCGTCGTAGGTGGCCTCGATCCGATCGGTGTCGAGGGTGTCACCGAGGAACAACTGGCGGCTGAACACCCCACGGGGACGCTCCGCGGTCTGCAGGTCGGCGTCCTCGGGGTGGGTGGGCGTGCGCTCAGCGCGCACGGTGAGCACGTTGCGCTCCACATCGAGGTTGATCGACTCGGGGGTCACCCCGGGCAGGTCGAAGTGCACCACGAACTGCTCCCCCTCGCGGTAGGCGTCCATCGGCATGGCCGCCGGACGCGACCAGGTGCCGTGGTGGCCGAAGAACTGCTGGGTGAGCCGGTCCAGCTCCCGGAAGGGGTCGGTACGCATCAGCATCGCTGATCTTTCCTCTCTGGCATCGAGCTACCGCTCCGCGGTCGAACCGCGGCATCCCTGCACCCATCCCAACGCCGACTTCCGGTGAGTTGTTCCCTCTGCATCAGTTTCATTGAGCCGCGTCGGCTCATGTACCCATGCCGCGAGGGGAGGCCCCCGCATGGCTCCATGTGACGCGCTCTCCTTGGCAAGCTGAGCTGGCCGTTACGGT
>DASQWR010000058.1:0-2423 GCA_035640155.1 Pseudonocardiaceae bacterium
TTGAGGCGGCCAGGACGACGGGGAGGGGGGCGGCTGACAATGCGTCGGGGTGCGGGTCGGCGGCCGGCCGCCGGTTCTCAGCGAGGTCGATCGTGGTCCCGCGGTGCCTGGTCCTGGCGCGGCGAGACGGCCCGCGCCGGCAAGAGCAGCGTCACACGGACACCGGGGGGCTTGCGGTCACCGCGCGGGAGCCACACCAGCCGGCCGATCTCGACACCGCCGGCGCCGACACCGTCCTCGTCATTAACGAACTTGTCCTCGCCGGCATCGGCTGGCACACCAGCGCCGACGCCCTCCTCGCCAACACCGCCGCCGCCCGCGCCCGTGAGCATCGCGCCACCGTCCGAGAGGAACTCACCACCGCCAACTACCAGTAGCACTGATCACCGAAGGAGCAGCACCGATGAACACCACGACCATCTCGACCGGGCGCCTGTGGGGCGTCGACGACGTTGCCGGCTACCTCGGGGTGCCGGTCAAGACGCTCTACCAGTGGCGGCACCAGGGCTATGGGCCCAAGAGCCGCCGCGTCGGCCGGTATCTGCGTTACGACCCGAGTGAGGTCGCCGCGTGGTTCAGCCAGCTTGGTGAAGCGAGCTGAGGTGGGTCGACCGTCCCTGCCGGTGGGCACCGCCGGGGAGATCAGGGTTTATCCGGTGCGCGGCGGCTTCCGGGCACGGTGCCTGGTCCGCGACGACGGCAAGGTCCGCCACGTGGAACGCTCCGCCCGGTCGGAGGCCAAGGCGAGAGCACGGCTCCGGGAAGCGGTCCGCGACCGCCACCGGATGGATGCCCACGCGGAGATCACCTCCGAGACGAAGCTGTGCGAGGTCACGCGCATCTGGCTCGTCGACCTGCGCGGCGAGGTGAAGGCCGGCGAGAAGTCACCGGGCACCGGCGAGCTGTACGAGACCACGGCGCGCCGGATCACCGAAGGTCTCGGCGAGCTCCGGGTGCGGGAGGTGACTGTGGGCCGGGTGGATCGCTTCCTCGCGACAATCGCCACCCACCACGGCCCGGTGTCGGCCAAGCGCGCCAAGACCGTGCTGACCGGCGTACTCGGCCTGGCCGCACGACACGACGCGATCCGCACCAACCCGGTGCGCGACACCGCCCGGATCAAGCACGGCGAGAAGAAGAGCACCGTGGCTCTCACCATCGTCCAGGTGTACGAGCTGCGGATCAAGCTCGCCGCAGACCAGAAGGCCCGCGACTGGGACCTGCTCGACTTCGTCGATATGATGCTGGCGACCGGCAAGCGGATCGGCGAGAACTCCGCGATCACCTGGGACGCCGTCGACCTCGCCGCCGGCACCGTCGAGATCAGGGGCACCGTCATCCGGGCAAAGGGCGAGGGCCTGCGGATCAAGTGCAAGCCCAAGAGCAAGGCCGGCTACCGCAAGCTCCGGCTGCCGTCCTGGGCGGTGGAGATGCTGCGTCGGCGCCGCGCCGAAGTGGAGTCGAACGAGTGGGGCGTGGTATTCACCTCACCCACCGGTCTGCTGCGGGACCCCAGCAACACCCAGGCGGACCTGCGGGACGTGTTCGGCCGGCTGGGCTACCCGTGGGTGACCAGCCACGTGTTTCGTAAGACGGCGGCCACGCTGCTCGACGAGGCCGGGGTGACGGCCCGGAAGATCGCCGATCAGTTGGGCCAGTCTCAGGTGTCGGTCACGCAGGACGTCTACCTGGGCCGCAAGATCGCCTCGGAGGACGCCGCCCGCGTGTTGGAGATCATCGGCCGGCCGGACGCGGCGGCTCTGGTGACGAGCGCGAACGGAGCCACGGCCAGTGAGTCGCGGCACGAACATGGGGGTTGAATGGGGACTGATCTTGTCAGTCATTCCGACGCAACCGCTTTACCAGCGGATTTGTGGCCAGGGGCGGGGTCGAACCGCCGACCTTCCGATTTTCAGGCCGCGCCCAACCGCATATCGCCGTCCGGCGTCGTTCGGCGCAGGGGCTCGACCTGGCGATCTCACCGACGCGAGCTGAGAAGTGCCGGTGCCGTCGCTACACCCGTAGCTACACCTTCGAGGGCTCGGGCTGCGCGGTCACGCAGGGGCAGGCTCCTGGCCTGCCCGCAACACTGTCCCGAGGTCCGGTAGAGGCTCACGGGTCAAGGGCGGCCGGAGGCCGTCGCGCAGCGATGCGTAGCACCCTTGACGCGGGAGGGGCCGGGCCGGACGCTCGCGCAGCCCGAGCCCGGACGCAACCACGGTGTCGGAACGGGAACCCGGGCCCCAGCTGCTCGGCCACGGCGGGTGGTCGTCGGTGACGCGGCCAGTAATGTCTCTGGACCCGGCCCCGGTGCCAGGCCGCGCCGTCTCGGTGGCGGCGGCGTGCGGAGCGACGCCGCCGCCTGAGGTAGCCCAAATCGCGGTAGAGGCTGGGCGCACCACAGTCCCCAAGCCCCGGCAAAC
>DASQWR010000059.1:0-16054 GCA_035640155.1 Pseudonocardiaceae bacterium
CACAGCTCGCGGGTCGGCACCACGACGAGTGCGCGGGGGGTGCCGTCGAGTCCCGCGGGGTCGGCGGCGATCCGCTGGATCAGCGGGACGCCGAAGCCGAGCGTCTTACCGGTGCCGGTGCGGGCCTGGCCGATCAGGTCGTCGCCGGCCATCGCGAGGGGCAGGGTGAGCTCCTGGATGGCGAAGGTGCGTTCGATGCCGGCACTCCGGAGGGCGTCGACGATCTCGGCGCGGACGCCGAGCTCGGCGAAGGTGGGGGAGTCGGGGCGGACCGGCGCGCCGGCCTGCAGGGGGTGGGGGGAGGGGGTCTCGTCGGCGCCGGTCTCGGCGTGCTCGAGGGTTTGTGGGTCGGTCGTGCTGGTCAGCGGGAATCGCCTCTCTCGTCCGGCGCGCCCAGCACCGGCCGCTCGACCGCATCCCCTGGCCTCCGAACGGAGCCGGGCGGAGTGCGGGAGCACCGACGAGAGGTGCGCGCTCTACTCTGCGCGCTCGGAGGCGTCCGCTACCGAGCGGGGGCATGCGGCCTTCAGCGGCCGTCATCGACGTCGAACACTGGTCGATCGGGTACTGCGTCACGCCCTTGGCAACCTACTCTACCGTCCCGGCCCGGACCTGGGGAGGGCCTTGCCCCATTGCGGCCCCATTGCGGCCCCATTGCGGCCCCGTTGCGTCCCGGTGTCGCGCCACCTGCGCACTACGCTGACCAGCGTGGACGAGGCCGGCGAGCTCATCGAGGGCGTCATCGACCTGCTCGGGTTGCTCGCCTACGGCGAGCTGTCCGCCTTCGACCGGCTCGCCGAGGACTCCCGCGGGGCGCCGACCCTGGCCGGGCGGATGGCGATGGCCGGGATGGCCGCGGCGGAGATCGGGCACTTCCAGCGCTTGGAACGTCATCTCGCGGGCCTGGGCGTCACCGTGGAGGACGCGATGCAGCCGTTCGTGCCGCGCTTCGACGAGTTCCACGCCTCCACTGCTCCCCGGTCCTGGCTCGAGTCGCTGGTGAAGGGATACGTGGGGGACGGGCTGGCCGCGGACTTCTACGGCGAGGTTGCCGGCTGGGTGGACGAGCCGGTCCGGTCGCTGGTGCACGACGTGCTCGCCGACACCGGTCTCTCTGCCTTCGCGGAGCGAGAGGTACGCGCCGCGTGCGCGGCGGACCGTTCGACACGTGACCGGCTGGCACTGTGGGGCCGCCGGTTGCTCGGCGAGGTGGTGACTCACGCGCAACACGTCGTCGTCGAACGCGACGGCCTGGCCGAGCTGATCATCCGGGGGTCGGGCGACCTCTCGGGGATCGCGGCGCTGCTGCGCCGGCAGCAGCAGCAGCACGGTCACCGGATGAGCGCGCTGGGCCTGGGATGAGAGGACCCGTCGCGCTGGACTAGCCTCGTGCCCGGGGACATCGAGCACATCGTGGAGGTTCGGCGTGGAGGTCAAGATCGGCGTCACGGACAGCCCCCGTGAGCTGGTGGTGTCCAGTGTGGACTCTCCGGAGCAGGTCGAGGCGCTGGTCACCGAAGCGCTGAACGGCAAGCAGAGCCTGCTCTCGCTGGCTGACGACAAGGGTCGGCGCTACCTGGTGCCGGCGGCCAAGGTCGCCTACGTGGAGATCGGTCCCTCGGACGGCCGTCGGGTCGGCTTCGCCGTGCAGAGCTGACTTCCCCCGGCAGGGCGGTCGTTATGCCGAGGGTCATTATCCCCGGCGGATCAGTGTTGCCGGGGGAAGCCCGCGAGGCCCTTCCAGGCCAGGGTGGCGATGAGTTCGATGGCCTCGACCTTGGGCACCGCCCGCTGCGTCGCGAGCCACGAGCGGGCACTGTGCTCGCTGATGCCGGCCACCCCGACGGCTACCAGCCGCGCGCCGTCGGCGTCGAGCCCGGCGTCGGCGACGACCGCCTGCGCGATGGCCTCGACGCACGCTGCGTGAGCCTGCTCGACGATCTCCAGCACGGCGGACTGGTTGCGCAGGTCGGACTCGAACACCAGCCGGAACGCCTCGCCGTCACGGTCGACGAAGTCGAAGTAGGCCCCGACGGCGTTGTGCACCCGCTGCGCGTTGTCGATGGTGTCCTCGATCGCGCCCCGGACCCGTCGCACCAGCTCGTCCGCATGCGTCTGCAGCAGCGCCAGGTAGAGTTCGAGCTTCCCCGGGAAGTGCTGGTACAGCACGGGCTTGCTCACACCGGCGCGCTCGGCGATGTCGTCCATCACCGTCGCGTGGTAGCCGTTGCTGACGAAGACGTCGGTCGCGGCCGCCAGCAGCTGCGCGCGTCGCTCGTCCTTGCGCAGCCGAACGCCGCGGCCCGCGGGCATCGCTGCGGTCTGGGGCGATGTGTCCGTCATGCACCTCCCGCTGTCACCGGCCGGGGCTGACACTACTCGCCGGTATCTTGCCGCCGGGCTGGTGCAGCGCCAGCCGGCCTGGTCGCTCGATGAGGTATCCGGTGGCCGTAGAGCACCTGCGCCGCGTGCGCCGGGTCATCTTCCGCGGCCAGGGTTCGGCGAGTGTCCGTGCGCTCAGCTTCCTGGCACCGCATCCTGGACGGATGGTCTCGTCTCTGACCAGGGCGCCGATGCTGGACGACCCGCTGCCCCCGGTACCCGTCGACTGTGTGCCGTGGCCGGGCCGCGTGCTGCGCTCGGGCGGCGTCACGCTGCACGTCCGGGAGACACCAGGCCCGGGGCAGGTCGAGGAGCGCGACGAGCTGGTCGTCTACGTGCACGGCCTCGGCGGCTCGGCCACCAACTTCACCGACCTGGCCGGGCTGGTCGCCACCCGGGTCGCCGGGCTGGCGGTCGACCTGCCCGGCTTCGGCCGCAGCGAGCCGGAACTCGGGTTCGACTACCGCTTGCAGTCGCACGCGGCCGCGCTCGGTGACTTCCTGGCCGGGCTGGATCGTGCTCCGCTGCACCTGGTCGGCAACTCCATGGGCGGTACGGTCGTGCTGCTGGTCGCGGCGCAGCACCCGGAACTGGCGCGCACCCTCACGTTGATCTCCCCGGCGATGCCCGACCTCCGGGTGGATCCGCGGCGAATGTCCGACCCCCGCTTCGCCCTGGTGGTCCTGCCGCTGGTCGGCAGCCGGGTGCTCCGAGCGATCGCACAGACGAGCCCGGAACGGCGAACCGAGCAGATGCTGCAGCTGTGTTTCGCGGAGCCGTCCGCGGTGTCCGCGGGGCGCCGCGCGCAGGCCGAGGAGGAGTTCGCCGAGCGGCAGGGCATGGGCTGGGCGTCGGCCGCCCTCAGCCGGTCGGCTGAGGGGCTGGTGCGCTCCTGGTTGGCTCCGCGGAGCCGGTCGTTGTGGACGGTTGCCGCGGGTGTCGACCGGCCCGCGCTGGTCGTCTGGGGCGCCCGGGACCGGCTGGTCAGTGTCCGCAAGGCCCCCCGCACCGCTTCGGCGTTGCCGCGCGGGAAGCTCCTCGTGCTCCCCCGCACCGGCCACGTCGCCCAGATGGAGCAACCGGAGACGGTGGCCCGCGCGATGCTTGGGATGTTCGACGCCGATGCGCGCGGGGAGTGGTGAACTACGGCTGGCGAAGGCCAGTGTGGCAGGCTGAAGGGCGTGACTCGGTCGACGCAGGGTGACCGGTCGACTGCGTCTCCGGCAGGTCGGCCCGGTGCAGCCGCCCTGGCCCGGTCACACCCCGACGCCCCGAGCGGCCCCCGCGGACAACGCCGGAACGACGGGGGGAGCGCCCGGCGCGCCGGACGTCACCGCGTCTCGGAAGCGCGCCCACTCGCAGCGCCGTGGGGTGAGGCCGATCTCGGGACCGACGGCGCGATGCGGTCCGGCCGGCCGCCGCGCGGCCGGCCGGCGCGGACCATGTCCACCTACGGATGGTGGGCGTATGCCGTGCCGGTGCTGGTGGTGCTGACCGGGTTGGCCGTGCTGGATTCGGCTCGTACGCCCCCACCGGAGTCCCCCGCGCCGGAGACCTCCGTGCAGTCCGGCCAGCAGCGAGCGTCGAAGCCGACCGGACCGCTGATCCCCATCCCTGACCCAAACCCCGGCGGTGGTGATGTCGCGGCGGCCAAGGCACCCGCAGAGCTGCCCGACGGGGGGCCGTTCACCGAGATGGGGAACGGTACCTGGACGGTGGTGCCCGGGGCGGGGCCGCAGTTCGGCACCGGACGGCTGCTCACCTACACCGTCGAGGTGGAGGACGGGGTGGAGCTGGCCGGGGGCGCGCAGGGTTTCGCAGCGATGGTGGACGCGACCCTGCAGGACCCCAGGAGCTGGATCGGCAGCGGTGAACACGCCTTCCAGCGGATCGACGACCCGCGGGCCGCCGACCTCCGCATCACCCTCACCTCCCAGCTGGGGCAACGCGGGATGTGTGGCTTCGTGATCCCCTACGACGCATCGTGCTGGAAGAGCGAGCTGAACCAGGTGGTGCTCAACACCGCGCGGTGGGCCCGCGGCGCGGTGCCGTTCCAGGGCAATGTCGTGCAGTACCAGCAGTACGTGGTCAACCACGAGGTGGGACACGGACTCGGCTTCGAGCACACCGGGTGCGAGGAGACCGGCCGGCTCGCGCCGGTGATGATGCAGCAGACCTGGGGGTTGGCCAACGACTACCTCGCTGTGCTGGGCACCGACCGGGTCACCGCCGACGGCAAGGTCTGCGAGCCGAACGCGTGGCCGTTCCCGACCGTCGAGTAAGCGGGCAACCTGGGCGGGAAGAGCTGCCGGGCCTCCGGCGTTGAGCCGGAAAGACATCCCACTCGTGAGGAGCGCACCGATGAGCCTGCCGCCGCTGGTGGAGCCCGCCGCGGAGCTGACCAAGGAGGAGGTCGAGCGCTACAGCCGCCACCTGATCATTCCCGATGTCGGGATGGACGGGCAGAAGCGGCTGAAGAACGCCAAGGTGCTGGTGATCGGTGCCGGCGGCCTCGGCAGCCCGGCCCTGCTGTACCTCGCGGCCGCGGGGGTCGGCACTCTCGGCATCGTCGAGTTCGACGAGGTCGACGAGTCGAACCTGCAGCGCCAGATCATCCACGGCACCTCCGACATCGGCCGCCCCAAGGTCGAGTCGGCGCGGGACTCGATTCGCGAGATCAACCCTCTGGTGCAGGTCCGGCTGCACAACCTGCGCCTGGACTCCTCCAACGCGCTCGACCTCTTCGCCGACTACGACCTGATCCTGGACGGCACCGACAACTTCGCCACCCGGTACCTGGTCAACGACACGGCCGTGCTGCTCGGCAAGCCGTACGTGTGGGGTTCGATCTTCCGGTTCGAGGGCCAGGCGTCGGTGTTCTGGGAGGATGCGCCGAACGGGCAGGGCCTGAACTACCGCGACCTCTACCCGGAGCCGCCGCCCGCGGGAATGGTGCCCTCCTGTGCCGAGGGCGGCGTGCTGGGCGTGCTCTGCGCGTCCATCGGATCGATCATGGTGAACGAGGCGATCAAGCTGATCACCGGGATTGGCGAGCCGCTGCTGGGCCGGCTGATGGTCTACGACGCGCTGGAGATGAGCTACCGGACCATCACGATCCGCAAGGACCCGGAGTCCAAGCCGATCACCGAGCTGATCGACTACGACGCGTTCTGTGGTGCTGTGTCCGACGACGCGCAGCAGGCTGCGGCCGGATCCACCATCACGGCCATGGAGCTCAAGGAGAAGATCGACCGCGGCGAGGACTTCGCGCTGATCGACGTCCGCGAGCCGCACGAGTACGAGATCGTGCGGATCCCGGGCGCCACGCTGATCCCCAAGGACCGGATCCTCTCCGGTGCGGCGCTCGCCGAGCTGCCGCAGGACAAGCCGCTGGTGCTGCACTGCAAGTCCGGCGGCCGCTCTGCCGAAGCGCTGGCCGCGCTGCACAAGGCGGGCTTCCGGGACGCCGTGCACGTCGGTGGTGGTGTGCTCGCCTGGGCCAAGCAGGTGGATCCCTCGCTGCCAACCTACTGAATTGCGCGGACAGTGTCGTCTTCTGGGCCGTCGTCTGGGCCGTCTTTGGGGCCGCCTCCGGGGAGCTCGCCACCGCCTGAGCACGTGCGCGCCGCGTTCGGGGTGCGCGAGGAGGAGGCGGATCCGCTGGACCAGGGGCCGGTGTGGCGCTGCGGTGAGGTGGTGCTCAAGCGGGTGGCGAGCACGGCCGAGGCGGCGTGGATCGCGCAGACGCTCGACGGACTGCACGTCGACGACGTCCGGGTGCCGCGGCCGCTGCGCTCCACCGACGGGCGTTGGGTGGTCTCCGGGTGGGCCGCCAGCCGCTACGTCTCCGGCCGGGTCGAGCCCCGACACGACGAGGTGGTGGGCGTCGCCCAGCGCCTGCACGCCGCGACCGCTCACCTGGCCCGGCCGGGTTTCCTGGCCGACCGAGACGACATGTACGCCGTCGCGGACGCCGCGGCGTGGGGAGAGGCCGAGCCGGAGCTGCCCCTGGACTCTGGCGGCACCACGTTCGCCCGGCTCGCCGGGGCCCGCCGTCCGGTCGCGCTGTCGCCACAGATCGTGCATGGTGACCTGTTCGGCAACGTCCTGTTCGCCGGCTCCGCGCCGCCGGCTGTCATCGACTTCACACCATACTGGCGCCCGCCGGAGTGGGCCGCCGCGGTCGTCGTGGTCGACGCACTGGCCTGGGGCGGAGCCGACCCGGGGCTGCCGCGGCGCTGGTCGGCGCTGGACGAGTGGCCGCAGGTGCTGCTGCGTGCGTTGCTCTTCCGTCTCGCCGTGCACGCCCTGCACCCGCGCTCGACGGTGCAGTCCCTCGCCGGCCTGCACCGTGCCACCACCCAGGTCTCCGAGCTGCTCTGAACCCGGCGGCCACCGACAGGAGTCTCCTCACGGCCGGATCCTTGCAGGTGTGAAGGGGTGTTCTTCTCCCCGCAACAGCGGGCAACATCGCGATGACACGCGCTCCCTAGCGTCGGGTTCCTGACCCACCGAGGCCAGGGAGGCGCGATGAGCACGTCCGGACGCACGGCAGCACCGGGTCGGGGTCGTTGGATCGAACACTGGGAGCCGGAGGACCCGGCGTTCTGGGAGGCCACGGGTAAGCGGGTGGCCCGGCGCAACCTGATCTTCTCGATCTTCACCGAGCACATCGGGTTCTCGGTGTGGAGCCTGTGGTCGGTCATGGTGCTGTTCATGACGCCGGCGCAGGGCTTCACCCTGGACGCGAGCGACAAGTTCCTGCTGGTGTCCTTCGCCACCCTGGTGGGCGCGGTGATCCGGGTGCCCTACACGCTGGCCGTCCCGCGCTTCGGTGGACGCAACTGGACGATCGTGAGCGCCGCGGCGCTGCTCGTGCCCACCGTCCTCACCGCGATCTTCATGCAGCGCCCGGAGACGTCGTTCGCGACGTTCATGGTGCTGGCCGCGGTCACCGGGATCGGCGGCGGCAACTTCGCGTCCTCGATGGCCAACATCAGCTTCTTCTACCCGGACCGCCGGAAGGGCTGGGCCCTCGGGCTCAACGCCGCCGGGGGCAACCTGGGGGTGCCGGCCGTGCAACTGGTCGGCCTGTTCGTCATCGCGTTCTTCGGGCAGATGAACCCCGCGTACGTCGCGATGTTCTACCTCCCGCTGCTCGTCGTCGCCGTCACCTGCGCCGCGCTGTACATGGACAACCTGGCCACCGCGCGCTCCGATGTCGCCGCCCAGCTCGCGGTGGTCCGGGACCGGCACGCCTGGGTCATGTCGTTCCTCTACATCGGCACGTTCGGCTCGTTCATCGGCTACGGCTTCGCGTTCGGCCTGGTGCTGCAGACCCAGTTCGGCTTCACCCCGCTCGCAGCGGCGTCGCTGACGTTCATCGGGCCGCTGCTGGGCTCGCTTGCCCGGCCGGTCGGGGGGTGGCTGGCGGACCGCCGGGGCGGCGCCCGGGTGACGTTCTGGATCTTCATCGGGATGGCGCTGGCCACCGTGGGCATCATCGCCGCCGCTCCGTCGGAGTCGTTGCCGGCGTTCCTGGTGGGCTTCATCGCGCTGTTCGTGCTGAGCGGGCTGGGCAACGGCTCCACCTACAAGATGATCCCGGCGATCTTCGCCGCGCAGGCGCGCAGCCAGGTCGAGGCGGGGGCCGACCCGGGCGAGGCAGGCCGCAGCGCCCGACGGCTCGCGGCGGCACTGATCGGGATCGCCGGAGCTATCGGCGCCCTGGGCGGAGTGTTCATCAACGTCGCCTTCCGGTTCTCCTTCGGCAGCTCCGGCACCGGCACCGCCGCGTTCATCGCCTTCCTGGCGTTCTACGCGGTCTGCGCCGGGCTGACCTGGCGGGTCTACCTGCATCGCCCGACCGCTGCCCGCGCTGCCTCCGCTCCCACCTCCGCTGGCCCCGCATCTACGGGCGCTGCGCGGCCGGTCCTGGACGGGGTGTGACGCACATCCGGAGCGGCCTTTACCGCACCGTCATGCCCACGACACAGGAGGTGACGAGCATGAACGGTATGGCCCCGGTGGACACCCACTGCCCGTACTGCGCCCTGCAGTGCGGGACCACCCTCACGCCCGGCGGACCGCACGGGGTGACGGTGCAGCCGCGGGAGTTCCCCACCAACCGGGGTGGGCTGTGCCGCAAGGGTTGGACCGCGCCCGCCGTGCTCACCGCCCCGGACCGGCTCACCACCCCGCTGGTGCGCCGGGACGGCGCGCTGTGCCCGGCGGAGTGGGACGAGGCGCTCGATCTCGTGGCGGCCGGCATCCGCCGGGTGCAGCGGGCCGGTGGCAGGGACGCGGTGGCCGTGTTCGGCGGCGGCGGGCTGAGCAACGAGAAGGCCTACCAGCTCGGGAAGTTCGCCCGGGTGGCGCTGGGGACCGCGCAGATCGACTACAACGGCCGGTTCTGCATGTCCTCGGCGGCCGCGGCGGGCCTGCGGGCGTTCGGGATCGACCGCGGCATGCCGTTCCCGCTGACCGACCTGGCCGGGGCTGAGGTGGTGCTGCTGGCCGGCGCGAACACCGCCGAGACGATGCCGCCGATGCTCGGTCACCTCGACGCCGCGCAGCTGGTGGTGATCGACCCCCGCCGCTCGGTCACCGCGGAGCGGGCGCTGGCCCGGGGCGGGATGCACCTGGCGCCGCGGCCGGGTACCGACCTGGCGGTCGCGCTGGGCCTGCTGCACGTGGTGGTCACCGAGGGGTGGGTGGACGAGGGCTACGTGACGGCGCGCACCACCGGGTTCGGCGCGCAGCGCCGCGCGGTCGCGACGTGGTGGCCGGAACGGGTGGAGCGGGTCAGCGGGGTCGGCGCGACGGCGCTGCGGGCGGCGGCGGCGCTGCTCGGTTCGGCGCACCGCCGCGGCGCGGGCGTCTTCGTGCTCACCGGTCGCGGCGTCGAGCAGCATGCCACCGGAACCGCCACGGTCAGCGCACTGATCGACCTCGCGCTGGCGTTGGGGTTGCCCGGCACCCCGGGTAGCGGCTACGGCTGCATCACCGGGCAGGGCAACGGCCAGGGTGGCCGGGAGCACGGCCAGAAGGCCGATCAACTCCCCGGGTACCGCCGGATCGACGACCCGGCGGCCCGCGAGCACGTCGCCCGGGTGTGGGGGGTGCACCCGGGCGACCTGCCCGGGCCGGGACGCAGCGCCTACGAGCTGCTCGACGCGCTGGGGGAACCGGACGGGCCCCGCGCCCTGCTGGTGTTCGGCTCCAACCCGGTGGTGTCGGCGCCCCACGCCGGGCATGTGAGCTCCCGGCTCGCGGCGCTGGACCTGCTGGTGGTCGCCGACGTGGTGCCCTCGGAGACGGCCGAGCTGGCCGACGTGGTGCTGCCGGTGACCCAGTGGGCCGAGGAGGAGGGGACCATGACCAACCTCGAGGGGCGGGTGCTGCGCCGCCGCCGGGCGCTGCCACCGCCACCGGGAGTGCGGTCGGACCTCGACGTGCTGCACGGGATCGCGGAGCGGCTCGGGCAGCCGGCCGATCGGTTCCCCACCGACCCACGCGCGGTGTACGACGAGCTGCGGGCCGCGTCGGCGGGCGGGGCCGCGGACTACTCGGGGATCACCTGGGAGCGCCTCGACGCGGGGGAGGCGCTGTACTGGCCGTGCCCAGATCCGGGGCACCCGGGGACGCAGCGGCTGTTCACCGAGCGCTTCGCCCACCCGGACGGGCGGGCCCGGTTCGTGCCAGTGGTCGTCGACGACGTCGGACCCGCTGAGCGGGTCGACGCCGAGTACCCGCTGCGGGGCACCACCGGGCGGGTGCTGGCGCACTACCAGTCCGGCGCGCAGACCCGCCGGACGCCCGAGCTGCTCGCCGCCGATCCGGAGTCCTTCGTCGAGGTGCACCCCGACACGGCTGCCGCCGCGGGGCTCGACGACGGCAAGCCGGCCCGGGTGGTGTCCCGCCGGGGCGCGGTGCTGGCGGCGGTGCGCACCGACGACACGATGCGCGCGGACACCGTCTTCCTGCCGTTCCACTTCCCTGGCGACGAGCGGGCGAACCTGCTCACCAACCCGGCGCTGGACCCGGTGTCGCGGATGCCGGAGTTCAAGGTGTGCGCCGTGCGGCTGGAACCCGTGGATGCCGTCCCAGGCCACGTCCCAGCGGCGGAGGCGGACTCATGATCCTCATCGTGGGCAACGGGATGGCCGGGCACCGGCTGGCGCAGGGGCTGCGGCGGCGGAACTCCGACCTGCCGGTGACCGTGCTCGGAGCGGAGCCCCGGCCCGCGTACAACCGGGTGCTGCTCTCCGCGGTGCTGGCCGGCACGACCACCCCGGAGGCCCTCGAGCTCCCCGATCCCGGGGTCGAGGTGCGCCTGGACGCACGGGTGGTCCGCATCGACACCCGGGCCCGCCGGGTCACCCTGGCCGACGACGAGACCCTGGACTACGACGAGCTGGTGCTGGCCACCGGGTCGCGGGCCACCCTGCCCCCGGTCGAGGGCCTGGTCGGCCGGGACGGCACCCCCGCCGACGGGGTGGTCACGTTCCGCACCGTGGCCGACTGCGAGCGGATTGCGGAGCTGGCCCGCGGCGGTCCGATGGCGGTGCTCGGCGGCGGGCTGCTCGGTGTCGAGGCCGCCCGCGGGCTCGCCGGGCTGGGCGTCGACGTCACCGTCGTGCACCCGGTGGGTCACCTCATGGAACGCCAGCTCGACCCCGGCGCTGGCGGCGTGCTGGCCCGGGTGCTCAGCGGGGTGGGTGTGGAGTTCCGGCTGGCGACCGGGGCGGTCGGATGGCAGCCGGGCCGCCTGACCCTCTCCGACGGCGCCGCGCTGGACGTCGCCGGTCTGGTCGTCACCGCCGGGGTCGCGGCGCAGAGCTGGCTCGCGCGCAGCGCCGGACTCAGGGTGGAGCGCGGCATCGTCGTCGATGACCGGATGGCGACCTCGGCCCCCGGGGTGCATGCGATCGGCGAGTGCGCCGAGCACCGTGGCCGCTGCCAGGGCCTGGTGGGACCGTGTTGGGAGCAGGCCGACGTCCTCGCCGACCTGCTCAGCGGAGCCAATCCCGCTGCCCGCTACACCGGCTCGGCGATGATCACCAGGCTGAAGGCCCGCGACGTCGATCTCGCCGCGATGGGGTCGCTCGACGAGGGACCGGACGTCGAGGTGGTGCGGGTGTCCGACGCCGCCCGCGGCCGCTACGGCGCGGTCGCCGTGCGCGACGGCCGGATCGCCGGCGCGGTGCTGCTCGGGTTGCCCGATGCCACCGGCCCGGTGATCCAGCTGCACGACTCCGGGGCGCCCGCGCCCGCGGACCGCTTCTCGCTGCTGCTCGGCCGGGCCACCCCCGCCGCGACCGACTCGCCCGCGCAGCTGCCCGCCCGGGCCGTGGTCTGCCGCTGCAACGGGGTCACCAAGGGCGAGCTGGTGGCCGCCTGGCGCTGCGGGTCCCGCGACGTCGCGGCGCTGGCCGTCGGGACCAGGGCCACCACCGGCTGCGGCAGCTGCGCCGGCGTCGTCGAGGGCCTCTGCCACTGGCTGGACGAGACCGACCCCGAACCGGAGATGTCGCCCACGGAGCAGGAAGGAGCTGCGTGATGCGCACCCTCGTCATCGCCGGCCACGGGATGGTCGGGCACCGCCTCGTCGAGGCGCTGGTCGAACGTGACACCGATCGTCAGTGGCGGATCGTGGTCCTTGCCGAGGAAGGGCGGGCCGCCTACGACCGGGTCGCGCTGTCGTCCTACGTGGACAGCTGGGACGCCGAGCTGCTGGCACTGCCCGGCGTCGAGGACGACCGGGTGGAGCTGCGCCTCGGGGACCCGTGTGTCGCGATCGACCGGGACGCCCGCCGGGTGCGGACCGCGTCCGGCCACCGGTTCGACTACGACGCGCTCGTGCTGGCCACCGGCTCGGCGCCGTTCGTCCCGCCGGTACCCGGCCACGACCTGCCCGGCTGCCACGTCTACCGGACTCCGGAGGATCTCGACGCGATCCGGGCCATGGCCGAGCGCGCGATGGGCACCTCCGCGCCCGGGCGCCGTTCCGGGCTGGTGGTCGGGGGCGGGCTGCTCGGCCTGGAGGCCGCGCACGCCCTGCGCCAGCTGGGTCTCTCACCACACGTGGTGGAGATGGCACCCCGGCTGATGCCGCTGCAGGTCGACGAGGGGGGCGGTGCGCTGCTGCGCCGGTTCGTCGAGGGCCTCGGTGTCACGGTGCACTGCGGGGCCGCCACCGAGGCGATCGAGGCTGACCGCGGGCGGCTGCTGGTGCGGCTGTCGAGCGGCATCGAGATCGACACCGACCTCGTGGTGTTCTCCGCCGGGGTGCGCCCGCGCGACACGCTGGCCCGCGAGGCCGGCCTCGGCGTCGGCGACCGCGGGGGCGTGCTGGTCGACACCCGCTGCCGCACCGACGACGAGGACGTCTACGCCATCGGTGAGTGCGCCGCGATCGAGGGCCGCTGCTACGGCCTCGTCGCGCCCGGTTACGCGATGGCCGAGGTGGTGGCCGACCGGTTGCTCGGCGGGTCCGCCCGCTTCCCCGGCGCCGATACCGCGACCAAGCTCAAGCTGCTCGGGGTGGAGGTCGCCAGCTTCGGCGACGCGCACGCGCAGACCGAGGGCGCGCTCGAGGTGGTGCACAACGACCCGGTGTCCGGTCGCTACGCCAAGCTGGTGATCTCCGATGACGCGAAGACCCTGCTCGGCGGGGTGCTGGTCGGCGACGCGAGCGCCTACGGGTCGCTGCGCCCGCTGGTCGGCTCCGAGCTGCCCGCCGACCCCGGTGCGCTGATCTCGCCGTCGGGCGCCGAGCTCGACGCGGGCGCGCTCCCGGCGGGCGCGCAGGTGTGCTCCTGTCACGCCGTCACCGCCGGAGCGATCGGGGAGGCGGTCGGCGCCGGCGCCACCGACGTGCCCGCACTCAAGGCGTGCACCAAGGCGGGCACCGGCTGCGGCTCCTGCGTGCCGATGCTGCGCAAGCTCCTCGCGTCGCACGGAGTGGAGCAGTCAAAGGCCCTGTGCGAGCACTTCACGCACAGCCGGGCCGAGCTCTTCGAGATCGTCCGGGCGACCGGGATCGGCACCTTCTCCGAGCTGGTGTCCCGTCACGGCACCGGCCGGGGCTGCGACGTGTGCAAGCCCGCGGTGGCGTCGATCCTGGCCTCGCTCGGCGGCGGGCACGTCCTCGCCGGCGAGCAGGCGGCGCTGCAGGACACCAACGACCACTTCCTGGCGAACATGCAGCGCAACGGCACCTACTCGGTGGTCCCGCGGGTGCCCGGCGGCGAGATCACCCCGGAGAAGCTCATCGCGATCGGTGAGGTGGCCCGCGACTTCGGGCTCTACACCAAGATCACCGGGGGGCAGCGGATCGACCTGTTCGGCGCCCGCGTCGAGCAGCTGCCGGCGATCTGGCGCCGCCTGGTCAACGCGGGGCTGGAGTCCGGGCACGCCTACGGCAAGGCGCTACGCACCGTGAAGTCCTGCGTCGGCACCGACTGGTGCCGCTACGGAGTGCAGGACTCGGTGACGATGGCCATCGACCTCGAGCTGCGCTACCGGGGGCTGCGGGCCCCGCACAAGATCAAGGGTGGGGTGTCCGGCTGCGCTCGCGAGTGCGCCGAGGCCCGCGGCAAGGACTTCGGGGTGATCGCCACCGAGCACGGCTGGAACCTCTACGTCGGCGGCAACGGCGGCTTCAGCCCGCGGCACGCCGAGCTACTCGCCTCCGACGTGGACGCCGAGACGCTGGTGCGCTACCTCGACCGGTTCCTGATGTTCTACGTGCGCACCGCCGACCGGCTGCAGCGAACCGCGCCATGGATCGAGGCGATGGACGGCGGGCTGGATCACCTGCGCGAGGTGGTCGTCGAGGACTCGCTGGGCATCGCGGCCGAGCTGGAGTCGGCGATGGAGGCCCATGTCGCCGCCTACCGGGACGAGTGGCGGGGGGTGCTCGACGACCCTGACAAGCTCGCCCGCTTCACCTCGTTCGTCAACGCCCCGGATGCCCCCGACCCGTCCATCGAGTTCGTCGACCGCCGGGGGCAGCCCATCCCGGTGCCCCTCGGCAGTCCCCGTCTCCTCGACTAGTCCGGGGCTTCCGGTCTCATTCCTTCGGCCAGGAGGTGGTGCGATGACGGCGACGGTGCAGTCCACCTGGACCCCCGCCTGCGCGGTGAGCGCGCTGGTGCCCGAACGCGGCGTGGCGGTGCTGCTGGCGGGCGGCGAGCAGGTGGCCGTGTTCCTGCTGCACGACGGGGAGCTCGCCGCGGTCTCCAACCGTGACCCGTTCTCCGGCGCGTGCGTGCTCTCCCGCGGCATCGTCGGCGACGCTGGCGGTGAGCCCACGGTGGCGTCCCCGATGTACAAGCAGCGGTTCTCGCTGCGGTCCGGGCGCTGCCTGGACGATCCGGAAGTCGGCGTGACGATCCATCCCGTCCGGGTGCTGGACGGGGTGGTGCAGGTCGGTTCGGCGACATGACCGCCGACGCGCTCCGTGCCGCGGTCGAGCCGCTCGCCGGGTACACCATCGGCGTGACCGCGGCCCGGCGGGCGGAGGAGCTCGGCGCGCTGCTGGAGCGCCGCGGTGCGGTGGTGCTGCACGCGCCGGCGATCCGGATCGTGCCGCTGCTCGACGACGCCGAGCTGCTGGCGGTCACCCGGGCGCTCGTCGCGGCACCGCCGGATGTGCTGGTGGTGACCACCGGCATCGGCTTCCGCGGGTGGGTGGAGGCCGCCGACGGGTGGGGGCTGGCCGAGGACCTGGTTCATGCGCTGCGCGACACCACGGTGCTCGCCCGCGGACCCAAGGCGCGCGGGGCGGTCCGCGCCGGTGGCCTGACCGACGCCTGGTCACCGGCCTCGGAGTCCTCCGCGGAGGTGCTGGAGCACCTGCTGGAGTCGGGGGTGGACGGGGTGCGGGTCGCGGTGCAGCTGCACGGCGAGCCGTTGCCGCACTTCACCGAGACGTTGACCTGCGCGGGAGCGGAGGTGGTGCAGGTCTCGGTCTACCGCTGGCTGCCCCCGGAGGACATCGGCCCGCTGGACCGGCTGATCGAGGCGACGCTGGACGGGCAGCTCGACGCGATCAGCTTCACCAGCGCGCCCGCGGCGGCGAGCCTGCTGCGCCGGTCAGCGGAGCTCGGCGTCGAGGCTGCGCTGCTCGCTCGGCTTCGGAGCGACGTGCTCGCCGCCTGTGTCGGCCCGGTCACCGCCGGCCCGCTGGTGGACCAGGGGGTGCCGACGGTGCAGCCGGAACGCTCCCGGATCGGGGCGCTGGTCCGCACGCTGGCCGAGGAGCTGCCCACGCGGGCGCCCCGCTGGCCGGTCGCCGGCCACCTGCTCGAGCTGCGCGGACACGCCGCCGTCGTCGACGGGGTGCTGCGTCCGGTCCCGCCGACGCCGATGGCGCTGCTGCGGGTGCTGACCGCGCGGCCGGGACGGGTGGTGTCGCGCGCCGAGCTGCTGGCCGCGCTGCCCGGCGGGGGCGACGACGAGCACGCCGTGGAGACGGCGGTGGCCCGGTTGCGCTCCGCTCTGGGGGAACCGCGGCTGGTGCAGACCGTGGTCAAGCGGGGCTACCGGCTGGCGCTGGAGGCGGGGGAGTGCGGATGAGCCTGGTGCTGGTGGCGCACGGCACCCGTGACCCGGCGGGACTGCGGGTGGCGTGCGACCTCGCGGCGGCGCTGCCCGCGTCGGCGGA
>DASQWR010000060.1:0-3135 GCA_035640155.1 Pseudonocardiaceae bacterium
CGCTGCCACCCGCCCCACCGGCACCGCGCGCCCGCTCGCCGCCCAGGACGGCATCGGCGCGTTGACCTACCGAGCCCTCGCCGAGGACCGCCGGCCGGTGCTCTTGGTGCCGCCGCGCCGCTGGCAGGCCCGCGGCACCGAGGCCGTCGCGCTGCTGCGCACCGCGTCCCAGCTCGTCACCGCTGGTTTCCTCACCCCGCGGGACCTGCCCGCGCTCGTCGGGGCGCCTACTCAGGGACCGGCTGCCCAGGGACCGGCGGCCGAGCTGGACTACCCCGCGCAGGCCGGCACGCAGGAGATCCCCCAAGCCGTCACCGGCCAGGTCGCGCAGGCCCACGACGTGCTGCGTGACCTGGAGGCAGCCACCGAGCGCGACGCGACGGTGCGCCTCGAACCCGCCGAACTGTTCGACCCGCTGCGCCTCGCGCTGCTGCGCGGGGTCTCCACCGCGTGGCGGGACGAGCCGGACCGCGCCGCGGGCCTGGTGGCCGAGGTCTCCCGCCGGCTCGACGGGCTGAGCGGCTCCGTGCGCATCGTGACCCCCCCGGGCCCGTACACGCTGGCCTCGTCGGACTCCCCACTGCTGCTCACGGTGCAGAACGACCTGCCGGTGAGCATCGACGTCCGGCTGGACCTCGAGCAGACCCCGGGCCTGCGCACCGGTCCGGTGGGG
This sequence comes from Pseudonocardiaceae bacterium, assembly GCA_035640155.1. Lineage (GTDB taxonomy): Bacteria > Actinomycetota > Actinomycetes > Mycobacteriales > Pseudonocardiaceae > JALYQB01. The sequence goes on from DASQWR010000060.1 coordinate 674, forward strand.
GTGCAGCAGGTGCCGGCGCGCAGCAACCGTCAGTTCGCCGTCCCCGCCGAGGTCACCCGGGCCGGAACGTTCAGCGTCGACGCACGCCTGACCACCCCGGGTGGCACCCCGCTGGGGCAACCGAGCAGCCTGCAACTGCAGTCGACGGCGTTCGGCGCCGTCACGGTGGCGCTCACAGCGGGGGCGGGGGCGGTGCTGGTGCTGCTGGTCATGCGGCGGGTCGTGCGGCGGATCAGAGCGTCGCGCGCCGGGCAGCCAGCGCGAGCCGGGCAGCCAGCGCGAGCCGGGCAGCCAGCGCGATGAGCACCCGCGAGCGGGCGACGAGGCCGGCACCCCCGGCGGCACTCCCGTCGGCACCGTCGCTGGCCGGCGCGACGGGCACGATCGCCATCGGCACGTTGGTGAGCCGGCTGTCCGGGTTCGCCAGCAAGCTGCTGCTCGCCTGGGTCGTCGGGTTCGGCGTGCTCAACGACTCCTACACGGTGGCGAACACGCTGCCGAACGTCGTCTACGAGCTGCTGCTCGGTGGGGTGCTCACCAGCGTGGTGGTGCCGCTGCTCGTGCGCGCAGCCCGGGACGACGCCGACCGCGGCCTGGAGTACACCCAGCGGCTCGTCGCGGTTGCCGCCGTGCTGCTCGCCGTCGCCACCGTGGTGGCCGTGGCCGCGGCCCCCGCGCTCACCCGGCTCTACCTGGGCGACGGTAGCGCCGCCAACCCGGAGCTAGCCACGGCGTTCGCCTACCTGCTGCTCCCGCAGATCGTGTGCTACGGGCTGGGTGCCCTGTTCGGCGCCATCCTCAACGCTCGCAGTGTCTTCGCGCCGCCCGCCTGGGCACCGGTGGTGAACAACCTCGTCGTGCTCGTCACCCTCGCCGTGTTCACCCTGGTCCCCGGCGAGATCAGCCTCGACCCGGTCCGGATGGGCGAGGCCAAGCTGCTCGTGCTCGGCGTCGGCACCACGCTGGGCATCGCCGCGCAGGCCGCCGTGCTGCTGCCGGCACTGCGCCGGGTCGGCTTCCGGTTCCGCTGGCGATGGGGCTGGGCTGAGCTGTTCAAGAAGGACCGGCGGCTGTCGCAGGCCGGAACGCTGGTGCTGTGGGTGGTCGGGTACGTGCTGGTCAGCCAGGTCGGCTACATCGCCACCACCCGAGCCGCCGCCGAGGGCGCGCCAGGTGGAGTGGCGATCTACTCCTACGCCTGGATGCTGTTCCAGCTCCCGTACGGGGTGCTGGGCGTCTCACTGCTCACCGCGATCATGCCGCGGATGAGCCGGGCGGCGGCGGAAGGCAACACGGCACAGGTCGTGGAGAACCTGTCACTTGGCAGCCGTTACTCCGCGGTGCTGCTGGTGCCGGTCACGGTCCTGCTCACGGTGGCCGGGCAGTCGATCGGCATCGCGCTGTTCTCCTTCGGGGCCTCCGGGTCCGCGGACGCGAGCCGGCTGGGGCTCGCGCTGGCGTTCTCGGCGTTCGGGTTGCTGCCCTACGCGGTGACGATGCTGCAGCTGCGGGTGTTCTACGCGATGGCAGACGCCCGCACTCCGATGCTCATCATGGTGGTCATGACGGTGGTCAAGGTGCCGCTGCTGCTGGCCTGTCCCGCGGTCCTGGATCCCGAGGACGTCGTGCTCGGGCTGGCGACGGTCAACGCCGCGGGCTTCGTGGTCGGCGCCGTCGTCGGGCAGGTCTGGCTGCGGGTGCGGCTGCGCCGGGTGCGCAGCGCCGAGGTCCTGGTGACGGTCGGCAAGACCGTGCTCGCCGCGGTGCCCGCGGCGAGCGCCGCGCTGGGCGTCGGACTCCTCGTCGACCTCGACGGGGTGGCCGGCGCCTGGATTGATCTCGTACTGAGTACAGTTGTGATCGGTGTGGTGATGACGGGCGCCCTCCTGGCGTTGCGCACCGGCGAGATCCAAGCGGCGGTGCGAGTACTGATCAGCCGCTTCAGTCCTCGCTCGTGACGCGATTGTGACCCGTTCGGGCGTACCCTGAGTGCGTTCTTCCCGTGGTGCCGCGTCGGAGCGGGCTGCGTCAGGAGTCTCAGCGAGAGGGTGACCAGCGGTGAGCGCGGAGTCGACGGGGACAGAGGCGGCCCGCGCAGCTGCCTGGCTGACCCCCGGAGCCGTCCTCGGACCCGGACGCTACCGGCTGGTCGACGAGGTCGGGCGAGACGATCGGTGCGGCGCACGGCTCTGGCGGGGACTCGACGCGGTCCTCGAACGTGAGGTCGCGCTGACCCTCTTCATCGCGGACCCAGGCGACACTGCGGCGGTCAGGGACATCCGCGCAGTGGTGCAGCAGGCGCTGAGCACCGCCCGTCTCGCGACCGCGGGCGCCGCCCGGGTGCTCGACGTCCTGGAGCCCGAGCCGGCAGGTGCGGGGCAGACGGTGGCCGCGGTGGTCGCGGAATGGACTGCGGGCCGCGATCACGTGGAGTTCGTCCGGGCCAGGCTGCCAGCTCCCTC
>DASQWR010000061.1:0-2226 GCA_035640155.1 Pseudonocardiaceae bacterium
GGTTCCACCGCAGCTCCGGGGCCATCTCCCGCAGCGGCGCCACGCGTGTAGCCAGCTCCTCGGCCACCACGTGAGGTGGGATCAGCGCCACGAACAGCCGCACGCCCGAATCCTCGCACCTGAGTTCCTCGGCGAATAGCCGATCACCGGTCCGCCGCCTCGGCGGCCGGCTCGCCGGTCAGTTCCCGGTGCCGGACCCGCAACCCCGCGAGGATCAACTCCAGACCATGCCGGAACGTCAGGATTCGTGCCGCGGCTGTTCGCCGTGCTGGGCGTCCCCATCCGGTCGGTCACCGTGACCCGGCCCAGCCTGGACGACGTGTTCCTCGCGCACACCGGCTCGACGATCCGCGACGCGGAGCGGACGGGCCATGCGGAGCCCGATCTTCGCCGCCCTGACAACCTCAACCCGATGACCTACGTGGTCGAGCCGATGCGCGCGGTCGTCTTCGACAACCTGGATGTCGACCCCACCACCCGGGCCACCCTCGACCCCGGCATCTTCTGGTTTGGATGGCCGGTGCCGATCTGGCTGCAGGTGACCCTTGTCGTCGCCTGTAGTACCGCCCTCCTGGGCGTCGCGGTGGCGCGGTTCGCCCGTACCGAATGAGACGCCAGCGATGGCTTCCGCGAGCGCCAGGCGCAGCTCCGTGATCCGGCCGGCAGGCCTATCCACAGCGCGGAGCCTTACCTCACCCTGGCTCCAAGCCTCTGATCTCCGTGAGTAGCGCGGTGATCTGTGCCATGCCGGTGCCCACCGTGGCGAAACCCTCGCGTGTTTCCCGTCCCTGCTCCACCTGGGTCTCTCGCAGCTCCAGCTGTGTCTCTCGCAAGGCGTTGAGGGCGTGAGTGTGGGCGCGAAGCTCAGCACGGACCTCCGACACATCACGGTCAGCACCAGCCGCCAGCACGCGGGCAGCGGCAGCGTCGGAGTTGGCGAGGACAACCTGCTCGCGGAGCCGAGCCACCTCGCGTTCAAGACTGCTGACCCGCGCTTCGACGTCGTCATCCGGCACGGATGTGACCCTATCGAGGTCCCCGTCAGCGACCTCACCGCCGGTGCCCCTCCTTCGCGTCAGCGAGGATCAGCTAGAGCAGCGCGGTGCGGACGAGCCCGCTCAGCGCCCAGCACCGCGGGCAGCGTCGCGGCGAGCAGCAGCGCCGACACCCCGAATGCTGCCTCGAACCCGAGCGGCTGGGCGACCGCGCCGAGCCCGGTGGCGCCGACGCCTGTGCCCGTGTCGTAAGCAATGTTCCACGCCGCGCTCGCGCCGCCGTAGCCGGCCGCCCCGGCGGCGGAGAACATGACCACCAGGGAGCTGTTCTGTACCGCGCCGAACCCGAGGCCGACCAGCGCAGCACCGGCGACCACCGCGACCCCAGTGTCGGCCGCGAGCACCTCGATGAGCATGCCCACGGCTGCGGTGCCGACGCCGAGCGGCAACAGCCGGCCGGCCAGCCCGTATCGATCGGTGAGCTCCCCGGCCGCGAGCCGCCCCAGCAGCGCGCCGGACGTGGTCGCGAGTAGCGCCGCGGGCACCAGCAGCGCTGACCCGGCGACGGCCAGCGGCAGGAACGTGATGAGCCCGCCCTGGGCCACCGAGCAGGCCAGCATCGAGATCCATGGCCCGGCCGACGCTCGGACAGCCCGCCACCCCACCGGCTTGGGCGCCGCGACGTCCGGCCGGGCGGGGAGCCGGATCCACGGCACGGCCAGCACCGCCGCCACGGGCAGCGCGCTAGCCAGCACGAACAACGGGGTGAACCCCAGCACGTCGGTCACTGCGACTCCGGCGGGCAGCAGCACGAGCTGCGGCAACCCGACCGCGAGACCGTACCCCGCCGACGCCCGGCCGAGCTCCCGCGGCGACACCAGCTCCGCGATCAGCGCGCTGCCCGCGACGGTGACCAGGCCGAATCCGACGCCGCGCAGCAGCGACACCCCGAGTAGCAGCGGCAGGCCGGTGCTCAGCGCGTAGAGCGGGGTCGGGGCGCCGAGCAGCATCATGCCCGCGGCCAGCACCGCGCGGTGCCCGAACCGGCGCAACGCCCACGGTACCCCGAGCTGGGTGCAGACGGTGGCGACCATGAGGACCCCGGTGGTCGCCCCGGCGCCGAACTCCCCCGCTCCGCCGGTCGAGGCCCACAGCGGGACCACCGGCAGCAGCAGGGCGTAGCCGCCGAAGCCCGCCAGCGATGTGGCGAGCATGAGCCGGAACGAGCGGC
>DASQWR010000062.1:0-19608 GCA_035640155.1 Pseudonocardiaceae bacterium
GTTAGCGTGCTGCGGTGTGAAGGTCGTGGTGCTGGTCGGCGGCGTCGGGGGAGCCCGGTTCCTGCTAGGGGTCAAGGCCGCACTGGGCCTGGCCCCGCTCGGCGGGAGCCCGGGTGCGCACGAGGTCACCGCGGTGGTCAACACTGGGGACGACATCTGGCTGCACGGGCTGCGCATCTGCCCCGACCTGGACACCTGCATGTACACCCTCGGGGGCGGCATCGACACCACCCGCGGCTGGGGCCGGTTCGACGAGACGTGGACGGTGCAGGGCGAGCTGGCCGCCTACGGGGCCGACCCGGAGTGGTTCGGCCTGGGCGATCGGGACGTCGCCACCCACCTCGTCCGCAGCCGGATGCTCCGCGCGGGCTCCCCGCTCTCCGCGGTGACCGACAGGCTGTGCAACCGGTGGCGGCCCGGGGTACGGCTGCTGCCGATGACCGACGACCGCTGCGAGACCCACGTGGTGGTGGTCGACGATGGCGGCGACCTCAGGGCGATGCACTTCCAGGAGTGGTGGGTGCGGCACCGCGCCGCACTGCCCGCTCGGGCGTTCGTGCCCGTCGGCGGGGATGACGCCGAACCCGGTCCCGGGGTGCTCGACGCGATCGCGGATGCCGACTCGGTGCTGCTCGCCCCGTCGAACCCGGTGGTCTCGATCGGCCCGATCCTCGCGGTGCCGGGAATCCGCGGGGCGCTGCGCGCCACCCGGGCCCGGGTGGTCGGGCTGTCCCCCATCATCGGCGGGCGGGCGCTGCGCGGGATGGCGGAGGCGTGCCTGGCGGCGATCGGCGTGCCCAGCGAGGCCGGCGCGGTGGGCCGGCACTACGGCGGGCGGGCCGGGGACGGGATCCTCGACGGCTGGCTGGTGCACCCCGGCGACGTGGCGACGGTACCCGGGGCCGAGGTCCGCGCCACCCCACTGCTGATGTCCGATGTGGACGCCACCGCGGTGATGGCCCGGGTCGCGCTGGAGCTGGCCGGGGTCGCGGCGTGACCACCGACCACGCCGCGCGGGGCGAAGTCCGCATCCTGCCGGTGCCGGGGCTGCCCGAGTTCCGGCCCGGGGACGACCTGGCTGCCGCGATCGCCGACCGGGCACCGTGGCTGGCCGACGGCGACATCGTGGTCGTCACCAGCAAGGTCGTGTCCAAGGTGGAGGGCCGCCTGGTCAGGGTCCCCGCCGACCCCGAGACGCGGGATGCCGCGCGGCGCAGGCTGGTGGAGTCCGAGGCCACCCAGGTGCTCGCGCGGCGAGGTCGCACCCTCATCACCCAGAACGCGCTGGGCATCGTGCAGGCGGCGTCCGGAGTGGACGCGTCCAACGTCGGCCTGGACGAGGTTGCACTGCTTCCCGAGGACCCGGACGCCAGCGCCGCCACGCTGCGGACCGCCCTGGCCGGGCTGCTCGGCGTGGACGTCGCGGTGGTCCTCACCGACACGATGGGCCGCGCGTGGCGGGTGGGCCAGACCGACGCCGCGATCGGAGCCGCGGGACTGGCAGTGCTGCATCGCTACGCCGGCTCCCACGACGCGCACGGCAACGAGCTGGCCGTGACCGAGGTCGCGGTGGCCGACGAGGCCGCTGCCGCCGCCGATCTGGTGAAGGGCAAGCTCGGCGGGGTACCGGTGGCCGTGCTGCGGGGCATGGGAGGTGCCGACGACGGGTCGGTCGCGGCGGAGCTGGTTCGTCCGGCCGACGACGACCTCTTCCGGCTGGGTACCGACGAGGCCATCGCGGCTGGTCGGCGGGAGGCGGTGCTGCTGCGGCGCTCGGTGCGCTCCTTCACCTCCGAGCCCGTGGACGCCGAGGTGCTGCGCCGCGCGGTCGGGGTCGCGCTGAGCGCACCGGCGCCGCACCACACTCGCCCGGTGCGCTTCGGGTGGCTTCGCGACCCGGTCCGGCGCACCCGGCTGCTGGACGCGATGGCGGACGCCTGGCGCGCCGACCTGCGGTCCGACGGCCTGCCCGAGGAGGCGATCGAGCGCCGGATCGGGCGAGGTGAGCTGCTGCGCAGCGCCCCCGAGGTGCTGCTGCCGTTCGCGGTGCCCGACGGGGCGCACGACTACCCGGACGCCCGCCGCCGGGCAGCCGAGGAGACCATGTTCACCGTCGCGGTCGGCGCGGCGGTGCAGGGGCTGCTGGTGGCGCTCGCCGTCGAAGGGCTCGGGTCGTGCTGGATCGGCTCGTCGATCTTCTGCGCGGACGTGGTGCGCGCCGAGCTGGACCTGCCCGAGGGGTGGCGTCCGCTCGGCGCGGTGGCCGTCGGCCACCCATCGGATCCACCGGTCCCGCGTGAACTACGGGACCCCGACGACGAACTGGTGCTGTGGTGAACGCGCCGATTCGCACACCTGCCGCAGCGGTGCACGCCGATGCGGTCGCCCTGTTGACCCGGTGGGTATCGCCCGAGGAGGACCAGCGGGCACTGCGCCACGCGTTCCTCGCCTTCCTCGGCGCCAGGCCGGATGCCTGTGCCCGCTCGTGCTTACCCGGGCACCTCACCGCCTCGGCGCTGGTGCTCTCGCACGACGGGCGCCGCGTGCTGCTCACCCTGCACCCGAAGGTGGGGCGGTGGGTGCAGCTCGGCGGGCACTGCGAGGACGAGGACACCGGGCTGGTGGCCGCGGCGCTGCGGGAGGCGGCTGAGGAGTCGGGCATCGACGGGCTGGTGATCGAGCCCGAACCGCTGCACCTCGACGTGCACCCCATCACCTGCTCGCTCGGGGTGCCGACCCGGCACTTCGACGTGCGCTTCCTGGTGCGCGCACCGGCCGGAGCGGCCGCGATCCGCAGCGCCGAGTCCGTCGACCTGGCCTGGTGGCCGGTCGACGCTCTGCCCACCCGCGTCGACACCATCCCGCATCTCGTGCGACTCGCTCTGGGCCGCAGTTCAGGCCCAGTCCTGAAATGAGTTCACACCGAAAGCCAACTCACGGCGTTCCGGATGCGACGACGCGGGCCTGGACGTCGGGAAGCTCACCGAAGCGGGCGTTTCCGTCGGTGGTGACCAGGACCCGGCTGGTGGCCCGCGCGGTCGCGGCGATGATGAGGTCATGGGCGCCGCGAGGCGTACCGGTGCGCGTCACGTGTGCCAGCAACGCGGCGTGGTGCTCGGCGACAGCCGGGGTGTAGTCCACCACCGGGGCGACCGCCAGGACGTCGTCCAGGAACGCGCGCTGCGCGGCCCGGCGGCCCTGGTCGTCATCGAGCAGGACTCCGGTCAGGTACTCCGCGACCACCACGGCCGGCAGCGCCACGTCGTCCTCGTCGGTCATCGCGCCCAGGTCCAGCCGGCCACGAACACCGGCGACCAGCACGCCGCTGTCGAGGATCAGTCGCGCCACGGGTCGGCATCCGACGCTGCCGAAGCCGCCTCGTGCGCAGCGGCAACGTGAGCGACAAACGCGTCGTCGACGCCGACGCGGCTGTGCCAACGACGGAAGACGTCGAGCAGCGCCCCACCATTGGCCCGGGGCACCGGCACGATGAGCGCAACCCGTCGCCCACCGCGGGTGACCACGATCGTCTCGCCGTGCTCGGCGTCATCCAGTACAGCCGAGAACCTCCGGGAGGCCTCGGACGCCGACATCTCGCGCATATACTCAGACTAGCTGAATCAGAGAATCAGAGAGAGCCGCGTCCGCAGACACATCGAGTAGTTGCCCAGCGGCTCGTACCGCGCTGTCTACGGCTGCCTCGACCCACTCACACGCAAACAGCGCCAGCTCCGCGAGACGGCCAAGACCTACGACGAAGTCCAGAAGTCGCTGACCAGGCTCCAGCGACAGGTCGACCTGGACCAGCACCCGAGGTCCCACCTCACCGTCCGTCAGGACACCACCCGGGAGCGACCGCAGTCCGGAGCGCCGAGTCCGTCGACCTGTCCTGATGGCCGGTCGACACGCTGCCCACCGACGCCCTCCCGCATCTCACCCGACTTGCTGTGACCGCCGTCCCGATCCAGTCGAGAAGTGAGCTCTGGCCGAAAGGTCAGCTCACGGCCTTCCGGATGCGATGACCCGGGGACCCTGGTCGTCATCGAGCAGGACTCGGGCCAGTACTACGCGATCGCTACAGCCGGCCACGAACGCCGGCGACCAGCGCCGCCGCGGATGTACTGCCATTAACGTCTCCATATCGCGCAAGGGCCATCTGTGGCCATTACCTCCCGCGGTACCACGGTTCAGACGCGGTTGAACCCGATCGCTAGCGTGCGCGGCTGTGAGGTTGTAACACTGGCGCACCGCCGCGCGGTACAACGGTCACGATGAGCACGCACGGAGACCCGGGCTGGTGATGAGCCGGATCGATCCTCGCCTGCTGGAGACTGCCCGGAGGTCGGTCAACTTCGGCGTGCTCGAACCGATCGAGCCGTTGCTCGCCCTCTACGGTGCCGGCGCCGAGTCCAGTGTCTACAGCGATCCCAACGCCGCGCTCATCAAGTGCCGGCAGTTCGGCGAGGTGCTGGTCGAGCAGCTGCTCCGGCGCTCCTCGACCCGCGTAGAGAGCTCTCGCCAGGTCGACCGGATCAGGGCTCTCGAAGACGCCGGGGTGCTCACCGAGGTCACGGCCAACGCGTTGCATGAGGTGCGCAAGGCCGGCAACGACGCCACCCACTCGCACCTGTTCAACGTGCGCATCACGGTCAACGCGCTCGCGCGCTGCTTCCAGCTCGGCATGCTGCTGCACCGCGCAGTCTCCGGCGATCGGACGGTGCACACGTTCGTCCCGCCCCAACCGCCCCAGGCGTCTGCGGCCACCACCGTTGAGGACCGGCAGCAGCTCGCGGCGCTGGACGAGCAGTACCAGGCCTCGAAGGCTGAGCTGGCCGAAGCGCTGACCGTGCTGACCGCGGCCACGTCGTCGAGAGACGCCGAGGCGCAGGCCCGACGGCAGGCTGAGCTCGAGCTGGAACGCGCCCGAAAGACGCAGCAGGAGACGGCGGCAGCGCTCGCCGAGCTGCAACGCCAGCTCGCCGAGTTCCAGGATGCCCTCGCTACCACCGCGGCCGAGCCAGTGACCCTCGCCGGACGGGCAGCGTTCATCGAGCGGGCACGCCGACCGCGCCCGCTGTCCGAGGTGGCGGCGCGCCGCGTCATCGACGGCAGCTGCGCGCCGCGGGCTGGATCGTGCAGGACTACGGCGACGCCAACCCGCTGGCCGGCCAGGGTGTCGCCGTGCGGGAGTTCCGGCTTACCACGGGCTTCGCGGACTACCTGCTGTACGTGGACACGAAGATCGTCGGCGTCATCGAGGCGAAGCGGGAGGGGACCTCGCTGGTCGAGGTCGAGGGGCAGACCCGCCGCTACGCCGAGGGGCTCCCAAAGGACGCGCAGCTAGCGACGTGGCGCCGGGACGAGCCGCTGGCGTTCTGCTACGAGTCCACTGGCGCGGAGACCCGCTTCACCAACCGCCTGGAGCCCGACCCGCGGTCCCGCGAGGTCTTCTCGTTCCACCGGCCCCGCACGCTCGCCGACTGGATGGCGCGCGCCGACGCCGAGCCCGAGGCTCCCACACTTGTCGACCGCATCCGCGCGCTGCCCGCGCTCGACCGTGCTGCGCTGTGGCCAAACCAGGTGGACGCGGTGCTGGGCATCGAGCGCTCGCTCGGCCGTCGGCATCCGCGGGCGCTGGTGCAGATGGCGACCGGCGCGGGCAAGACGTTCGCCGCCGTCACGGCGACCTATCGCTCATCCGGCACGCCGGCGCGTCACGGGTGCTGTTCCTGGTCGACCGCAACAACCTCGGCGAGCAGGCCGAGGGAGAGTTCACCAACTACACCGCGCCCGACGACGGGCGACGGTTCGGCGACCTGCACAACGTGCAGCGGCTCGCCGGGTGCCGGGTGCACGACTCGACGAACGTCGCGATCTCCACGATCCAACGGCTGTTTCGCATGTTGCAGGGCGAGGACGTGCCCGCTGCCGACATCGAGATCAATGCCGAAGGAGCGCCGGACGAGCCGCCCACGCCGGTCGAGGTCGTCTACAACGCCGCGATCCCACCGGAGACGTTCGACCTCATCGTCGTCGACGAGTGCCACCGCTCGATCTACGGCAGGTGGCGCGCCGTGCTCGAGTACTTCGACGCCCCGATCGTCGGCCTGACCGCCACACCCACCAAGCAGACACTCGGATTCTTCGACCAGAACATCGTCAGCGAGTACAGCTACGAGAAATCCGTGGCCGACGGCGTCAACGTGCCGTTCTCCGTCTACCGGATCCGGACGCGGATCACCGAGCAGGGCGCCTCGATCGAGGCCGGCACGGTCGTGCCGGTGCGCGACCGGAGGACGCGGGCGAGGCGCTACCAGGAGCTGGAGGACGACTACTCCTACTCGGGCGCTCAGCTCGGTCGCGCGGTGATCGCCGAGGACCAGATCCGCACGGTGCTGGAGACGTTCCGCGACCGGCTGTTCGCCGAGATCTTCCCGCGCCGCAGCGCCGTGCCGAAGACGCTCATCTTCGCCAAGGACGACAACCACGCCGACGTCATCGTCCAGCAGGTGCGCGAGGTGTTCGGGAAGGGGCAGGACTTTGCCACCAAGATCACCTACCGGTCGAAGAACCAGGGCAACTACCCGAAGAGGTTGCTCCAGGAGTTCCGCAACAGCGTGTCACTGCGGGTGGCGGTGACCGTCGACATGATCGCCACGGGGACCGACGTGCGAGCCATCGAGTGTGTGTTCTTCCTGCGCGAGGTGCGCTCGGCGGTGTACTTCGAGCAGATGAAGGGCCGCGGGGCGCGGATCATCGGGGCCGACGAGTACGCCGTCGTCACCCCGGACGCCGTCGGCGGGCGCACGAAGGACCACTTCGTCATCGTCGACGCCGTCGGCGTGACCGACTCCCCGCTGGTCGACGCCACCCCGATGGAGCGGCTCTCACCGTCGGTGTCGCTCGAGACTCTGCTGCACAAGACCGGCACGCTGACGATCACCCCGGACGAGGTGTCGACGCTCCTCGCCCGCCTGAACGCGTTGGAGCGCCAGCTCACGCCGCCGCAGCGCGACGAGCTGGCGGCCGTCGCCGGCGGACCGAGCCTGCGCGACATCGTCCGCCAGCTCGGGACGGCCGCCGACCCCGACGCCGTGTTCACCACGCGAGCCGACGGCGGCGAGGACGCTGTCGCCGCTCTCATGCGGGACGCGGTCGCGCCGCTGACCGGCAACCCGGACCTGCGCGACCGGATCCTGGAGATCCGCCGCGAGAAGGACATCCTGTTCGATGAGGTGAACGCCGACGAGCTGCTGGGTGCGGATCGGGTCGACCACGGTCGGGAGCCAATGGACCGGGTGGCGTCGTTTCGCAACTTCCTGCGCGACCACACCGACGAGCTGGCCGCGCTCCAGGTGCTGCACGGCAGCGGCTCCGGCCGGCCGACGTACGCGCAGCTGGCCAAGCTGGCCGAGCGAGTGGCGCGGGTCCCGGCGATCGGCGCGGTCGACTGCCTCTGGCGGGCCTACGCCGAGCTGGGTGAGGTAGCCGAGCCATCGCACCGAGCCGGCGTCGTGGACCTCGTGACGATCCTGCGACACGAGTTGGCCAAGGACCACGGGGAAGCGGCAGACCGGATCGACCCGTTCGCCTCGGTCATCGAAGCGAGGCTGGAGGCGTGGCTGGCCGCCCAGCGGGCGCGCGGGGTGGAGTACTCGGAGCCGGAACGATGGTGGATGCGGGTCTGCGACGTCGTGAAAAGCTCTCTCGTCGTGGAGATGGACGACCTGGACCGCACGCCGTTCACCGAGCGCGGGGGCACCTTCGGTTTCGTGCGCGACTTCGGGGACGCCGAGCGGGCGCGGGCGGTGCTCAACGAGCTGAATCAGGAACTCACGGCGTGAGGGAGCTGCCGCCGGGGTGGGCATGGGGAACCATCGGTGACATTAGCGGAGTCGCTTCGGGCGGAACACCTAGCAGCAAAGACGCAGATAATTGGAATGGCGATGTCTCCTGGATCACGCCAGATGACCTCGCCAGGAACCAGCACAGGCACATCTCCAAGGGCCGCCGCAGCTTAAGCAAGCTGGGCCTAGAATCCAGTGCAGCCCGAGTTGTTCCGCCAGGCTCGGTGGTCTTCAGCTCGCGGGCACCCATAGGCTACGTCGCTATCGCGAAAGAGCAGTTGACGTGAACCAGGGATGCAAGGTAGCGCTAGCAGTCGGGCGCCGGGCAGTACTTCACGCCGCGCCCGCTGATCCGCGCAATGGTCGAGGCGGTGCAACCGACACCGGACGACACCGTCATCGACCCCGCATGCGGCACCGGCGGCTTCCTCCTGTCGGCGATCGAGCACATCCAGCGCGAGCACACCACGGCAATGACGCCACAGCAGCGCTGGGACCTCAGCGAGGGCCGATCGGTGCGCGGCGTCGAGCTGGTTGACGCCACAGCACGGCTCGCGACGATGAACATGTACCTGCACGGCGTCGGACGGGCCGAGAGCGAGCCGGTCATCGACGTGCGGGACGCACTCGCCACGGCTCCGGGAAACAACCGGGCATCGGTGGTGCTGGCCAACCCACCGTTCGGCAAGCGCTCCTCTATCACCGTCGTCGGGGAGAACGGCAAGGCCGAGCGCGAGGACATCGCCTACACCCGCAGCGACTTCTGGGTCACTACGACAAACAAGCAGCTCAACTTCGTCCAGCACATCGCCTCGCTGCTCGCACCCGGCGGACGCGCGGCCATTGTCGTGCCGGACAACGTCCTGTTCGAGGGCGGGGCGGGCGAGACGGTGCGGCGACGGCTGCTGCGCGACTTCGACGTCCATACGCTGCTGCGGCTGCCCACCGGAATCTTCTACGCCGGCGGCGTGAAGGCCAACGTCCTGTTCTTCGACCGCCCATTGCGTGCCCAAGAGGGCCAGGTCCGGACCCAGACGCTGTGGGTGTACGACTTCCGCACGGCTCAGCACTTCACCCTCAAGCAGCGGCCCCTGCGCGACGAGCACCTGGTGCCGGTCCTCGACGCGTACCGGCCCGGCGCTGATCGAGCGGAGCGCGAGGAGTGCGAGCGGTGGAAGCCGTTCCACTACAGCGACCTGGCCGCGCGTGATAAGGCGAACCTCGACATCACCTGGCTGAAGGACCCGAGCCTCGCGGACGCCGACGATGGTGTGCCCCCGGAGGTCATCGCCCGCGAGATCGTGCAGGATCTCCAGGCCGCGTTGCTGGAGTTCGAGGCGGTCGCGACTGCCCTCGAATCCCGAGCAGCCGAGCGCTCGGCGGCCTCGGAGCCGGAGCACCCAGCCGACTGAGTGGCGAAGGTTGTGGCTACACTGGCAAGTCGGACCCATGACCAGTGCCCCGGGCATGGATCCACTCGTGGACCTGACCGGTGACGGCGGTGATCCGCTCGTAGTCCGAGTCGGAGTGCAGCACGACGGCCGAACTGGTGGGCGCTATCGTGCGAGCATCAGGTCGGGGATCGGTGTCCGATGCTGACCTCGCGCTGCCAATTCCCCCATTAACTCCTCGACCTGCCGCTCAGCGGCCTCCGTCATGTGCAGGTAGGGCAACGACGAGAGGCCGAGACGCAGGCGGGCAAGCTCGGCGGCGTTACGAGCCGAGTAGAGCAGCTCGGAAATCGAGACGACACAGATCGCCAGCTGCTTGGCTTGCCGCAGCTCGTGAAAACGGTCCTGGGCGCGACGATCGTAGCGCGCCTGCTCGCATGCCGACTTGTCGGCGAGACGCAGCGGACCTAACGCCACGCCTGGGTCCGCACGTCGGTCTCAGCGAGCCGATCACCGAGGAGGTCCAACAACTCATCTAAGCGTCGACGATCAGCGTCCACCGCCGCGCCGGCGGCAACCAGCCGGAGGGCAAGGTTGACGGTCTCGACCTTGCTCGTGCGGCCCGCCCTCCCCAGCCGGGATGGTGACACCACCCGCTCGACAGTGCGCCGGGCTACACCGCGCGGTAGTCGCGCGGGCTGTAGCGCGGGCCGAAGCGGGGGCGGCGGAAGCTCGACGCCTCGATGTAGCGCACCGCCCGGTGCCGGTGCGGCGCGTAGGGCGCGAGCACCTCGAGCATCCCGTCGTCGTCGAGCGGGCGCCCGACCAGCGCCCAGCCCACCAGCGCGGGGATGTGGAAGTCCCCCACGCTGACAGCGTCCGGGTCACCCCAGGCCCGCTGCGCGACCTCAGCGGCGGTCCACACCCCGATCCCGGGCACCTGGCGCAGCAGGGCCTGCCCCGCCTTCCCGCGCAGGGTTGCCGCGGACTCCAGGCGGTGCGCGACTGCGGCCGCGGCGAGCAGCGCCCTGCGACGGGAGAGGTCGACCCCGGCCCGGTGCCACTCCCACTCGGGAATCGCACGCACCGCCGCCGGGGTGGGTGGCACCCGCAGCCCGACCGGTGCCGGGCCGGGCGCAGGCTCCCCGAACCGGCGGCACAGCTCGCGCCACGACCGGTGCGCCTCGATGCCGGTGACCTTCTGTTCCAGCACCGTGGCGAGCAGCACGTCCCACACCCGCCCAGTGGCCCCGAGCCGCAACCCCGACATCCGGCGCCGCGCCTCGGCGACCACCCGGTGGTGTGCCACGAAGCCGGCGGAGTCATCAGACGCCCCGAGCAGCGCGGGAACCCCGTCGAGGACCCATCCCGCGCCCGGCCCCCATGCCCGGGCGTACACGTCGCCGGCACGGCCGTGCCCGTCCCCGTCACGCCGCAGCGCGAGCGTTGCGGGACCGTCCGGGGTGGTGCCGGCCCGCCAGAGCACGCCCGCGCCGTCCACCGCCATCGACGGGTCGCCCCGCCCACGCCGCAGCGGTGCGAGCAGCGCGCGCACATCCAGCGGAAACCCGGGCGACCAACAATCGTCAACGAAGTCAGTTTCGGTCACGTGGAACGCGCTCCCAGGATGACATCAACGGCTCTCACCAGCCGTCTGGACGACCGGCTGCGATTCGGGGTACTTTCCCAGTCACTACCTCCGTGCACTTCATTGTTCGCTCAATTGTCCAGTTGCTGTGGCACGTACATGAAGTCTGCAAGTCGATCCCTCGGAGCTAACCAGTCCTCCTTGGGCCCGCGCAGAGGCGCCGTTGCTCTCCATAGGCCCTGGTGCAACTGCGGATCCAGGCGGGGCGCCTGGTCGGCTTTGATTCGATCAGCTGGAGCTCCATCCGAGCGGTCGCCGCCGCTACCACGAGACCAACGGGCGTTCTCCATCGCAGCGAGACGCTCGACCTCGAGTTCATTCATTACGGAATACTCTCATTAGTCCCATGCGGGCAGCGAGCTCGTCGAGCCCATGACTTCCAGTCACAAGGCTTAGCGTAGTGCTTCACTCTGACGGCGAGGTGACTACGAGCCGTCCTCATTGGTCGCTGGAGAACCGCACCGCGCCGTCGGGCAGCACGACGCCGGGCCACACCCGCATTCCGTCGCGCAGCTCGCACCGGGCGCCGATCACCGCGCCGTCACCGACCACCACGTCGCACAGGACGGCACCGGCGCCGACCCGGGCACCTGCGCCGAGCACCGAGCGCTGCACCACCGCCCCGTCGGCGACCACGGCCCCGTCCAGCAGCACCGAGCCCAGCACCCGGGCTTCCATCCCCACCACACAACCCGCGCTGACCGCGGAGCCCCCCGCGACGTCCGCACCGGGCGCCACCCGGGCTCCGCCGAGCACCAGCGCCTCACCCGGGGCGGCGGGCAGCGCCGAGGAAGGCGCGATCCCCCGCACCAGGTCGGCCGAGCCCTGCACGAACGCGGCGGGAGTGCCCAGGTCGAGCCAGTAGGAACTCTCGACGTGCCCCTGCACCCGAGCCCCGGCCACCAGCAGCCGGGGAAAGGTCTCGCGCTCCACCGACACCGCCCGGCCGGCCGGGATCGTGTCGATCACCTCGCGGCGGAACGCGTAGCAGCCGGCGTTGATCTGGTCGGTCGGCGGGTCGTCGGTCTTCTCCAGGAATGCCTGCACCCGCCCGTCCCCGTCAGTGGGCACGCACCCGAAGGCGCGCGGGTCGGGCACCCGGACCAGGTGCAACGTGACGTCCGCACCGGACTCCCGATGGGTACGGACCACGTCGCGCGGGTCCAGCCCGGACAGCACGTCGCCGTTGAACACCAGCACGTCGGGCTCGCGCAGCATCCCCGCGACGTTGCGGATGCCGCCGCCGGTGCCCAGGGGCTCGGTCTCGACCATGTACTCCAGTTCGAGGTCGAGCGCCGCACCGTTGCCGAAATGCGCGGCGAACACCTCGGCCCGGTAGGAGGTGCCGAGCACGACGCGCCGGACCCCGGCGTCGCGGATCCGGCAGAGCAGGTGGGTGAGGAACGGGACGCCCGCGGTCGGCAGCATCGGCTTGGGCGCCGAGAGCGTCAGCGGTCGCAGCCGGGTGCCCCGGCCACCGACCAGCACGACGGCCTCCACCCCGGACAGCTCCGAAGACCCGCGAGGTCTCACATCTCCTCACCGTCCGTGACTGCGGCGCTGCTCTGGCGGACAGGGTTCCCGTGCGTCATGCTGGGGACGGCACGCGGGAAACGGCCCGAAGGCGAGGAGGCGCAGGGGATGGACGCCCTCGACCGCGCCGACGAGACGCTGGCCCGGGCGCAGGCCCGCCGGCGCAACATCGTCACGCCCGCCTCGGCCACCTCGCCGATGGACGCCCACAACACGGTGCGGATCCCGCGGACCCTGGTGTCGCGCGCCGACCCCCGGAACCTCGATCCGGAGTCGACCGTGGTCATCGCACGCGCTTCCCACGGCTTCCTCGGGGCGTTCGGGCCGTCACGGCAGTGGCGCTGACGCCCGTCATCGCGCCTACTGGTCACCGTGCCCACCCGGCACCGTCCCTGAACCCCGGCGGCCCCGAACCCCGGCGGCGCAGCAGCCCGGCGCGGGCGGCCAGGCCGGCCCGCAGCGCCAGCCGCAGCGGCGCCCGCGCCAATCCGGGATTGCGGTCCGCGAGGTAGCGGTAGGTGCTGCGGTGGTGCTCGGCGAGCATCCGGTCGGACATCCGGCTCGTCGAGTGCCCGCCGAGGTGCGTCACCTCGGCGGTGGGGACGTAGACGTTGAGCCAGCCCGCGCGTCCCAGCCGGTCGCCGAGGTCGATGTCCTCGGAGTACATGAAGTAGCGCGGGTCGAACCCGTCGACGCGCTCGAACGCGGCACGGCGCAGCAGCAGGCAGGAGCCGGAGAGCCACTCCGCGGTGCGCTCCCCGATCGCGGCGTCCTCCTGGCGGTACTCCCGGGTCCAGCGGTTGCCCGGCCACATCGGGGAGAGGACCGCGTGCCCGACGCCGCGGCCGAGTGACGGCAGCAGCCGCGCGGACGGGTACACCGCGCCCCCCGGCTCCCGGATCAGCGGGCCGAGCGCGGCCGCCCGCGGCCAGCGCTCCACGGCGGCGAGCAGCTCGTCCAACGATCCGGGGTGCCACTCGACGTCCGGGTTGGCCACCGCCACCCAGCCGACCTCGGGCCCAAGCTCGGCGATCCCACGGTTGGCCGCGGCACCGTAGCCGACGTTCTCACCGATCCGCAGCAGGCGCACCCCGTCCCGATCCGCCGCCAGCTCCGGCGCACCGTCGGTGGAGCCGTTGTCGGCGAGCACCACCTGCAGGGGCCGGCTGGTGGCCTTGGCCAGCGAGTCGAGGAACGTCTCGAGCGTCTCGCCGGGGGAATAGGTCACCGTGACGACGGCGAGCTCGTCCCCGAAGTGAGGTCCGTAACGGGCGGCGGTCACGGCGCCCGATTGTGCCCGGCGCACGCGGCAGGTCCCGGCGCGGGTGTACCGGAGTGACGGGCCGCCTCGCGCGCCAGCGCTCAGCGTCCACGCCGGTGCAGGAGCGCCGCGCGGGCGTAGGCCTCGCGGTGCCGAGCGGCGCTGGCCGCCCAGGTGAACTCCTTCGCCCGCTGCTGGGCCGCGGCGGAGAGCTCCGCGCGGCGCGCCGGATCGTCGAGCAGCTCTCCGAGACCGCTCGCGACGTCGCCGGCCCCGATCCCGCAGTAGGCCACGGCCTCACCCCCGACCTCGGGCAGCGCGAGCCGGCGGGTGGTGAGCACCGCGGCGCCGCTGGCCATCGCTTCGAGCACGGGGAGCCCGAACCCCTCCCCCAGCGACGGGTAGGCGACCACGGCGGCACCACCGAGGAACCCGGCGAGCTCGGCGAAAGGCAGGTAACCCGCGCGGATCACCCGCAGCCGGTGCGGCACCGCGTGCAGCGCCTGCTCCACCTGGGGGTCCCAGCCCGGCTGGCCGGCGAGCACCAGCGTGGGCGGATCGGCCCGACCCCGGCAGGCCCGGGCGAAGCCGTCGATCAGCACGGGCACGTTCTTGCGGGGTTCGAGCGCCCCGAGGAACGCGACGTAGGGGCCGGCGCCCAGCGCCAGCCGGCGCCGGACTGCAGCGACCTCCTCGGGCGAGGGCGGGTGGAACCACTCGGTGTCGACACCGTGCGGGGCCACGTGCAGCAGGCGCCGGTCCGCGCCCGCGGAGTGGGTCAGCTCCCGGACGGCCGAGACGCTGGGCACCACGCACAGCGTCGCGCGCCGCAGCGCCGTGCGCGTCCAGGCCCGGAAGAAGCGCGCCTTGACCGGCGAATGCAGCCCCGGGTCGGTGAAGAAGGTCGCGTCGTGCAGCGTCACCACCGACGCCGCGAAGCTGGCCAGCGGCATCGTGTAGTGCGGCGAGTGGATCACGCTTGCCCGCAGCCGGTGCGCCATCCGCGGCAAGGTGGCCTGCTCCCAGCTCAGGCGGGCGGTGCGGGTGGCGACCTGCTCTGCGACCGGCACCACCTCGGCGTGCGGCGCGAGCTCGTCGTAGAGCTCGGCGTCGCGAGGCCGGCAGAGGATCGCGGGAGTGGCTCCGTCGACATCGAGCGCCGTCACGAGGCTGTCGACGTAGCGGCCCACGCCGCCGCGGTCCGAGGGGACGGCGGTGGCGTCGATCAGTACCCGAGGCTCGACGAGCACCGCGGCAGCCTACGACGAGCGCGCAGCGCGACGGGAGGCGAACCAACGTCGACACGGTGTTCTCCGCCATCGATCTCTCGGCGTCGTGGACAGAGAAGCGGTGAGCGCATCCCGATCGGCCCCCGCGAGCGGTGCTCGTCAGCGAGGGTCGCTCCGGTAGGCGACTGACCGGTGGCGAATCGCCCGGACGCGCACCAACGCGGCGTCATGGTGGATGGTGTACAGCAGGCGGAAGGACCCGATCCGCAACGACCACACACCACGCAGCCGACCCCGCAGGACGTTGCCGGCCTACGGATCCGACTCTAGCACCGTCAGCGCGTCGAGCGCCGCCTCGTCCAGCGGCGGTGGGAGAACCCGAAGTGCGTCGGCGGCTGGCTTGGTGAGGACGACCTCAGCCAACGGCGCGCTTCCTCGCCATCTCGGTGCGCAGCTCGTCCAGGCTCACGTCATCGCCGGGATCGGCATCGAGACCTTCGGTCAATGCCGCCATAGCGCCCGCGTCGGCGAGCACGTCAGCGGTCTCCTCCAGCGCCGTGTACTCGTCGTGCGGAATGATGACAGCGGCCGGTCGCCCATGTCTGGTGACCACGATGTGCTCGCGGCGGTCGCTCACCTCGTCCAGCAGCGGCCCGAGCTCGCGTCGCAGGTCTTTCACCGGCACGGTCTTGGTCATAGTGCCAGGCTATCAATGTACGGTATCGCGTACATAACAGTGGGCGCGGCGATACTCCATCATCCGTCACGGCTGCGGGCGCGGTGCAGGTTGACGTGCACGGACCAGACCTGCCGGGCGGTGCGCTCCCAGCTGAACTGCCGCGCCCGCCGCCGGCCGGCGGTGATCATCGCGTCCGCCTTGCCTCCGTCGGCGAGCACGGCCCGCAGCGCGGCGGCCAGCCCGGCCGGATCGTCGCGGGCCACGGTCACCCCCGCGCCGCCGGCGACCTCGACCAGCGCCGCCACGTCGGAGTGCACCACCGGCACCCCGGCCGCCATCGCCTCGAGCACCGGCAGCCCGAAGCCTTCCGCCCGGCTCGGTGCTGTCAGCACGGCGGCGCGATGCAGCACCACGGCAAGCTCGGCGTCGGTGATCCGGCCCAGCACGCGCAGCCGGCCCGGTGCGAGCCCGGCTCGCCGCGCCGCAACCTCGGGGTCGACCCCACCCCACCCGCGCTGACCCACCAGCACCAGGGAGACATCGGGGCCGTGCGGGGATGCCAACGCGTCGAGCAGCACGTCGATGCCCTTGCGAGGTTCGAGGGTGCCGATCGCCAGCGCGTAGCGCGGCGGCAGGTCCAGCCGCGCGGCGACGGCGTCGGCGCGCGGTGGCTCCGGCGCGGTGGCCAGCGCCGGGGTGACGCCCTCTCCCACCACGTGTATCCGTCCCTCCACGTGCATCCGGGTGGGGTGGGGCAGGTACTGCGGCAGCTCTGCGGCCACGGCCGCGGTGGGCACCACCAGGGCATCGGCGCGACGCGCGGCGCGGCCGATCACTCGGCGGTGCCAGCGGGCGCCGCGGCGGGTGAGGGTCTGCGGGTGGGTCCAGGGCACCGTGTCGTGCACGGTTACCACCAGTCCCCGGCCACGCCGGGGACCGGGCGGGGCCAGCGGGGTCGGGGCGTGCACCGTGTCGCCACCGGGCCACCACGGGACCCTGGCCTCCCCCGCGGCGACCAGTGCCCGCCGGGGCAGCGGCAGGATCGTCGGGCCGTCGACGCCGGGCAGCATCGCCGCGCTGGGGTCGGCGTGGCGGGCCACCGCGCTGCTCACCGTCCATCCGGTCGGCGCGGTGGCCGCCAACGCGCGGGTCAGCTCGCGGGAGTAGCGGCCCGTCCCGCCCGGCACCGGTGCGAACAGCTGCTCCAGGAGCACCACGAGCCTCGGCACCCGGCGAGTCTGGCACGCATCTGATCTCCACAACCGCCAGCGGGTCGGTGCCATCGGGTGGCGTAGCGTCCCCTGCCGTGCCCGCAGCACCCCGCAGCACCGTGCTGGTGGTGACCTGGCGGGGCCGCGGGCTGGTCGGGGCGTGCCTGGACGCGCTCGCCGCGCAGACCCGCGCGCATCGGGTGCTGGTGGTGGACAACGGCTCCACCGACGGCACCAGCGACGTGATCACTGCCCACCCCGCCCGTCCCCGGGTGCTGCGGCTGCGCCGCAACGTCGGCTACGCAGGCGCGCTCGAAGCGGCGTTGCCGCAGGTCGGGACCCCGTTCACGGCTTGGATCAACGACGACACCGAGCCGGCGCCGGGCTGGCTCGCCGCACTGGAGGACGCGCTGGACGCCGACGCCTCCGCCGCGGCGGCATCGTCCGCGCTGCACGACGGGAGCGCGATCACCTCGCTCGGCGTCGCGCTGACCCGGCTCGGCTACGGCGCGGACACCACCGCGCGCCACCCGTTCGGCTTCTGCGGCGGCGCGACGCTGCTGCGCACCGAGGCGCTGCGCGCGGCGGGCGGGGTGCCGGGGCGGTTCTTCTGTTACTACGAGGACACCGACACGTCGTGGCGATTGCGCCTCGCCGGCCACCGGGTGGTCGCGGTGCCCGCAGCCCGGGTGCGGCACGCGGGCGGTGCGTCGAGCGGGCACGGCACGTCGGCGTTCCACCGCTGGAACGAGCGGAACCGGCTACTCACGCTGCTGCGCTGCGCGCCCGCCGGGGTCGCCGCCCGGGAGCTGGCCTGCTTCGTCGCGCTGACGCTGGTGCTGCCCTGGCGCCGGGACCGCCCGGGCACCCCGAACTTCGCTCGGGCGCTGCGGTTGCGGGTGCTCACCGAGGTGGCGCTGCGGCTGCCGGCGGCCCTGACCGCGCGCTACCGGATCGGGCAGCGTGCGGTCGTCAGCCGCTCAGTGGTGTGGTCCACCTGGGCCGGCCGTTCCTGACCGCACACCCGTGCGGATCCCCGGCTTCTCCCCCCAGGACCAGAGCATCGAGACCGGTGCGGCGACCAACCAGTTCGGCCCGCGCCAGGCCCCTGCGTGCAGAGCTTGCACACGATGCGAGAGGCTGCACCCGGCCGAGCGAGGGGACCGAGAACGTGGGCGAGCAGGCACTGCCGATGGTGTCGGTGGTGGTGGTCAACTACCGCGGCGCGCAGGACACCATCACCTGCCTGCGGGCGCTGCGGGACGAGCTGGACTACCCGTCCGCGCTGCTCCAGCTCGTCTGCGTGGACAACGCGTCGGGTGATGGCAGCGCCGAGCGCATCGCGGCTGCGGTCCCGCAGGTGATGCACGTGCGCTCACAGAGCAACACCGGGTTCGCCGGTGGCTGCAACCTCGGGGTGCGGCACGCCACGGGATCGGTGGTCGCGTTCCTCAACCCGGATGCCCGCCCGCACCGCGACTGGGTGCGCGCCGCCGTGTCCACGTTGGGCGGCGACCCGGCGATCGCCGCCGTCGCGAGCAAGGTCCTGGACTGGGACGGTAAGCGGATCGACTACGTCGACGGGGGCCTCACCTGGTACGGGATGGGATACCGACCGCACAGCGGCGCCCTGGACGACGGCTCCCACGAAACCGCCCGGGACGTGCTGTTCGGCACCGGGTCCGCGCTGCTGGTGCGCCGCGACGCGTTCGACGCCGTCGGCGGGTTCGACGAGCGGTTCTTCATGTTCTACGAGGACGTCGACCTCGGCTGGCGGCTGAACCTGCGCGGGCACCGGGTGCGCTACGAACCGGCCTCGATCGCCTACCACCGCCACCACCGCTCACTGGAGGGTGCCGACCCAGCCCGCGAGGTCTACCTGCTCGAGCGCAACGCCCTCGCCGCGCTCTACAAGAACGTCTCCGACGAGACGCTCGCCACGGTGCTGCCCGCCGCGCTCGCGCTCGTCGTGCGTCGGGCCACCGCGCGCGGGGAGCTCGATCCCACCGAGCTGGAGCTCACCCGCCGGCCGGCCGGGGCGGACCAGGGCGCGATGAGCGTCCCCCGGATCGCGATGGCCGGGGTGTACGCCATCGACCGGTTCGTCGAGATGCTGCCGGCGCTGCAGGCGTCCAGGAAGGTCGAGCAGGCCGCCCGGGTGCGCACCGACGCCGACCTGCTGCCGCTGATGCGCAACGCGATGGAGCGCACCTGCCCGCAGATGCCCTACCTGCTGGCGCATGACGCGCTGGTCGAGGTGCTCGGCGTGACGGAGGTCTACGGCGCGCGCCGGCGCATCCTGGTGCTCACCTGCGACGCGGTGTCCGAGCGGATGGCCGGGCCAGCGATCCGGGCCTGGAACATGGCCGACCTGCTCGCCGCGGAGCACGACGTCCGCCTGGTCAGCCTCAACCCGCACTGCGATCCCCCGCCCGCCGACTTCGCCGTGCGGCACGTCCCGGCTCGGAAGATGGGTCCTGAGCTGGAGTGGGCGCAGGTGGTGGTCCTGCAGGGCCACGTGCTGGAGCAGGTCCCGGCGCTGAAGACGTCGAGTCACCTCGTGGTGTGCGACATCTACGACCCGATGCACCTCGAGCAGCTCGAGCAGGGCCGCGACCGTGGTGTGAACGGCGATGACGCCGACGACGTCCGGCGTGGCCAGGTCGTGGACGTCGTCACCTCGGTGCTGTCCAACCAGCTCCGGCGCGGGGATTTCTTCCTGTGCGCCTCGGAGCGGCAGCGCCACTTCTGGCTCGGTCACCTCGCGGCCATCGGGCGGCTCTCCCCGACCCTGTATGACGCCGACCCG
>DASQWR010000063.1:0-3600 GCA_035640155.1 Pseudonocardiaceae bacterium
TGCCCGCGACGATGCCGGCCCGCGCTCGGACTGGGACTTTGGCTACCTGGCCGACGACCGCCTCGATCCCGCCGCACTTCACGCGAGGCTCACAGTGGCGGTGGGGACCGATGCGGTCGACCTCGTCGACCTTGCCGGCGCCAGTGCGCTGCTGCGCTTCCGCGCGGCCAGGGACGGGGTGCCGTTGTTCGATCGTCCCGCGGGTGGGTTCGAGGAGTTCCAGCTCGATGCGGTGCGGTTCTGGTGCGATGCCGGGCCGGTGATCCGCGCCGCCCAGGCGGACGTACTCGCGGCCCTGAGATGAGTGCCACCGTCGACCGTGAGCTCCTGGCCGAACGGGCAGCGGCCGTCAGCCGCCATCTCGACCGGGTGGCGCGCCACCTGCCGGAGGATCCCGCCGAGCTGCGGCCGGACACGGCTGCCACCGATACCGTGATCCTGCACCTGTGGCAGGCCGTGCAAGTGGTGATCGACCTGGCGGTGTCGACCTGCGTGCGTCTCGGGGTGGGAAGCCCACCGACCTATGCCGACGCCTTCCGGCGCCTGGCCGACGCGCAGGTCCTCCCGCGGGATCTCGCCGACCGGCTCGCCCGCGCCGCGGGCTTCCGCAACCTCGTCGTCCACGCCTACGGGCGGCTCGACCTGCAGCGAATCCATGCAATGGCGGTAGCCGGGCCGGCTGACCTTCGGGCGTTTCTCGTCGCACTCCGCGACCATGCCGACTCTGTCGCTTGAGGCGGTGGTGGTCGGGGATGGCCGACGCAGGAGCTTAAGCTCGTGCCGCGCAGGGTGCGTCGATCTGAGCGCGCCGGGACTGCCCGGGCATCCGGCGGAACGGAAGGGAGTGCGGTGGCAGCCACCGTGCAGGCACGTGAGCTCGCACTGGTCGCGGCGCACGCCGCGGCGGGCAAGAAGGCCCAGGAGATCGTGCTGCTCGACGTGTCCGAGCAGCTGGTGATCACCGACTGCTTCGTGATCGCCTCGGCGTCCAACGAGCGGCAGGTGCAGGCGATCGTCGAGGCCGTCGAGGAGAAGATGCGCTACGCGGGCAGCAAGCCGGTGCGCCGCGAGGGGGCACGTGAGGGGCGCTGGGTGCTACTGGACTTCGTGGACGTCGTGGTGCACGTGCAGCACGCGCAGGAGCGGTCGTTCTACGGCTTGGAGCGGCTGTGGAAGGACTGCCCGATGATCCCGTTCGACCCGGGCCCCGTGCCGCCGGACGACGGCACGGACGGCGCCGGGTGAGTCTGGACTGGGTGGTGCTCTGGCGCCACGGCGAGACCGACTACAACGCCACGCTGCGCATGCAGGGTCAGTCGGACGAGTCGCTGCTGACTGAGGTCGGCGTGGCGCAGGCGCAGCGCGCCGCGCCGGTGCTCGCCACGTTGCGCCCGGACGTGCTGGTGACCTCGGACCTGTCCCGGGCCGCGATCACCGCCCGGGTGCTCGGTGAGCACATCGGGCTGGAGCCCGACGTCGACAAGCGGCTGCGGGAGACGCACCTGGGGACGTGGCAGGGCCTGACCCGGGCCGAGGTGGACGCCGGCTGGCCAGGTGACCGCGGGGTCTGGCGGGACACCCCCGACTGGTCGCCGCCCGGCGGGGAGACCCGCCTGGAGGTTGCGGCCCGCGGCAGGCAGGTCGTCGACGAGCTCGACGCCACCGGGCACCGCAGCGCAGTGCTGTGCACCCACGGCGGGCTGATCTCCGGGCTGACCCCGTTGTTGCTGGGCCTTCCTCCGCCGACGTGGCCGGTGTTCGGGGCGATCAGCAACTGCCACTGGACAGTGCTCCGCCGGGTGCGCGGCAGCTGGCGCCTGGAGTCCTACAACACGGCCGCCCCGCTGTGATCGAACGGCCGCTGCTGGCGCGGTGATCTCTGGCTGGCACCGGGGACATACGCTGACCGGCGTGCCCGTCGCCGTCGTGACCGACTCCACTGCCTACCTGCCCGACGGGCTCACCGAACACCACCGGATCCGGGTGGTGCCACTGCACGTCTCGGTGGACGGGGTGGCGCGGCTCGACGGCGTGGATTTCAGCGTGACGGACCTGGTGGCGGCGCTCGAGCGGCACGCCGCGGTGCAGACCTCGGGGCCCACCCCGGGGGAGTTCGCCGTCACCTACACCGCGGCGTTGGACGAAGGCGCCGAGGCGGTGGTGTCGGTGCACCTGTCCCGGGCGCTGTCGGGGACCTGGGAGGCGGCGCGGCTGGCGGCCGAGCAGATCGGGCCGGACCGGATCCGGGTGGTCGACTCGCTCTCGGCGGGGATGGGGTTGGGCTTCGCCGCCCTCGCCGCAGCCATCGAAGCGCAGGCCGGGGCGGACTGTGACGTGGTCTACGCCGCCGCGGCCCGCGTCGCCGCGCGGACCCACACGTTCTTCTCCGTCGACACGCTCGAACACCTGCGTCGCGGTGGCCGGATCAGCTCCGCGAGCGCGCTGCTCGGCACCGCGCTCGCCGTCAAGCCGCTGCTGCACGTCGCGGGCGGCCGGATCGTACCGTTGGAAAAGGTACGCACGGCGAGCCGGGCCCGCGCACGACTTGTCGAGCTGGCTGTTCAGGCGGCGGGGAAGGAGCAGGTGGACGTCGCGGTCCATCACCTCGGAGCCGCCGAGCGCGCTGCTGAGCTGGTGGAGCGGCTGCACGAACGGCTCCCGAAGCTCGGGGAGTGCCTGGTCTCTGAGGTGGGTGCGGCCATCAGTGCGCACTGCGGCCCTGGCGTGCTGGGTGCGGTGGTACTGCCGGATGGCCTCCCGCGCCGATCCTGAACAGTCGGTGTGGGACCATCCCCAATCGGCGGGGTGTCCACAGAACCGGCACCGCATCGTCCCGGAGGCTGTGCAGGTCGACCTAGCCTCCGCGCTGTGTCCGCCGAATCCCTGGAACCGAACGGCCTGCCGCGAGCGGGCCGTTACCGCGCCCGCACCCGACTCGTCGCCCTCACGGCTCCCACCGAGCCGGCGAAGCCGGTGCCTCCTCCCGCCGACTCCGATCCCGCCGACTTCGATCCAGTCGACTTCGATCGGGTCGACTTCGATCCGGTTGGTTCTGATCGGGTCGACGCTGATCGAGCCGGTGCGCTCGGTGCGCAGGGCACTGCGGGTCGGCTGGTCCAACGGTGGCTTCCGGCTCCGGCCCGGGACGCGCGGTGGGACCCCGGACGTCCCGGCGCCCGGGCACTCTCCGCGGTGGCGGCACTCGCGGCGGTGCTGGCCGCGATCGGGGTTTGGTGGGACCGTCCGGTGCCCGAACCTGTGCCCGCGCTGCCCGTGCTGCCGGCGGCCGCGCCGGCCGCAGCGGAGGGGGCCGGCCCCGGCGTGACCGTCCCGGGACCCGCTACCGAGCTGGTGGTCAGCGTGATGGGCCGGGTGGTCCGGCCGGGCGTGGTCCGGGTGCCGGACGGTGCCCGGGTGGCTGACGCGCTGGACGCGGCAGGCGGCCCGCTGCCGGAGACGGACCTCACCGCGCTGAACCTGGCGCGCCGGCTCGGCGACGGGGAGCAGCTACTCGTGGGCATCGCCCCGCCCACGGGCGTCCCCGCAGACGGTGGCACGGCGGGCGCGCTGGCTCCGGGCGGTGGTGCGGCAGCACAGAGC
>DASQWR010000064.1:0-60842 GCA_035640155.1 Pseudonocardiaceae bacterium
G
Organism: Pseudonocardiaceae bacterium; assembly: GCA_035640155.1. Classification (GTDB taxonomy): domain Bacteria; phylum Actinomycetota; class Actinomycetes; order Mycobacteriales; family Pseudonocardiaceae; genus JALYQB01. The sequence continues at coordinate 2 of DASQWR010000064.1, forward strand.
CGAGCGCGTCCCCAGCGAGCAGCACGGTCAGCCCGGTGCCCACCGCGGCGGCCAGCACCACCCCGACGACGACCAGCGTTCCGGGACCCCCGCGGGGCGGCGCGGGGCGTTCGGGTACGGGGGCCGTCACGAGTACCAGGGTAAGGGTTTGGCTGCGAGAATCCCTCGAGCCGATGACGGCGGCAGCGCCATCAGCGCTCACCGGCGCCCGGGCACCGGCTCTGACACCCGCTCCGGCCCCGTGGCCGCCGCCGGTTGGGCCTGGGCCGTCGGCAGCACCAGCGCTGCGAGCAGCCACCCGACCAGCGCGGCGACGATCGGGATCCCGGTCCACAGCTCGGGGACCGTCGGGACCCGTCCGACCAGCACCGAGGCTACCCCGAGGTAGAGCGACCAGGTCAGCAGCGGCGCGGCCGCGGCGAAGCCCCAGAACGCCGCGCGACGGGCCGCGGTGGGCCGCAGCACCAGCGCCAGTAGATCGACGCCGACACCGGCGGCCACGATCGACAGTGGCGTGCCGAGGTACTCGAAGCCGGTCAGCGTGGCCGAGATCAGCGCCGCCGTGGCGTAGCTGATGGTCGCCGCGCCGGCCGGTAGGTGCCAGCGGCGGGCCAGCACCAGCAGCGGCGCGAGCAGCACGAGGTTCGTCACGACGATCCGCGCGGCGAGCATCTCCGCGTCGCCGTCGTCGAGGGTGGAAAGGATCTCCACGATCGCGTCCGAGGAGAACAGGATCGCGTTGCCGTAGGCCAGGAACAGCAGTACCAGGCTCGCGGCGAACGCGAGCGTCAGCACCGCCGGGAGCAGCGCCCGCAGCGTCGGCCCGGATGAGAGGTCCGGGTCGGCCCAGGCCGAGCGCAGCGGGCTCGTCACGATGACGACCATCGCCAGGACGAGGCCCAGGTGGCTCGGGCTAAAGAAGACGTCGGTCCGCGTCTCGATGCCCAGCACGGTGTGCCACAGCAGGTCGATCGCGCCGGACACCACGAACACCGGCAGCGCGACCAGCGTCATCCCGTAGCCCGCCGGCACCGCCGCGATCCCACGACGGCCCCGCTCGGCGTGCCGCCACACGATCTCCAGCACCCAGGCGCCGGTCACGGCGAACCCGCTGTAGAACACCGCGTGCCACGGGGTGAAGAACGTCTCCAGCTCCGGGGAGTCGGCGTGCGCGTAGGCGTCCAGGAACAGGCCCAGCACGAACCACACCGACAGCACCGTCATGACGACGTCGGTCCGCCGCGACGCACGTGGGCGCGACTCCCCGGAGGTCCTGAGCAGACCCACGCCGATCTCCACCATGGTCCGAGCTTCCCAGGGCCGGCGGGTCGGCGGTACCGGATTCTCCCCTGCCGGGCAATGGGAGCATGACCAACTGGCCCGCAGTCCGAGGTCGAGGTAGGTGACCGAAGCGCGCAACCTGGTCATGCCGAACGCCAGCGGCTCCTTCGAGTCACCGCCCGCTTCCGGCCTCGCTACGCTGACCGCAACGCCACCTGGTGCCAGGCCCCCGTAGCTCAGCCGGATAGAGCAAGCGACTTCTAATCGCTAGGCCGCAGGTTCGAGTCCTGCCGGGGGCACCCAAGTGGCCTTACTCGAACCACGGCCGGACAGCACCATCGCGGAGTGGCCTTTTCACCAGCCAGCAGGCCGCAGCTTGGCGCCTTGACCGCGTGGGATGTCTTCATCACATCAACCTCGGCAGGGCGGGTGCTCAGACCCAGACCCAGGTGACCGTCGGCTCGTTGTCGCCGGTGGCATTGGCGATGAGCTGGGCACTCTGCTCGGCCTTGGCGCGCTGCGCGGGGGCCACGCTGCCGAAGGGGGTGATCGTCACTTCGTGATCGCTGCGGCGATAGCGCCAGGTGCCGGCCACCTCGCCGTCGACCAGCAGCGCCCCCGGTCCTGCGAGAGCCCGCCACACCTGTTGGCGTCGCTTGCTCTCAGGGACGAGCAAGGTCCGGTCGACCTGACGCAGGTAGGGATCGTTGGGCGGGACGAGGACGACCCCGTCGGGCTTCGGCGCCTCCTGCACTGCTTCCACGAGTGCCTCGGGCAGGTCGTAGCGCCGATTGTCGACCTGAACCCGGACCAGGTCGTCGCCCAGTCCCTTCCACAGGTCGGCGACAGCCTCGGTGTCGCCCTCCATCCAATCGCGGAACAGAGTCCTGCAGGTCGGGCCGTTCACTCGGAGGTAGGCGTTCAACAACGCCAGGCGCGGGTGGTCGACCTTCTCCTGCCGATGGTCCGGAGTCGGGTGCAGCATGGTCGCCCGTTGTTCCCCGGGGCCGAGGACGATCTGTTCCTGACGCCCAGCCGCGCGGAACAGCGCGTCAGGAACATGGTCTGCCTTGCAGCGTGCGCACCACGTCACCAGCGGGGCCGACACGCGGCCGGCCACCTCGCTGCTTGCCTTCGACTTCGACGTCGGGGCGGTCACCACGGCGCTCAGGGCAGCCGCCACCTCCGCGACCGCCTCGACGTAGGCGGCTCCCTCGTACGACTCCTGGGGGGCGAGTGCGTCACGGACGAAGTCCAGATGAGCCAGACGATGCGCATGCGGCGCTCCTCGCACGGACCACAGACTCACCAGCGGACCATCGGGACAGATCGCCTTCGTGACGCTCGTTGAACCGATCCTGCTCGTGCGCTGAATCAGCGACTGCTCCGCGCCGGCCTGCCGACTGCCCTGGAATCCCAGCAGCAACAGGTCGTCGAGCACGTCGTTGCGGGAACGGCCGTCCAGGCCATGCCCCTGCCATCGGAAGCCCAGCCAGTGAGCCCTGCCCACGGCGATGGCGTCAGCCATGGTGTCACTCTATTGGTGGCCGTGTTCCTGACCACGCGTTCCGGGACGGCAATCCGGGTGGCGGGGAGCTGGCGGGGAGCACCCCGGCCGGGCAACCTGTAACAGGTGCTCTCCTGATGCGCCTCAGTGGCGACTGTGGGGTCCGGGCATGCGTTCAAGGTGCGGGAAGTGACTGGTGGGTGAACGCGAGCTGGTCCGCTATCGAGGGCTCGTGTACGACAGTGATCGGTGGCGTGGATTCGTGTTCCGCCCCGGCGACATCGTGATCAGCACGCCACCGAAGTGCGGAACAACCTGGACCCAGATGATCTGCGCGCTGCTGGTTCTGCAAGAGCCGGTGCTCACGCAGCCGCTGTCGGTGCTCTCACCATGGCTGGACATGCTCTCCCGAGCCCGCCGCGACGTGCTCGCCGACCTCGAAGCCCAACGACACCGACGCTTCATCAAGACCCACACACCGCTCGACGGGCTCCCGCTGGATACGTCGGTCACCTACATTTGCGTGGGACGCGACCCGCGCGATGTGGCGTTGTCCATGGACCACCACAGGGCGAACATGGACTTCGACGCATTCCTCGCAGCGAGGAACGCGGCCGCTTCGGTCGACGGCATCACCCCCGAGCAGGTGACCCCGCCTTCGTGGGCAGACGGTGAACGGCAGCGTTTCTGGGCTTGGGTCGATGACGACACGCCGCCGACCGAGCTGGCCTCGTCTCTGCTCCGAACGCTGCACCACCTCCAGAGCTTCTGGGACGCACCGGAGAGCGTCGATGTCGTGATGGTGCACTTCGACGACCTGCGTGCTGATCTTGAAGGTCAGATGCGGGCCTTGGCCGACCGGCTCGCCATCACCGTCCCCGAGGCGCAGTGGCCCGAGCTGGTCAGCGCCGCGACCTTCGACGAGATGCGCGCCCGCGCGGCCCTGACTGCACCCAACGCCCAGAGTGCGATCTGGCACGACAACGAGCGCTTCTTCCACCGCGGCACCAGCGGCCAGTGGCGGGATCTGCTCGATGACGACGACCTCGAGCGCTACCGAGCCCGCGCCAAGGCCATCGGCTCCGCTGCCGTGGTCGACTGGGTGCACCGCGGCTCCCTGTGACAGTTTTTCATCGGACGTTGAGTTTCGGTCGCAGCGGCGCTACTGTTCGGTGATGACCACCGTGCAGCGACCGGGTTGGGTCGAGCAGGAACTGATCCTCGATCTCGCCTGTCTCGGTCCGCAGCTGCTGCCCGTGGTGGGGGGCAAAGCAGCGAATCTCGGCGAGCTGATCCGCGCGGGGCTTCGGGTGCCACCAGGGTTCTGCGTCACCACGGCGGCCTACCAGCAGATCGCCGCCGCCGCCGAGCTGGGCGCAGTCATCGACGCCGCCGGTCCCGGGGCGCAGGAGGCGGGCCGGCTGGTCGAGCTGGCCGAGCGAGCCCGCACCGTGATACTCGCGTCGCCGGTGCCGGCCGCAGTTGCCGATGCGGTTGATCGCGCCTATCGCGCCCTCGGCGACGACGTCCCAGTCGCGGTGCGGTCCTCGGCGACCGCGGAGGACCTGCCCACGGCGAGTTTCGCCGGCCAGCAGGACACCTACCTCAACGTCGTCGGTGCGGATGCCGTGCTCGATGCGGTGCGCCGATGCTGGGCGTCGTTGTGGACCGACCGGGCAGTCAGCTATCGGGCAGCCAACGGCATCGACCACAGCACCGTGCAGCTGGCAGTCGTGGTCCAGCGGATGATCGACCCCAGGGTCGCCGGGGTGCTCTTCACCGCCGACCCGGTGACCGGCCACCGCGGGCACACCGTCATCGATGCCAGCCCCGGCCTGGGCGAGGCGGTGGTGTCCGGTGCGGTCAACCCCGACCACTTCGTCGTCGACGCCGCCGGCACGGTTCTGGAACGCAGGCTGGGTGACAAGCGAGTGGTCGTCCGCTCGCTGCCCGGCGGCGGCACCGAACACAGTGCGCGCCCCGCAGACACCCAGCAGCCCTGCCTGAGTGATGGGCAGATTCGCGATCTCACCGTGCTGGGGCAGCGGGTCCAGGTCCACTACCACGGCGCCCCGCAGGACATCGAGTGGGCACTGGACGGCGCCGGGGCGCTGTGGCTGACCCAGGCCCGGGCGATCACCACGCTGTACCCGCTGCCGACCCCACCGGAGCGGGAGCTGCGCGTCTACCTCTGCTTGAGTCTCGCGCAGGGGCTGACCCGCCCGATAACCCCGATGGGCATGGCGGCATTCCGGCTGATCGCGTCCTGCGCGTCGGAGGTGGTGTTCGGCTCCGTGGTCAGCGACCCGCTGGCCGGGCCGGCGGCGTTCGCGGAGGCCGGCCAGCGGCCCTTCATCGACGTCACCCCCGTGCTGCACAGCCGGGTGGGTCGGGTGCTGGTGCCCCGGATCCTCGACGTGATGGAGGCTCGGTCGGCGGTGGTGCTCCGGCGCCTGGGCGACGACCCGCGGCTGGCGGAGCGGACCAGGTCACGATGGCCGTTCCTCCGGCGTCTGCTCGCGGTGGCCGTGCGCTTCCGAATCCCGCTGCAGATCGCCCAGGCGCTGGTCAGCCCGGCCGCGGCGCGGCGGCGCGTCGACCACGTCGGCCGACGGCTACGTTCCCGGCTCACCGTGCCGGCGGGCGTCACCGGCGGGCAACGGTTGGACCACACCCAGCACCTGCTCGGAACCGTGGTCATCCCGATCATGCCGACGATCACTCCCGTCGCCGGAGCCGGATTCCTCGCCCAAGCCCTGGCTGGCAAGCTCGCCCGCGCCGAACTGGAGCCCGGTGAGTCGGACGAAGTGCTGCGCGGGTTGCCCCACAACGTCACCACCACGATGGATCTCCGGCTGTGGGCACTGGCGAGCCGGGTCCGCACCGATCCGACGGCTACCGCCGCGCTGCAGGGGACGGCCCCGGCGGTGCTGGCGCAGCGCTTCACCAACCGCCAGTTGCCGCCACTGCTGCAGCGCGGCCTCGAGGAGTTCCTGGCCCAGCACGGCCACCGGGCTGTCGCCGAGATCGACGTGGGCATGCCTCGCTGGTCTGACGACCCGACCCACATCGTGGGCGTGCTGGCCAACTACCTGCGGCTGCAGGACCCGGACCTCGCCCCGGACGCGCAGTTCGCCCGGGGTGCTCGCGCCGCCGACGCGACGGTGACCCGGGTCGTCAGCAGAGTGCGACGCCGCAGCCGGCTCCGAGCCACCGCGGTGCGCGTCGCGCTGGGGCGGGCACGAGAGCTGGTCGGCCTGCGCGAAACACACAAGGACTACCTGGTGCGCGTCCTGGCCCACGTCCGAGAGCAGCTGGCCGCGGTCGGCGCCGAACTCGCCGGCCGCGGGCTGCTGGCCGAGCCCGACGACGTGTTCTTCCTTGATCTCGTCCAGGCCCGGGCCGCGCTCGAAGGTCAGGACGTCCGTGCTGTCGTCACACAGCGCCGGGAAGGCTATGAACGGGAGCTGCGGCGCCGGCAGGTGCCACGAGTCATGCTGTCCGACGGCACCGTGCCCGAGGCGCTCGCGGCCGCGGACCAGGTACCCGCCGAGGGGCAACTGACCGGCACCCCCGCCTCCGCCGGCACCGAGACCGCCACCGCGCGAGTGGTGCTCGATCCGGTCGGAGCTCACCTGGAACCAGGGGAGATCCTCGTAGCGCCGTCCACCGATCCCGGGTGGACGCCGCTGTTCCTCACCGCCGGCGGGCTGGTGATGGAGATGGGGGGCGCGAACTCCCACGGCGCTGTCGTCGCCCGCGAGTACGGCATCCCCGCCGTGGTGGGAGTCCCCGACGCGACCCTGCGCATCACCACCGGACAGCGAATCACCGTCCACGGCACCACCGGTCTCATCGAGCTGCCGTAACTACCGACCGTTCGAGTCCGCCCCGTCCAACCTGATTCATCTCATGAGCGGTGACTTCGGCGGCGCGCTCAGCCGGTCACACGGCTGCGCGCTGGAAGCGCGGCATGCCGGAGGTGATCACTAGCAGCAGGACCTGGCCGTCGGCGGGCACGGACCAACCACGAGCACTACCGCGCCCCCGAAGGGTTGCCCGCGCGGCGGGACGACGGGCAAGGACTCGACGCTGACCGTAAGATAAGTGATCATTGTGCTCGGTCCGGGTACCTCCCGCGGCCCCTCGCGAACCACAAGAAGGGCAACCCTCATGCCGGACACCACCGAGCAGGCCGGGCGCCTGGGTGCCCCGCCGCGTTCCCTGGCTCGCGGCTTCGCCGCACTGCGGATCCTCTTCGGGCTGCTTTGGCTGAGCAACGCCCTAGCGAAGATCTTCGGAGTGAAAAGCTTGGACTGGGGCCCGTTCTCCTTCACCCTTATCGATCGCTCGGCAGCCCGGGGAATCCTCAGCGGAGCCGTCGCCGAAACCTGGATCGCCCCGTTGCGCACGATCTACACCGACCTGGTGCTGGCCAACTGGGGGTTCTTCCAGTGGTTCCTCACTGTCGCCGAGTTCGCGGTCGGACTCGGGCTGCTGTTCGGCATTGCCACCCGGCTGGCGGCGGTGGGCGGGCTGCTGCTCGTCACCCCGATCTGGCTGATGCTGTGGGATACTTCCCTCTATCTGTGGGAGTATCCGCTGGACTTGTTCCCGCTCGTCCTGCTGGCGATCGTGCCGGCCGGCCGATTGTTGGGCCTGGACGGCAAGCTCGCTGCCGTTTTCCACGGACGCTGGCCCTTCTAGCACGTGTCCTGCCGTTTATCGAATTCATGTCATCGGAAAGATCGCCGTCGCCGCATCACTGGGACAAAATCTTTCCTGGTAGCCGGCGTCAGCAGTTGCATCGCGGAAAGTCTTCCTGAGAGAAAGGATGTCGGAGCGTGGATCTGAAGACACAACTTGAGCCGGTGCTTGCCATTGCCCGTGAGTCAGCCCACGAGGTTGACGCCACGGCCAGGTTCCCAGAGGAGGCCGTCGCGGCACTGCGAGAGTCCGGGCTGCTCGGGCTCACTCTGCCCGCTGAGGTGGGGGGCCTAGGTGGAGGTCCGCACGAGCTCGCAGAAGTCGTGAGCTCGTTGGCCAGCGCGTGTGGCTCGACCGCCATGATCTATCTGATGCACGTCACCGCCGCCGTGCCGGTGGCCGCGGCACCCCCGCCTGGCCTGCCCGACCTGTTGCCCGAGCTGGCCAGCGGTCAAGCACTGGCAACCCTGGCGTTTTCCGAGGCCGGATCCCGCTCACACTTCTGGGCGCCGGTGTCACACGCCCAGCGCAACGGCGCAGGCGTGCGGCTACAGGCCCGCAAGAGCTGGGTGACGTCCGCGGGTCACGCCGACGTCTACGTCGCCTCCACACTGACCGCGGACGCCGACACTGTCGACATATTCGCAATTCCCGCGGAAATCTCGGGTGTCAGGGTTGCTGGGCAATGGCGTGGGCTGGGGCTGCGCGGCAACGCGTCTGCCCCCATGACCATTGACGTCGAGGTGCCCGAAAGCTACCGGCTCGGGGTGGCTGGCGGAGGCTTCGATCTGATGCTGCAGGCGGTGATGCCGTGGTTCAACCTCGGCAACGCAGCAGTATCCGTCGGACTGTGCCAGGCCACCGTGGACGCAGCAGTCCGGCACGCCAGTGCCGCGCGGCTGGAGCATCTCGATGAAAGCCTGTCCGAGTTGCCCACCATCCGCGCCCAACTGGCCAGGATGTCGATCGAGCTGGCGTACACGCGGTCCTATGTCGCCCAGGCAGCCGGCCGGCTCGCCCAACCCGCCGACGACACAATGCTGCACGTGCTGGGCGTCAAGGCCGCGGCCAACGATGCGGCGCTGCGCATCACCGACTCCGCGATGCGCGTGTGCGGCGGCGCTGCGTTCTCCGAACACCTCCAGATCGACCGCTACTTCCGAGATTCCAGAGCAGGCCACGTGATGGCTCCTACCGCCGACGTCCTCTACGACTTCTATGGCAAGGCCATCACCGGTCAACCGCTGTTCTAACCGAAGGGAGACTGGACGTGAGCAAGCCGCTGATCGTAGGCGCGGTCGCCTACACCCCCAACGTGGTGACCATCTGGGAGGGGATGCGCGACTACTTCGCCGACGGCCCTGCGGAGATGGATTTCATGTTGTTCTCCAACTACGCTCGCCAGGTCGATGCGCTGCTGGAGGGCACGATTGAAGTCGCGTGGAACACGAACTTGGCCTGGGTACGGACCGTAGCCCGCACCGACGGCGCCTGCCGCGCGCTGGCCATGCGCGACACTGACACCGTCTTCCGCACGATGTTCGTGGCGCGGTCCGGCAACGCCCTGAAGCGTTTGGAGAACCTGCGGGGCAAGCGGCTCGCGTTGGGATCCAAGGACTCCGCCCAGGCGGCGATCCTGCCCGTGCACTTCCTTCGTCGCGCCGGTCTTGATGCGGACGCGGTCGAGTTGGTGCGAATCAACAGCGACGTGGGTAAACATGGCGATACCGGTCGCAGCGAGCTGGACGCGCTGCGCGCGGTTCTCGACGAGCGCGCGGACGCCGCCGCGATCGGTATCAACACCTGGGAGGCTATCGGCCGCGAAGAGCTGATGCCCGGGGCGTTCGAGGTGTTCTGGGAGTCACCGACCTACTGCCACTGCAACTTCACTGCGCTGCCGGAACTGGCGGAGAACCGCGTGCAACCGTGGGTTGACCAGCTGCTCGCTATGGATTGGGACAACCCGCAGCACCGGCCCATCCTGGAGATGGAAGGGCTGCGGCAGTGGGTGCGTCCGCAGCTCGACGGCTACGCCTCACTGTTTGAGGCGGTGCGGGAACAGGGGGTCTCAATCCGATGGTGAACAACCGGTGGATCCTGGACTTGGTCGAGCGCGTCGGCGCGGTGGCCCGGGGCGCCAGTGTGACGGTGCCGCTGGGCAACGGCGATCCTGATCAGCTGGCTGAGACAATCGCGGCGTGGTGCAACCGGACAGGTAACCAACTGGTCGAGTTGCGAGAGGACGTTGCAATCGTGCGGCGGGGACGCAGTCCTGACCCGCTGGCCGAGTTGGCCCTCGATCAGGTGCCCGGCACGCGCCTGTGGATGTACACCAACTTCGACTGCAATCTGGCCTGCGACTACTGCTGCGCGCGGTCCTCGCCCCAAGCGTCCCGCCGGGCACTGGGAATCGACCGGATCCGCCGTCTGGCCGCCGAGGCCGTCGACGCCGGCGTCACCGAACTGCTGCTCACCGGTGGGGAACCGTTCCTCCTTCCCGACATAGACGACCTCGTCGCCGCATGTACGGCGGTTCTTCCGACCACCCTGCTGACCAACGGAATGCTCTTCCGTGGCCGCAGACTGGAAGCCCTTCGCCGAATGGACCGGGACCGGCTCGCCTTGCAGATCAGCCTCGACTCGGCCACTCCCGACCTCCACGACCGGCACCGGGGCCGCGGATCTTGGGCTCGCGCGGTCGCGGGAATCCGCACCGCCCGCACCGAGGGATTCCGAGTGAGAGTCGCAGCCACGCTGCCGCCTGACCAGACCCACCAGCTCGAACCGTTCCACACCTTCCTCGACTCGCTCGGCATTGCCCGAGAAGACCAAGTGATCCGTACGCTTGCCCACCGTGGCATGGCCGATCATGGCCTCGAACTCACCATCGAGTCACTGATACCAGAAGTCACCATTACCGCTGACGGCGTCTACTGGCACCCCGTCAGCGCCGACCACCCCGATCAACTCGTCACCCACGACCTCTTTCCCCTCCACGCCGCCATCACCGAGGTCCGCCGACGCTTCACGGAACAACGCACACGCGCCACCGCCGCAGCGCAATGGTTCCCCTGTGCCTGAACGACATTGCCCGTAGGCGCCCGGAGAAGGGCGTGGCAGCGAGGAGAAGGAGGCGCAGGCGAATCCTCTCGGGTCGTCAGGATCGTGGGGTCGGGCCGGCATCGGATGTGGCGACCGATCGGTTGGCGAGCACGCGACGGCCCACCAGCACGGCGGCGAGCACGGCCAAGGCCACGGCTACCCCGATGATCGGGCCGGCACCGAGGCCGGCGATCCACCGGGTGATCGTCGCCTGCACGCCGACCGCCGCCGACACGACGGGATCCGTCGTGGTGTCGCCGGCCAGCACGCGCAGCTCGAACCAGCCGTACCACGCCACGTAGCCGCCCGCAACCAACAGCAAGACCCCGGCGAGCCGGCTGACTACCGGTGCCGCGCGGCGCATCACCGCGGTCACCGAGCTGCGTGCGGTCGCCACCGCGAGCGCCAACGTCAGCACCACGGTGCCCATGCCCAACGCGTAGGCGAGGTAAGACCCCGCGATGCCCCAGACGCCGGCCCCGCGCAGCGAGCCCGCCGTCACGGCGAGAAACGGGGCAATGGTGCACGACAGGGAGGCCAGGGCGAAGGACACGCCGTAGCCGATCTGCGAACCCCAGGTCCACGCCGGAGCGCGGCCGCGGCCGGCCAGCCCGGGGACCGCCAGTGACCGGCCCGCCAGCAACCACCCGCCCAGACCGACCAGCACCACGCCTATCACCACGGTGACGACCGGCAGGTAGGCCTCCACCGAGACCGCCAGCGACGTGATCACCGCACCGAACAGGCCGAATACCGCGACGAAGCCGACCGTCATCCCGGCGGAGAAGCGCACCGCCCTGGCCACCGCGGCGGCCCTGGACCCGCGCCCCGTCCCCGGGCCTTCGGCGACCAGCAATGCGAGGTAGGCGGGCAGCAGCGCGAAGCCGCATGGGTTGAACGCCGCGACGGCTCCTGCTACCAGCGCCAGCACGAGGCCGCCTTGGTCCACCCGCTCTCATCCCTCCCCGTCCGCGGCCGCACCGCGCCGACGGCCGCGGCTCAGCTCGCGGCGAGCTCGGCCATGGCACGGCGCAGCTCGTCGGCCTCCAGACCGCCCTGGACGGTCCGAACGGCCCCGGAACGGGCGACGAACACGTAGGCGGTCGGGGTGACGACGTCGAACCGGGCCGACAGCGCGCCGTTGGTGTCCACGACGTGCTCGAAGCCTCCGGTTGCGGTGTCGGCGACGAACTCGCGCATGGCATCCGGGGCGGCGCGGCCCGGTACACCGACGACGGTGACCTCACCGGCATACTGTTCGGCGATCTCGGCGACCTGCGGGGCCTCAGTGCGGCAGATACTGCACCACGACGCCCAGAACCACAGCGCCACCGGTTCGCCTGCCAGGCTCGACCCGTCGAACCGCTGTCCCTCCAGGGTTGTCGCGGTGAACCCGAGCGGGCCGCCAACCCCGCCGGTCATCGACCCGTCGGGTGAGCCGGAGCCGGCCGGGCTGGCGCAGCCGGTGACCGTCAGCGCCAACACCGCGGCCGCCGTGGCCAGGGCACGCCCGACGGTACTGCCTGCCAGACCCGTCGTGCGAGTCAGCTGGTTCCACATCCGTGTCCACCACTCGAATCCGGGAGCTGTGCTACTCGGCCTACCGAGCCACGTCTCCACCGTAGCGCCGCCGCGGGCGGACGATCCCGCCGCGGGCGGGCGATCGTCTGTCACGACCCGAACCCGTGGGCCTCGCCGCCATCGAGGGCCGCTGGGCCTACACGATGCGCGTCGTCACCGGACCCACCCTGCTCGTGGTCGACGAACTCGGCTACCTGCCCCCTCCTGCACCAGCACGGCGTACGCCGCGAAGGCCGCCTATCTTCCACGCAGAGCGCGCCACCCACCGAGTGACAGTAATCTTGCCCTCAGGTACTCCCCGGCCCATCCACCAGCCAACGCGAATAATCATAATCGGTATTTGAAGGGCTCAACAGCGCCGCCTCATCTAGCGACCCACCAGCGGACGCAGCGCGGTGGCGGGAAAGCGCAGGGCCGATCAGGTAGAGGAGATCCACCGACGCTACCTCTCGATCGTCTGCTGGATGTTTCGGCACTCCGCTTTCCAGCAGGTCATGCATGGAAGTCCGAGTACCGCGGTGGCGGGCGGGAGTCGTCGGCGTCGTGACCCAGTCCGCTGGATGCGCAGGCGGCCGATGGGGACACGGATCATGGCCCGTCGAAGGTGGCACCCGTCGGTATGGACGGCACTGTCGGCGCGGCGGTCGTGTTTGACGGTGCCGTCGGCCGTAGAGCTGCTGCGCGGCTGGAGTGATGCTGTCTCGGTGATCGCCATCTGGGCGCTGCCGCTCGGGAGCTGCCCTCGTGCAACGTTACAGTCTGGTCACGGTGATTACGGCGGGTGTTTACATCACGAGACATGCCGGGTAGCCATTTCCTGTCCGCAAACGCGGGCAGCCTATATGTCGCCCTATACGTCGCCCTGTACGTCGTCGCCCGCGGCTGTCGGTTCACTTGCAGATGGGAGAAAGACATGACCGCCAACGACGTAACCAGTGCCTCACGGGTCGGTCCCGCCGAAGCAACCACGAGGTTGCGGCCAGGTTGCGGCCCGCTGACGGCACCGGCTGAGCGACCTGCGTGTCCGACTCGTGATCCGATCCGGCTAAAGCAGCTTGTTCCCTCGACCGAAACACCAATAGCGAAGGCCCGGATCCGCCGGGCAACCCGAAGAGGAGTTGAGATTCTATGAGGAAGATCCAGCGACTGGCTGCGGTCGGCGCTCTGGCCGGCCTGACCGTCGCGCTCAGCGCGTGCGGCAACGAAGAGGAGCCCGCTGCGGGCGGCGGCAACCAGCCGCCCGCTGCGTCGGCGCCCGAGGAGACCTCGGCGCCCGAGGAGACCTCGGCAGACGCCTCCGGTGAGGGCGTCACCACCACCTTGGACATCTTCGGCCCGGGCTGCTCCGCAGTGCCGACTCAGGGCGAGGGTTCCGCCCAGGGCATGGTGGACGACCCGGTGGGCACCGCGGCCAGCAACAACCCGCTGCTGAGCACCCTGGCCCAGACCGTGCAGGCCGCCAACCTGGTGGACACCCTGAACGACCCGAACGCGCAGTACACCGTGTTCGCCCCCTCGAACGAGGCGTTCGAGAAGCTGCCCCCCGGCACGATGGACCAGTTGCAGCAGGACCCGTCCGGTCAGCTGTCCACCATCCTTACCTACCACGTGATCCCGCAGCGTTACGACGCGCAGGGCCTGGTCAAGGCCGGCACGGTGACCAGCGTCCAGGGTGGTGAGGTCAGGATCAGCGGCACGCCCAACGCACCGATCATCAACGAAGGCGTGAACGTCGCCTGCGGCAACATCCCGACCGCGAACGCCACCGTGTTCGTGGTCGATCAGGTCCTGATGCCCCCAGCCCCCTGAGCCAGCACACCAGCCCACATCGAAGGGGCGGCTCCTCACCGGAGCCGCCCCTTCGGCGTGTCCGGCTCGGTGAGCTGCTCGAAGACGATCGCCCCGTTCTGACCGGGGACCTCGGGGAGAGTCACGTCCTTCACGGCCCGCGCAGTGGATGGGGGGCTGAGCGGTGGTGCAGTGACCGTGACGGTCTCCGGAGCCTCGGTGCCACCACCGCATCCCGCGAGGACGGTGGTCACAGCGAGCAGGGGAGAGCGAGGGTGCGCATGAAGTCCTCTCAGGTCAGGGCGGCGGCACACTAGTGCACCGGATGGCCGGGACCGTTCGGATCACTCCTCGACGTCGTGGTCAGGCAGGGGTGGGGGTGCCGGAACGGACCCGGCCGGCGGCGCGCACCAGGTTCCGCAGTGCCTCGATGACCTCGGGCTCGCCGCGGGTCTTCAGCCCGCAGTCCGGATTCGCCCACAACCGGTCCGTGGAAACCCAGCGCGCGGCGGCGAGCAGCAGCTGCTCGATCTCGGAGACGGTCGGCACCTGCGGAGAGTGCACGTCGTAGACACCCGGTCCGAGGTCGCGCGGCACCGCCGTCCCGAGCTGCTCGAGCTCCTCCATCTTCGACCGGGCCGCCTCGACGGTGGTGACGTCCGCGTCGAGGGCGTCGATCGCGTCGACCACGGCCCCGAACTCGGAGTAGCACAGGTGGGTGTGTACCTGGGTGGAGTCTGCGGCCCCGCCGGTGACCAGCCGGAATGCGTCGATCGCCCAGGCCAGGTAGTCAGCCCGGCCGGCCGCGCGCAACGGGAGCAGCTCGCGCAGCGCGGGCTCGTCCACCTGGATCACCCGCAGCCCGGCCGCCTCCAGATCGCGCACCTCGTCGCGCAGGGCCAGCCCGACCTGCCGTGCGGTGTCACCGAGGGGCTGGTCGTCGCGGACGAACGACCAGGCCAGGATCGTCACCGGTCCGGTCAGCATGGCCTTGACCGGGCGATCGGTGAGCGACTGGGCGTAGGTGCTCCAGCCGACGGTGATCGGCGCCGGTCTGGAGACGTCGGCGTAGAGCACCGGCGGGCGCACGCACCGGGTGCCGTAGGACTGCACCCAGCCGAACTCGGTGGTCACGAACCCCTCGAGGTGCTCAGCGAAGTACTGCACCATGTCGTTGCGCTCCGGCTCACCGTGTACGAGCACGTCCAGGCCGATCTGCTCCTGCAGCCGGATCACCCGCTCGATCTCGGCGCGCATCCGGCGCTCGTACTCCGCGGCGTCCAGGGTGCCGGCTCGGTGCGCGGCCCGGTCGGCACGGATCTGCCCGGTCTGCGGGAACGAGCCGATGGTCGTGGTCGGCACCGGGCCGAGCCGCAGGTGGGCCCGCTGCGCTGCATCCCGTGCGTGGGCCGTCCCGCGCCGGTAGTGATCCGCGCCGAGGGACTCCAGCCGGGCCCGCACCCGGTCGTCGCGCTCGCCGACCTGGTCGGAGCCGCTGCGCAACGTCTCGGCGGCCGCCATCTCGTCGGCCACGGCTGTTCGCCCTTCGCGCAGCGCGCGGCCGAGCAGTACGACCTCGGCCACCTTCTGCTTCGCGAACGCCAGCCGGGCACGGACCGCCGGCGCCAGCGCGGTCTCGATCTCGATGTCGTAGGGCACGTGCAGCAACGGGCTCGACGTGCCCACCTCGACCTTGCCTGCCGTGCCGAGCAGCGTGGCCGCCCGCCCGAGCGCGGCGTCGAGATCGGTCCGCCACACGTTGCGGCCATCGACCACCCCGGCCAGCACGGTCTTGTCCCGCAGCGCCGGCAGCGACGCTGCCGCGCCCAGTTCCTCGACCCCGGCGACCAGGTCGAGACCGATCGCCTCGACCGGGCTGTTGGCCAGCACCGGCAACGCCGGCCCGAGGCTGCCGTAGTAGCCGGTCACGAGCAGCTTTGGCCGGCCTGGCACCGCGCCCAGCAGGCGATACGCCCGGGCCAGGGCGTCCAGCTCGACATCCGTGCGGTCAGCCACGAACGCCGGCTCGTCCAGCTGCACCCAGCCAGCCCCGAGCCGGTCCAGCTCGGTGAGCAGCTCCGCGTACACCTCGACCAGCGGCCCCAGCAGCTCGAGCGTCGAGAAGTCCGGTGGGGCGCCGGGCGCCGGCTTGGCGAGCAGCAGGAAGGTCACCGGGCCGAGCAGCACCGGCCTGGTGCGCACGCCGACCGCGAGCGCCTCGCTGAACTCCTCGAGAGGCTTGCGGCCGGCCAGCCGCAGCGCGGTTTCCGGGCCGAGCTCGGGCACCAGGTAGTGGTAGTTGGTGTCGAAGAACTTGGTCAGCTCCAACGGCTGCGTACTGCTGCGACCGCGGGCCATCGCAAACATGGTGTCCAGCCCGTCCAGGCCCAGCGCGGTGAACCGCGCCGGCACCGCACCCACGGTCAGTGCGGTGTCCAGCACGTGGTCGTAGTAGGAGAACGTGTTGCCCGGCACCGAACCCAGCCCGGCAGCACGCAGCCCGGTCCAGGTGTCGCGGCGCAACCCGGCCGCAGCCATACGCAGCCCGGCCTGGTCGAGGTTGCCCGCCCAGTACCGCTCCACGGCCCGCTTGAGCTCCCGATTCGGCCCGATCCGGGGATACCCCAGCACGGTCGCGCCGATCGCGTCTGTCCCGACGGTGTTCGTCCCGGTGGTGCTTGTCATGGCCTTCTCCTCGCGAGCGTGCCGGGAGATCCGCGGCGAACGCCGGCACGACCTGAAACCACCAGCAGACTGAACCCTACCGACCTCGCACGACGTGTTCGTGCGACCGGACGCCGAGGGGCTCAGGTGGCTCGCCGAGCGTGCCGCCGAGGGCCGTGTGAGTGGCGCTGCGCGTTTATGGAGAACACTGCAGGTCGAGCTCGACCGCGTCGTGCACCGGGCAGAACCCCAGCCGCGGGTAGATCGAGTTCGAGACCGGGTTCGCGAGGTCGGTGAACAGCACCACATGGCGCGCGCCGGCTGCCAGCGCCCACGCCGCCGCCGCTGCCGTGACCGCACTGGCGTAACCGTGCTCGCGGTGCTCGGGTGGCGTGTAGACGGGGCCGATCCGCGACATGCCCGCGACTGGCGGACGGGTCGCCGCGTGGGAGACGGACTCGTCGTCCACGCACCAGAGCAGGTGCGCCGCGCCGGCCTGCAGCTGGTTGCGGATCTCCGCGACGGAGTCCTCCCCGGGACGCGGGCCGTCGACCGCCTCCTCAGCGAACGCACGGCGCCAGCGGGTGAGCAGGTCAAGGTCGTCCGTGGTGGCGAGGCGCGCCCGGCCGGGCACGGCGCCCGGCGTGGTGAGGGTCGCGAGCGCGAACAGCCGCGTCGTTCTGCGCTCCTGCACGACGGCTCCGGTGAGATCGGACCACGCGAGGGCGAATGCCTCCGCGCGGTCCCGCGGCCCCGTCACCTCCGGCAGTCCCGGGTGCACGTCCGCCAGGGCGCCCGCGACTGCGGGCGACCACTCCGGCGGGAGCGCGCTGGTGATGAGCCCGCGTGGCGGGGTGCATAGCGCGGCAGCGGCGCCGTCCACTGCGACCAGGACCGGTGGGACCGCGGGGGGAACGCGCAGCGCGTACTCGATCACGGTGAGCGCGACCGTGTGCGTGACGGGATCGGCGGCCAGCAGGGGCCTTGTGAGCGCGGTGAACTCCGCCAGGTCGTCCAGCAGCCGCACTCTCATCCCGCGACGATGCTCTCGTGGGCGCTGGGTGGGCAACCGAACTTCCGAACATCATACCGGGAGCAGTCGCGCGGGCACCGCGATTGGATCCGAACCCACTGGGATACCTCAGGTGTCGTGTTCGGCAGCCGAGGGAGCGCTACCCGATTCGGGGGAGGCGAAGCGTTAGTTAGAGAGAAGGGAATCTCCTTGACCAGCAGCGAGCCCCAGGTGGTGGTGGTCACCGGCGCCAGCGGCGGCATCGGCCGGGCGACAGCGCAAGCCTTCGGCGCCCGCGGCGCGAAGGTGGCGCTACTGGCCCGGGGCGAGCTGGGCCTGCACGGCCTACCTCGGCTACGTCTACAGCACGCGCGCCGCCCTGGACCGGATGATGCGGTGCGACGGTGGTGTACGCGGCAGACCACCCGCGGCGCCGGGAGCACTGGGTCGGTGGCACGACCATGGGCACCCTGATCGCCGACAAGTTCGTCCCGGTCTCCTGGGCCGTTACCCGGGCCCGGACCGGCTACCAGTCCCAGCAGACCGACCAGCCTCGCGACCCGGACCAGCCGGTGAACCTGTGGGAGCCCGCCGACGGCCCGCAGGGGCGTGACTTCGACACTCACGGCGTCTTCGATGCCACGTCGACCTACCGCAGCTACCAGCAGCTACCAGCTCTGGGCCTCACACCACCACGGGCTGCTCGGCGCGGTCGGCGCCGGCGCCGTCGCCCTGCTCGGTCTGCTGGCCGCCCGCACGGGCACCAGGGACTGAGGCGGCTCATCAGGGCCCCAGCGCGGCCAGGAACCGGTCCGCCGTCTGCACCGCAGGACCGGAGGACCCGGCGTCGACCACCAGCACGGCGAAGGCCAGGTCGCCACGGAAACCCACGAACCAGCCGTGCGAGCCGGTGGAGCTGTACTCAGCCGTCCCGGTCTTGCCCCGGAGGTCGCCCTGATCCTGCAACGCCGTCGCGGACCCCTCGGTCACCACCTGGCGCATCATCTCCTGCAGCGCCCCGGCCACCCCGGGCGCGAGGGGCGCGCCGGGGGCGCCGGCAACCGCGGTCCGGGCGCCCTGGATCAGGGTTGGCGTGGGCACCTGCCCGCCGGCGGCGACCGTCGCGGTCGCCAGCGCCATCCCGAACGGCGTGGTGAGCACCCTGCCCTGGCCGAATCCGTTCGCGGCGCGCTGCACGATGTCCTCCGCGGGAGGTACCTCACCGGTCAGGGTGACGAGCCCGGGAATGACGAAGTCCATGCCGATCCCGACCTGACGGGCGGTGTCGCTGAGCGTGCCGGGCTCGAACCCCGCGGCGAGCTGCGCGAAGGTGGTGTTGCACGACCGGGCGAAGGCGGTGCGCAACGGCACCGTGCCGAGGCCGAACAGGTCGATGTTGGGCACCACCCGGCCGCCGATGTCCGTGGTCGCCGGGCACTGCACCGGCGTCTGCGGCGTCAGCTCGCCGCCCTGCAACGCGGCTGCGGCAGTGACGATCTTGAACGTCGAGCCCGGCGGGTAGCGCCCGGTGAGCGAGAGCGCACCCTGGGCGTCGGCCGGGCCGTTCTGCGCCACCGCCAGCACGTCGCCGGTGGACGGCTGCAGCATCACGATCATCGCCGGGTTCGGGACGTCCTCCACGGCGTCCTCCCCGGCGGCCTGCACCGTGCGGGAGAGCGTGGTGGCCACGGTGGGCGCCGGCCTGGCGGGCTGTCCGGCGAGGGTCTGCACCTCGGCGCCGACCGTGTTCACCGTGACGATGCTCCATCCGGCCACGCCGGCGAGCTCCTCCTCGAGTTCGGTGCGGATCCCGGGCAACAACTGGGACGCGAAGTCCCGGTCCGGGCCGAGCAGCCGGGTCTGGGTCGGGAACCGCACGCCGGGCAGCTCGTAGATCTGACCCCGGACGCTCTGGTAGTCGATCTCACGCAGCACGGCCACGGTGGAGCCCTGACCGGGCGGCGCGGCGGCTGCCTCCTGGACGATCGACTGCTCGGTGATGCGGTCGTCGAACTGCGACAGCGCAGCCGCCAACGGGGCTGCGACGCTGGGCGCCCGCGCCGGGTCCACCACGACACTGACCACGGTCTCGGCGGACAGCAGCGGGACACCGTCGCGATCCAGCACCGGTGCGGGGTCGGGCACCTCCGCGCGCAGCGCGATCGTCTGCTGCGCGCCGAGCTCCGGATGCAGCACCGAGGGACTCCACCGCACCACCCAGGCCTGCTCGGTTCGGACCAGGCCGAACTCGCCTCGGTAGCGCCACTGCCGCTGGTTCCCGAGCTGCCAGCTGGCGGTGAACGTCGCGGTGGCCGTCTCGCCCGACTCCGGCGATCCTTGGGCCGATTCCTGGGGAGACTCCTGGGTGGCGTCCAGCGTCATCCGGACCGATTCCGGCTCCAGCGCGGTGCGGACCTGCCGGATCAGCTCGGTGGCCGCGGGAGGGTCGTCGGTCAGGCGCGCCGCCGCACCGGCGTCACCGCGGGCGATCGCGGAGAGGAAGGCCGATGCGGTGTCTGCCGGGTCGGGGCCACCGAACAGCCCGCAGCCGGCGAGCGGGGCGAGCAGTCCGATGACGATCAGCAGTCGTACGCGCACGACCGCGAGTATGCCGGTGGCCTCAGAACAGGACCGTGGCGAAGGATCCCACCTGGGTGAAACCGATCCGGCGGTAAACCAGCCGCGCCGGTGCGTTGAACGCATTGACGTAGAGGCTCGCTACCCGGCCCATCCTGCGCACCCGCTCGGCGACCGCGGCGGTGCCGGCAGCGCCGAGCCCGTGGCCGCGCCGGTCCGGGTGCACCCACACGCCCTGGATCTGCCCGACGGTGGCGGACATCGCCCCGATCTCGGCCTTGAACACCACCTCGTCGCCGTCGAACCGGGCGAAGGTCCGGCCGGCGGCGATGAGCTCCGCCACCCGGGCGCGGTAGCCGGCACCGTCGTCGGGCAATCGCGGGTCCACCCCGACCTCCTCGGTGAACATCGCGACGGCGGCCGGCAGGTACCGGTCGAGCTCGTCGGGGCGCACCGGGCGCACCAACGGATCCGGGGTCGTCGCGGTGGGTTCGGCGAGCACCATCAGCGGCTGGTCGGGACGCACCTCACGAGCCGAACCCCAGCGGCCGTCCAGCTCCGACCACAGGTCGAGTACCTGCTCGGCCGGCCCGACCATCGAGGAGCAGGATCGTGCCCGCTCGCCGGCACGATCGGCGAACGCGCGGGTGGCGCTGCGCCCACCGCGCAGCGGGATCATGTTCGGGCCGGCGAAGCACAGACCGTCCAGGCGGCTGCCGCAGCCCCACAGCTCGCCGCCCAACCGGCCGGGATCCAGGCCGGACGCCTCGACCCGGGCCGCAACCATGCAGGACGCCACCGGATCAGCCGCCATCGCCTCCCGGACCAGCGGCCCGTCCCGGTCGTCCAGCAGGCGCGCGCCCGCCAGCTTCAGCACGCGTCAAGCCTGCCAGACCACCACCCGGGGAGCGCACCCTGGAGTGCACGAAGTCAACTGACGGACACAGTGGGAGCGCCTACAGTAGCGCCTTCGCCGGAATCGCCGGAATCGCCCATCTGCTCAGCGAGGCGCAGGGCCTCCTCGATGAGGGTCTCGACGATCTGCGACTCGGGCACCGTCTTGATCACCTTGCCCTTGACGAAGATCTGACCCTTGCCGTTGCCGGAGGCGACACCGAGGTCGGCCTCGCGGGCCTCCCCCGGTCCGTTGACGACGCAGCCCATCACCGCGACCCGCAGCGGCACCTCCATGCCCTGCAGGCCGGCAGTCACCTCGTCCGCCAGGGTGTAGACGTCGACCTGGGCTCGCCCGCAGGACGGGCAGGACACGATCTCCAGCTGGCGCGGCCGGAGGTTGAGCGACTCCAGGATCTGGTTGCCGACCTTCACCTCCTCGACCGGCGACGCCGACAGGGACACCCGGATCGTGTCCCCGATCCCGCGGGAGAGCAGCGCGCCGAACGCGGTGGCCGACTTGACGGTGCCCTGGAACGCCGGCCCGGCCTCGGTGACGCCGAGGTGCAGGGGGTAGTCGCACTGCTCGGCGAGCTGCTCGTACGCCCGGACCATGATGACCGGGTCGTGGTGCTTGACCGAGATCTTGACGTCGTGGAAGTCGTGCTCGGCGAACAGGCTCGCCTCCCACAGCGCCGACTCCACCAGCGCCTCCGGGGTAGCCTTGCCGTGCTTCTCCAGCAGCCGGGCGTCGAGCGAGCCGGCGTTGACCCCGATCCGGATCGGGACACCGGCATCCTTGGCAGCGGCGGCGATGTCGCCGACCTTGTCGTCGAAGCGCTTGATGTTGCCCGGGTTCACCCGCACCGCCGCGCAGCCCGCGTCGATCGCGGCGAACACGTACTTCGGCTGGAAGTGAATGTCGGCGATCACCGGGATCTGCGACTTGCGCGCGATCGCGGGCAGGGCCTCCGCGTCGTCGGCGCTCGGGCAGGCCACCCGGACGATGTCGCAGCCGGACGCGGTGAGCTCGGCGATCTGCTGCAGCGTCGCGTTGACGTCCGCGGTGAGCGTCGTGGTCATGGACTGCACGGACACCGGGTGCTCACTGCCCACCCCCACCGAGCCGACCCGCAGCTGGCGGGTCCTGCGCCGGTCCGCCAGCACCGGCGGTGGCAGGGCCGGCATCCCGAGCGCAACGCCTTCCGGCACGGTGGTCACCTCACTGTCCCAGTCGGAGCGGGTTGACGATGTCGGCGGTGAGGGTCAGCGCGCCGAACGCGAGCATCACCAGGAACACCGCGTAGGTCAGGGGGAGCAGGCGCGTGTAGTCCACCGGCGGGCCGTCGGGGCGGCCCGTCAACCGGCGCACCCCGTTGCGCGCGCGCTCGTACAGGTTGACGGTGATGTGCCCACCGTCCAGGGGGAGTAACGGGAGCATGTTGAACGCGCCCAGGAAGAAGTTCAGGGCGGCGAGCAGGAAGATGAAGAAGGACCACTGATCGAGCTGGGCGGCATCGCCGCCGAGGATGCTGGCCCCGACCACGCTGACCGGCGTGTCGTAGGAGCGTTCCTCCCCGGCGATGGCCGCGAGAAGCGGCGGGATCCGCTCCGGGAGGGTCAGCAACGCCTCCCACACGTTGGCGAACAGCGTCCCCGTGTAGTCGAACGTCGCAGGCACCGCCTCGAGCGCACCGAAGGTGAGCAACCGGGGCTCCGGTGGCGGGGCGACCCCGATCGCACCGACCAGCTCGTCGGGAGCCGCCGGATCCGTCATGAGGGACGACACCGGCACCCGGGCGATGTCGATCACGAGCGAGCGCTGTTGACCGTCGCGCTCGATGAGGAACGCGGTGGGCCCTGCGAGCTGCTGGGTCTGCTCGGACACCTCGGCGAAGCTCTCCACCTCGGTGCCACCGACGGCGAGGATCCGGTCGCCGGGCTGGAGGCCGGCATCCCGGGCGGGCGCGGGCGCTCCCGGCGGGCAGGCGCCGCTCCCAGTCGCCCCGATGCACGCGCTGACCTCCCCGACCACCGGCTGGCCGGCATCGATGTTCGGCAGTCCGGTGGAGACCGCCGCCCCGTAGAGGACCACCGTGCCGAGCACGAAGTTGACGGCGATGCCGCCGGAGAGCACCACGACGCGCTTCCAGGTGGCAAAGCGGTAGAAGGCCCGCTTGCGATCCGCCGGGTCGGGCAGCTCGTCCATCGCCGTCATCCCGACGATGTCGCAGAACCCGCCCGCCGGAATCGCCTTGAGCCCGTACTCGGTCTCGCCGCGGCGGAACGAGAACAGCGTCGGCCCGAACCCGATGAAGTAGCGGCGCACCTTCATCCCGAAGGCTTTCGCGGTGTACATGTGCCCGGCCTCGTGCAGCGCGATCGAGATCCCGATGCCGAGCGCGAAGAGCACGACACCCAGTACGAAGCTCACGTCGAGTTCCCTCCGGCCCGGGCGACCCGGCCACCCAGAAGTTCCCTGGCCCTGGCCCGCGCCCAGTCCTCTGCGGCCAGCACCTCGTCCACGGTGGCCGGCTCGGCACGCCAGCCGTCGGCCTCGCCGACGACCGCGGCGACAGTGTCCACAATGCCATGGAAGGCGCCGGCCCCGTCCAGGAAGGCCGCCACCGCCTCCTCGTTCGCCGCGTTGAGCACGGCGGGCACGCAGCCGCCCGCGGTGCCCGCCGTGCGAGCCAGCTCCACCGCGGGGAAGGCGTCGCCGTCCAGCGGCTCGAACGTCCAGCTCGCCGCGGTGGTGAAGTCGCAGGACGGGGCCGCGTCCGGCACCCGGTCCGGCCAGCCCAGGGCCAGCGCGATCGGCAACCGCATGTCCGGCGGGCTCGCCTGGGCTAGCGTCGAGCCGTCGGCGAAGGTCACCATCGAGTGCACCACCGACTGCGGGTGCACCACCACGTCGATGCGCTCGTAGGGCACGCCGAAGAGCAGGTGCGTCTCGATGAGCTCCAGGCCCTTGTTCAGCAGCGTGGCGGAGTTCACCGTGACCACCGGCCCCATCCGCCAGGTCGGGTGTGCCAGGGCCTGCTCGGGGGTGACCCCGGTGAGCTCCTCGCGGCGGCGGCCGCGGAACGGCCCCCCGGACGCGGTGAGCACCAGCCGGGCGACCTCGCTCGCGCGGCCCCCACGCAGGCACTGGGCCAGCGCGGAGTGCTCCGAGTCCACCGGCACGATCTGGCCGGGGGCGGCCGCGCCGGCCACCAGCGCCCCACCGGCGACCAACGACTCCTTGTTCGCCAGCGCGAGCGTGGCGCCGGAGCGCAGCGCGGCCAGCGTGGGGCAGAGGCCGCGGGATCCGGTGACCGCGTTGAGCACCACGTCGGCGGGTTCGGTCTCGACGAGCTCGGTCGCGGCCTGCGGGCCGACCAGGATCCGCGGTATGCGGTACTCCCCGCGGTGGTAGCCGCGGCGCTGCGCCTCGGCGTAGCAGGCCAGCTGCAGGTCCTGGGCGACGCGAGCACGGGCGAGCGCGACCGTTTCAACGCCGAACTCCAACGCCTGCGCGGCCACCGTAGCCGGGTCCGCACCTCCGGCGGCGATGCCGGCGACCCGGAAGCGGGCTGGGTTGCGCCGCACCACGTCCAGGGCCTGGGTGCCGATCGAACCGGTGGACCCCAGCAGGATGACGCTGCGCTGGACCGAATGGGTCTCCATCAGGACACATTCTCCACCAACACCCGGGCGTCGGATGCGCCGCGGGGGCGGCAAGGACCACACTGGACCGTGCGGCACGTCCCGGCATCACATTCGTATCGACCGGGTGGTTGGATTCGGCGCGCCGAGAGATACCCGGCGCGTGAGGAAGGGAGCAGGACATGGGCATCATCGGGTGGATCGTGCTGGGACTGATCGCCGGGGCGATCGCCAAGGCGATCATGCCGGGCAACGACCCCGGCGGCTTCTTCATCACCATGCTGCTGGGCGTGGTCGGCGCGCTGCTCGGTGGCTTCATCGGAAGCCGCCTCTTCGGCGTCGGTCTCGAGAACTTCTGGAGCATCCAGACCTGGCTGTTGGCGATCGTGGGTTCACTCATCCTGCTCGGCATCTACCGGGTGGTGGTGGGCCGTCGGGCGGTCAGGCGCTGACCGTGAATCTCACCGGGCCGGTGGCGTTGCGCCCGTCCGGCCCGGTGAGGCGGCGTGTGGGACGATGAACTGGTCGCCTCATCACGTCGCAGGAGGAACCGTGGCCGCTGCCCCCTCTCGCCCGAGCGCGGAGCATCCGAGCACGGGGCACCCGAGCAGCGAGCAGCGGTCCGGGGAGCACTCTTCCCCCGAGTCGGTCGACAACAAGCCGGCCCAGCGGGATCCGGTGCAGCGGGATCCCGCGCCGCGCGCGATCGACCCGCAAGGGCCGGCGGCGAACGAGGAGCCGTCGGTGGAGTGGGGCTGGCACGGCTCCTTCCCGCGCGCCAAGCGCATCGCGGGTTGGTCCACCGCCGCAGCGATGTTCTTCATGCTGATCGGCAACCACGAGAGCAACGTCGAGAACTGGTGGCTGATCGCGCTGGGCACCGGTCTGGTCTTGCTGCTGCTCGGTGAGCACCTGAACCGCAGCCCCTGGCGGCAATGAGGTCGGCATGAGGTCGCTGCGGCGACACAGGAGCTGCGCCGCCGGGAATGGTGACGGTAGCCTCGGCACCCGTGGCGGCGATCAACCGGTCCACCTCCGGTGTCGAGCTTCAGGTCGGTGACCGGACCGTCCGGATCAGCAATCCGGACCGGGTGTACTTCCCCTCCCGGGGCGAGACCAAGCTTGACCTGGCGCGGTACTACCTCGCGGTCGCTCCGGGCATCGTGCGGGCGTTGCGGAACCGCCCGTGCATGCTGCACCGCTTCCCCACTGGAGTGACTGGCGAGAAGGTGCACCAGAAGCGGCTGCCGCGTGGTGCGCCGCCCTGGGTGGGCACCGTCCGGGTCGACTTTCCGTCCGGTCGCAGTGCGCACGAACTGTGCGTGAGCCATCCCGCGGACGTGCTGTGGGCGGTGCAGATGAGCACCGTGGAGTTCCATCCGTGGAACAGTCGCGCCGCGAACGTCGAGTCACCCGACGAGTGGCGCATCGACCTCGACCCCCAACCGGGCACCGGGTACCACGAGGCTCGGCAGGTTGCCTCGGTGGCCCGGCAGGTGCTCGACGAGCTGGGCGCGGTCGGCTGGCCGAAGACCTCCGGGGGGCGCGGCCTGCACATCTACGTCCGGATCGAACCCCGCTGGTCGTTCACCGAGGTGCGCCGCGCGGCGCGG
Organism: Pseudonocardiaceae bacterium; assembly: GCA_035640155.1. Classification (GTDB taxonomy): domain Bacteria; phylum Actinomycetota; class Actinomycetes; order Mycobacteriales; family Pseudonocardiaceae; genus JALYQB01. The sequence goes on from DASQWR010000064.1 coordinate 26,376, forward strand.
GCCTTCGCCCGGGAGGTCGAGCGTCGAGCTCCCAACCTCGTCACCACCGCATGGTGGAAGCGGGACCGCATCGCGGCGGTGTTCGTCGACTGGAACCAGAACACCCGCGACCACACCATTCGTTCGGCGTACTCGGTGCGCGGCGTCCCGGAGGCCGTCGTCTCCACCCCGCTGACCTGGGCCGAGATGCCCGACGCCGAGCCCGGGGACTTCACCATCGCCACCGTGCCCGAGCGGTTCGCCCGGCTCGGCGACGTGCACGCCGGCATCGACGACGCGGTGTTCCGCCTTGATCCGCTGCTGGAATGGGCCGACCGGGACGATGCCGGCGGACTGGAGGCTTGACACCTGGAGCTCCCCGTGGGCTGGCCGGAGGTGTCAGCCGCTCGTGAGGACATCCGAGAGGTTGAAGCGGACGGGCCGTTCGAGCTGCTCGTAGGTGCAGCTGTGGGGGTCACGGTCGGGACGCCAGCGGACGAACTGGGTGGTGTGCCGGAAACGGATCCCCTCCAGGTAGTCGTAGCGGACCTCGACCACGCGCTCCGGCAGCAAGGGGACGAAGGACAGATCCTTGCCGGCGTTCCAGCGGCTCATCTCGGACTTGCGCGGGGTGCGCTCCCCCTCCTGCTGCCGGGCCCAGGCCCACGGGTGCTCGTCGAACGTGGTGACCAGCGGCTGGAGCTCGGTGAACAGCGCCTTGCGCTGCGCCATCGGGAACGCGCCGACCACGCCGACTGACACCAGCACGCTCCGGTCGTCGTAGAGCCCGAGCAGCAGCGATCCGATGGCCTCGGGTCCGGACTTGTGCACTCGGTAGCCGGCCACCACGCAGTCAGCGGTGCGCTCGTGCTTGATTTTGGCCATGACCCGCTTGTCGGGCTCGTAGCGCAGGTCGAGGCGCTTGGCGATCAATCCGTCCAGCCCGGCTCCCTCGAACTGCTCGAACCACTGCCGCGCGCGATCGTGGTCTCGCGTGGCGGGGGTCAGGTGGATCGGGGCCCGCGCCGGGGCCAGCGCTTCCTCCAGCGTGGACCGCCGCTCCGTCAGGGGGCGGGACGTGAGGTCGGCGTCGTCGAGGGCGAGCACATCGAAGGCGACGAAGCTGGCCGGGGTCTGCTCGGCGAGCAGCTGGACCCGGGAGGCGGCGGGGTGGATCCGCTGCTGCAGCGCCTCGAAATCCAGGCCCTGGGTCTCGGTGCTGGCAATGACGATCTCGCCGTCGATCACGCACCGTTCGGGCAGGTTGGCCAGAACGGCGTCGACGACCTCGGGGAAGTAGCGGGTCATCGGCCGGGTGTTCCGGCTGCCGATCTCGACCTCGTCGCCGTCGCGGAAGATGATGGACCTGAAGCCGTCCCACTTCGGCTCGTAGAGCTGACCAGCGGGGATGTTCGATGTGGGCTTGGCCAGCATCGGCGCGACGGGCGGCATGACAGGAAGGCGCACAGGCTCAGTGTCCTCGCTCGTCCGGCTCGCCTCCTCCGGAGTGGGTATCTGTGGTGGTATGGCCAGTATCGGTTACTTCCTGTCCTGCGAGGAGTTCGATCCCCGGGAGCTGGTGCGGCTGGCCCGGCCGAGCAGGCCGCTTCGAGCGGCTGTCGTCGGTGGGGGTGCGGCTGGAGATGCTGGAGGAGGCGATCGAGCTCATCCGGCTGCTGCACCGGGGCGAGCAGGTGAGCTTCCACGAGCACCACGAGGTGCAGGACGCGCGCATCTACACGCTGCCCGACGAGCAGGTGCCGATCTACGTCTCCGGGTTCGGTCCGCAGGCCACCAAGCTTGCCGCACGCATCGGCGACGGGTACTGCACTGCGGTGCCCGACCCGGACCTGGTCCGCGTCTTCCGCGAGTCCGGCGGCGGGAAACGGCCCGTGCAGGGTGGGCTGAAGGTGTGCTGGGACGAGACCGAGGAGGCCGGTCTCGACACCGCGCACCCGCTCTGGGCCAACGAGCTGCTGCCGGGCCAGCTCGTTGGCCCAGAGCGTGGCCGCAGGACTTCGAGGCCGCGTCCAGCCTGGTCTCCCGGGACGCCGTGGGGCGGCAGTTCGCCTGCGGCCCGGATCCCGAGCGACACCTCGCCGCCGTGCAGCCCTACCTCGACGCCGGGTTTGACGAGGTGTCATTCCAGCAAGCCGCCGGCGGCTGCGCTCAGGCTCCGGCTCCTGCAAGCTGTCCGCACGCTGCGGCGATCTGCTGCCCGCGGGTGTCCCGGACGGTACAGCTCACTCCGGCCGCCCGGACCCGGCGGACGAACTCCCGCTGCGCCGGCTCGGGGCTGGCGTCCCACTCGCTGCCCGGGGTTGGGTTGAGCGGGATCAGGTTCACGTGCACCAGCACACCGAGGTGCTCCCACAGCAGCCGCCCGAGCAGGTCGGCCCGCCAGGGCTGGTCGTTGACCTCGCGGATGAGCGCGTACTCGATCGACACCCGGCGCCCGGTGGTGTATGCGTAGTGGCGGGCGGCGGCGAGCACCTCGGCCACCGGCCACCGGGTGTTCACCGGCACCAGGACGTCGCGCAGCTCGTCGTCGGGGGCGTGCAGCGACACCGCGAGGGTGACCTGGAGCCCCTCGCCGGCGAGGGTGCGGATCGCGGGCACCAGGCCCACCGTCGACACCGTCACCGACCGCTGCGAGAGCCCTAGACCCTCTGGCGGCGGCGCGGTGATCCGCCGGACCGCGGCAACCACCCGCCGGTAGTTCGCCAGCGGCTCCCCCATGCCCATGAACACCACGTTCGACAGCCGGCCGGGGTGGCGGGCCCCGTCGTGGCCCCGCAGCTCACCGTCGCGCATCGCCGCGGCGGCGGCCCGGACCTGGTCGACGATCTCCGCGGTGGACAGGTTGCGGGTCAGCCCGCCCTGCCCGGTGGCACAGAACGGGCACCCCATGGCGCACCCCGCCTGGCTGGAGATGCACACCGTGGCGCGGTCCGGGTAGCGCATCAGCACCGACTCGGTGCGGGTGCCGTCGGCCGCCCGCCACAGTGTCTTGCGGGTCGTGCCGTCGTCGCACTCGACGTGCTGGACCGGGGTGGCCAGCGCCGGCAGCAGCGCCGCGGCGAGCCGTTCCCTGCTGGCCACCGGCAGGTCGGTCATCGTTGCGGACTCGGCGCTGAGCCGGACGAAGTAGTGCCGGGAGAGCTGGTCGGCGCGGAACGCCGGCTCGCCGAGGTCGATGACAGCAGCCCGGCGCTGCCCGGCGTCGAGGTCGGCGAGGTGGGTGGGGGGCCGGCCGCGGCGCGGCGCGGCGGAGACCTCGGGGAGGATGCTCATGGCAGGTCCCAGTCTGACACGGCGCGGCCGGAGCCGGTGATCACCCCGATCCGCGAAGCAGCCCGGTGGGCTTGCGCCGGACGTGCAACCGGTAGCGCACCGGGATGGTCAGGCCCGGGGTGGCCGCGATCGCGGCTGCGGCGACCCCGGCGGGAAACTCGATGCGCAGCGCGGCCTCGAGGTCAGCCCGGCACTCGAACCGCCAGACGGTGTCCACCCGGGCGCAGTCGAAACCCCGCGCGGTGAAGAACTCCTCGACGGCGACCGGCCGGTAGCGCGGCGCCGCGGCGCACAACCAGTCGCCGTAGGGCGACTGCCTCCCGTCCAGGTCGACGATCGCCATCGCTCCCCCGGGCCGCAGTACCCGATCGGTCTCGGCCAGCCCCGGCTCGCAGCCGGGCCCGAAGAAGTACGCCGTCCGGGCATGGATCAGGTCCGCGCTCGCCTCCGGCAGCGGCAACCCCTGCGCCGATCCCGCCAGCACCCGGACCCCGGGGAGGCAGCGCACCCGCCGCCGGGCGCGCTGCACCAATGGGCGGTGTGGCTCCACACCGGTGACACTGCCCGCCCGCTCGGCGAAGCGCGGCAGGTGGAAGCCGTCGCCGCACCCGACGTCCACCACGTCGGCACCGGTCCAGTCCACCCGCTCGGCCAGCGCCCGCCACAGCGCACCGTCGGCGTCCTGGGCGCGGTTCTCCCGCGCGTAGACGTCCGGCCAGTTCCAGATGTTGGGGCTGGGAAGCATCAGACGAAGAGCCCCAGCATCAGCCAGGACACCACGGCCGAGGGCAGCAGCGAGTCCATCCGCTCCATCAGGCCACCGTGGCCGGGCAGCAGGGTGCCCATGTCCTTGATCCCGAGATCCCGCTTGATCAGCGACTCGACCAGGTCACCGACGGTGGCGCTCAGCGCGATCGCCGCGCCGAACAGCACCCCCTGCCAGGGCCGCCCGTCCAAGAGGGAGGTCATGGTGAGCGCACCGATGACCATGCCGGCGAGAACCGACCCTCCGAAGCCCTCCCAGGACTTCTTCGGGCTGATCGACGGCGCCATCGGATGTCGCCCGCGCAATGCTCCCGCCGCGTATCCGCCGACGTCGGAGGCGACCACGGCGAGCATGAAGCACAACACCCGCGCGGCTCCGTCGTCGGGTACCGCGAGCATTGCTGCAAAGGCGGCGAACGCCGGGACGTAGGTCACCGTGAACAGCGAGGCGGTGACGTCCCGGACGTATCCGGCGGCACCACCGGCGAAGCGCCACACCAGGCAGACCAGCACGGTGACGGCGAAAGCAGCGAGCACCCCATCCCGTCCGAACGGCCACGAGAGCCACACGATTGCCTGGCCGCCGACGAGTACCGGCACCAGCGCGATCCGGATCCCCGCACCCCGGCGCAGCGCCCCCGCCAGTTCCCAGGTGGACACCGCGACCGCGGCGGCGACGACCCCGATGAAGGCCTGGTGGACGAAGAACAGTGAACCGAGGATCGCCGCACCCAACGCGAGACCGACCGCGATCGCGGCGCGCAGGTCCCGCCCGGCACGGGACATCCGCATGACGGGTCGCTCGGCCGGCGCGGGATCCACAGCGGGGCAGGCGTCGGGGACGCCGGCGGCAGACACTCAGACCTCGAGCAGTTCGGATTCCTTGTGCTTGACCAGGTCGTCGACCTGGTGCACGTAGCGGGCGGTGAGGCCCTCCAGCTCCTTCTCGGCGCGGTTGACCTCGTCCTCACCCGCGTCGCCGTCGCGGGCGATCCGGGAGAGCTCCTCCATGGCTTTGCGACGGACGCTGCGGATCGACACCCTGGCGTCCTCGCCCTTCGAGCGAGCGACCTTCACCAGGTCCCGCCGGCGTTCCTCCGACAGCTGTGGGATCACCACCCGGATGATCGTGCCGTCGTTCGTCGGGTTGACTCCGAGGTCGGAGTTGCGAATGGCCTTCTCCATCGAGCTCAGCTGGCTCACGTCATAGGGTTTGATCACCGCCATCCGCGCCTCGGGCACCGACACGCCAGCCAGCTGGTTGAGTGGGGTCATCGCGCCGTAGTAGTCGACGACGATCCGGGAGAACATGGCCGGATTGGCCCGGCCAGTGCGAACCGTAGCCAGGTCGTCCTTGGCCACCGACACTGCCTTTTCCATCTTCTCCTCTGCCTCGAAGAGGGTTTCGTCGATCACGGCTGCTCCCCTATCGCTGAGAACTACTGGTGCTGAGAACCGTCTTGTCGCTGCGTCGGCCTGCTGCCTCCGGGCGACGGCGAGCTGACCAGGGTGCCGATCCTCTCACCACGCACGGCCCGCGCGATGTTCCCCTCCGTCAGGAGGTCAAAGACGATGAGCGGGAGATTGTTGTCCATACAGAGGCTGAAGGCGGTCGCATCGGCGACCTTGAGGCCGCGCTCGAGCACCTCCCGGTGCGTGATGTGGCTGAACATCGTGGCGTCCCGGTCGATCCGGGGATCAGCGGTGTAGACACCCTCGACGGCCTTGCCCATCAGCACGACCTCGCAGCCGATCTCCAGCGCACGCTGCGCCCCGGTGGTGTCGGTGGAGAAGTACGGCATGCCCACCCCGGCACCGAAGATCACGACGCGGCCCTTGTCCAGGTGCCGCATCGCCCGGCGTGGGATGTAGGGCTCGGCGACCTGCCCCATGGTGATCGCAGTCTGCACCCGGGTGTCGAGACGGTGCTCGCGCTCGAGGAAGTCCTGCAGGGCAAGGCAGTTCATCACCGTGCCGAGCATGCCCATGTAGTCGGCGCGGGAGCGGTCCATGCCGCGTTGCTGCAGCTGCGCGCCACGGAAGAAGTTGCCGCCGCCGATCACCACGGCCACCTGCACGCCGGTGGCCACCACCTCGGCGATCTGCCGGGCGACGGTCTGCACGACATCGGGGTCCACCCCGACGCTCCCACCGCCGAACATCTCACCGCCCAGCTTGAGCAGCACCCTTCGGTAACCGTGGCCTTCCGGACCGGGCTCGCTCACATCAGGCCTGCCCGACCTCGAATCGAGCGAACCTGGTGACCGTCATGCCGGCCTCGCCGAGGAATGTCTCGACGGACTTCTTGGGCTCCTGCACGAAGGGCTGCTCCAGCAGCACGGCGTCCCTGAAGAAGCCGTTCATCCTGCCTTCCACGATCTTGGGCAACGCCTGCTCCGGCTTGCCCTCCTCACGGGCGGCCTCCTCGGCGATGCGCCGCTCGGCGGCCATCACGTCCGGTGGCACCTCGCCCCGGGTGACGAAGCGCGGCTTCATCGCGGCCACCTGCATGGCGACCCCGCGGGCGATGTGCTGTGAACCACCCTGGTACTCGACCAGCACGCCCACCGCCGGAGGCAGGTCCGAGGAGCGGCGGTGCAGGTAGATTGCCACCTCCCCGTCGAAGACCACGACGCGGCGCAGCTCCAGCTTCTCGCCGATCTTGGCAGAGAGTGCCTGCACTGCGTCGGCGACGGAGCCGCCGTCGAAGGTCGCCCCGGACAGCGCGACCACGTCGGCCGGACGGGTCTCCCGCGCCACGGCCACGATGCGGTCGGCCAGCTGCTGGAAGTCGCCGTTCTTGGCCACGAAGTCGGTCTCGCAGTTCAGCTCGACCATGACCCCGGAGTCGGCTGCGACCAAGCCGTTGGACGTCGTGCGCTCGGCGCGCTTGCCCACGTCCTTGGCGCCCTTGATGCGCAGCAGCTCCACGGCCTTGTCGAAGTCGCCGTCCGACTCCTCCAGCGCCCTCTTGCAGTCCATCATCCCGGCGGCTGTGAGCGCCCGGAGACGTTTGACGTCGGCGGCTGAGTAGTTCGCCATCGCAGCAGGTTCCATCCTTTCCGTCACGCCTGTGGGATGCCGTTGTTCGCAGCCACCGGTTCGCCGCGATCGGGAGCCCGGTTCTCAGTCGACCCAGCATCGGCAGACCCAGTTTTCACGGGCGTTGCTTCGGCCCGTGCGGTGGCAGCTGGTGCAGTGTCGGCCGGTGCCGGGCTAGCGGCCGGTGCAGTGTCGGCCGGTGCTGGGCTGGCGGCCGGGCTCGAGTCGGAGAGCAGCTCCTGCTCCCACTCGGCCAGCGGCTCGTCGATCCCGACACCGGCCTCCGGCTTGTCGTTCCTGTCACCGCCGCGACCGGCGCGTGCCATCAGGCCGGCGGCTGCGGCCTCGGCGACCACCCTGGTGAGCAGCTCGGCGGAGCGGATCGCGTCGTCGTTGCCCGGAATCGGGTAGTCGACCTCGTCCGGATCGCAGTTGGTATCCAGGATCGCGACCACCGGGATGCCCAGCTTGCGGGCCTCCCCCACGGCGATCTGCTCCTTCTTGGTGTCCACGATCCACACCGCGCTGGGCACCCGCTGCATGTCGCGAATCCCGCCTAGGGTCTTCTCGAGCTTGTCCTTCTCGCGCGTCCGCATGAGGACTTCCTTCTTGGTCAGACCAGCGAAACCGCCGGTCTGCTCCGCGGACTCGAGCTCCTTCAGGCGCTGCAGGCGCTTGTGCACCGTCGTGAAGTTGGTGAGCATCCCACCCAGCCAGCGGTGGTTCACGTAGGGCATGTTGACCCGCAGGGCCTGCTTGGCGATGGCCTCCTGCGCCTGCTTCTTGGTGCCGACGAAGAGGATCGACCCACCGTGGGCCACGGTTTCCTTGATGAACTCGTAGGCCCGGTCGATGTAGGTCAGGGTCTGTTGCAGGTCGATGATGTAGATGCCATTGCGCTCGGTGAAGATGTATCGCTTCATCTTCGGGTTCCAACGCCGGGTCTGATGCCCGAAGTGGACGCCTGAGTCGAGCAGCTGCTTCATGGTGACGACGGCCATGGCCGGTGCCCACCTCGCGATCTCGAGCGCGCCGGGCCCGCCGGCACGCTGGTGCGGTTGTCGCGGCGGGCCAGGTGGACCGCCGCCCTGACGTCGAGCCGGCAACCGGACCCGGAACGGTCGCGCTGACCGCTGGACGGGGACCGCCGGAAGCCGTGACCCCGGGGGGCCGCGCTCTGACGTGCGAAGTCGACCCGTGTAGACACCGGCCGCAATACCAGTGTACGGCCTGGGCAGCTGCGGTTCACCGGAGGCCCCGCAGGCGGGGCCTGTGCACATCCTGACAGTTGTCCCCAGCTACGCGCTCCGATCCGGGGAGCCGGCGAGCAGTTCGGCAACGCTCTGCAGATGGCTCTCGGGACGGCTCTCGGGATGGTCCGGAAGGTGCTGGCGGTGGTGCTGCTCGCGGCGCCCGCTGCCGCAGACGTCGAACCAGCAGCGGGCATCGGTCGATTCTCCGCGGTCGGCTGGCCGGTCCGAGCGGTCGTCGCGGACGGCTCGCACGCGCCGGTGGGCTCCTACGACTGGCCGCTGCCCGGGTTCCCGGCCGTGGTCCGGGACTTCGACCCGCCACCTCACCCATACGGTCGCGGTCACCGCGGGGTGGACCTCGCGGGTGCCGCGGGTGGGCCGGTGCTCGCGGCGGGCTCGGGGACGGTCGTGTTCGCGGGTCCGCTGGCGGGGCGCGGCGTCGTGTCGATCAATCACCCAGGCGGGTTCCGGACCACCTACGAACCGGTGCTCGCATCCGTCGCGGCCGGCGAGTTGGTCGGAAGGGGCCAGCAGATCGGCACCCTCGAGCCGGACCATCCGGGTTGCGCGGCGGCGTGCCTGCACTGGGGGCTGCGCCGCGGTGCGGACTACCTGGATCCACTCCAGCTGCTCGCACCCGGACCGCTGCGGCTCATGCCGTGGGAAGGACTCGGGACCTGAGCCCGCCAGTGTCCGACTGCCGGCTGAGCCGGCTGCAACCCCGACCGTCGGCTCAGCCGGCGGAGACCCGACTGCTGGCTCAGCTGGTCGAGGCGTCGAGGAGCTTCGCCCGCAGCCGCAGTACCGCCCTGGTGTGCAGCTGACAGACCCGGGACTCGGTGACCCCGAGCACCTCACCGATCTCGGCCAGGGTGAGATTCTCGAAGTAGTACAGCGTCACGACCACCCGGTCCCGCTGGACGAGCTGCGACACCGCCTGCGCGAGCAGTCGACGGCTCTCGACCCCGTCCATGACCGCACCCGGGTCCGGCACCGAGTCGTCCGGCAGTGTCTCGGCCAGCGACGTACCGCCGCGGCCGACGGTGACGAGCTCGTCGAGGGCCACCACGCTGGTCAGCCGCAGTTGGGCGTAGAGCTCGAGCAGGTCCGACACGCTCAACCCGAGCTCGTCGGCCACCTCCGCGTCGGAAGCGGTGCGCAGCAACCGGGCCTCCAACCGCTCCAGCGCCCGCTCCACCTCCCGGGCGCGGCTGCGCACCGATCGCGGTACCCAGTCCTGGGCACGCAGGTCGTCGAGGATCGCGCCGCGGATCCGCTGCATCGCGTAGGTCTCGAACTTCAGGCCCCGCTCGGGCTCGAACCGGTCGATGGCATCGACCAGGCCGAAGATGCCCGACTGCACCAGGTCAGCGGCATCAACGTGGCCGGGCAGGCCGGTGCCCACCCGACCGGCGACATACTTGACCAGCGGGGCATAGTGCAGCACCAGCCGCTCCCGCAGCGCTGGGTCACGACGCTCGCCGTAGGAGCGCCACAGCGCGACGATGCCGGCCTCGACCTCGTACGCGCGCGCCGCCGGACCGAGCTCCCCGTTCTCTGACCGGACGGGTCTCACCACCGTGAGCGTGAGCGCGCGGCCACCTCCCCCCGGGAGGTCAGGAGCGGGGGTGGGCTCGGTCATGGATCACCTTCAGCCTCTCGACGGTCACGTGCGTGTACAGCTGAGTGGTCGCGAGCGTAGCGTGACCGAGCAGTTCTTGGACGCTGCGAAGGTCGGCGCCGCCCTCCAGCAGGTGGGTCGCCGCCGAGTGTCGCAGCCCGTGCGGGCCGGTGTCCGCGGCATCGGGAACCGAGCCGACAGCGTCGTGGACGACCATCCGCACGATCCGAGGATCGAGCCGACCGCCCCGCGCCCCGAGGAACAACGCCGCAGGTGACGGGGGCCGCACCAGGGCAGGACGCCCCTCGGCGAGCCACCGCTGCACCGCCCGGTCCGCCGGCACCCCGTAGGGCACCGAGCGCTCCCGGTCCCCCTTGCCAACCACCCGCACCAGACGCCTGGTGGCATCGAGGTCATCGAGGTCGAGCCCGCACAACTCCGCCACCCGAATTCCGGTCGCGTACAGCAGTTCCATCACAGAGTGGTCACGCAGAGCGATCGGATCGGCCTCTGCCGCCCCAGCCTCGGACGCCCGCAGTGCCGCCGCGGCCTGGTCGGCGCGCAGCACGGCAGGCAGGGTCCGGTGTGGGCGGGGCGAGGCCAGCCGTGGCCCCGGGTCGGTGGGTTGCCGGCCGTCGCGAGCCGCCCAGGCCGTGAACGCGCGTGCCGCCGCGGCGCGGCGCGCGAGCGTCCCGCGGCTGCGGCCAGCCGCATGCTGGGTGGCGAGCCAGCTGCGTAGCATCGCCAGGTCCAAGCCGGCCAGCCCGACGCCGCCCGCTGCTGCGAGGTGGCCCAGCAGCGCGGTGACGTCACCCCGGTAGGCCCGCACCGTATGCGGGGAGAGCCCCCGCACCGCCCGGAGGTGGGAGACGAAGGCCTCGAGGTGCTCCGCCAGGGCAGGGGGCAGCGCCTCCGGACGCGTAGCCCGCTCGGTCACCTCGCCACGCTTCGCTACCGGCGCCGGCCGGTCAAGCACCGCCACGCCCCACCATTTCCCTGGTTCCCGTCATCTCCCTGGTGCGGCGCCAACCGTCCGCACCGCACTCGACCAGACCCTGAAGCTCGAGCAGGGGCAGCACCGCCCGTACCCGGGTCAGCGGCACGCCGGAGTCCCCGACCAGCTGCTCGGCGTGCCGCGGCGCCCGGGCTGGCAGTGCCTCGTAGACCGCCAGCTGTTCCGGGGAGAGCCCGTCGGTCGCCCGGGCGGGCACCGGCAGCGGCGGCGCCAGGTCGTCGCCGATCCGCCCGATGGTCTCGGCGACCTCCTCCACCCGGGTCACCAGCACGGCCTGCTCATCGCGGAGCATCGCGTGGCACCCCACCGACAGCGCGGAGGTGACCGGGCCGGGCACGGCCATCACCACCCGGCCCAGCACACCGGCGAGCCCGGCGGTGCGGCGGGCGCCACTGCGCGCACCCGCCTCGATCACCACGGTGCCGGCCGAGAGGGCCGCGATGATGCCGTTGCGGACCAGGAAGCGGTGCTTGGCCGGCCGGATGCCGGGCGGGTACTCGCTGACGACGGCGCCGCGCTGGGCCATCCGGTCGAGCAGGCCGGCGTGCCCGGCCGGGTACGACCGGTCCAACCCGCAGGCCTGCACCGCGACCGTGCTGCCGTCCGCTGCCAGCGCGCCGCGATGCGCAGCGCCGTCGACGCCGAACGCCGCACCCGACACCACGGCGTAACCCCGGTCGGCAAGGCCGAACCCGAAGTCCGCGGCGACGTGCTCGCCGTACCCGGTGGCCGCCCGGGCACCCACCACCGTGACCGCGGCCTCGGCCACCTCGGCGAGGGACGCGGCGCCGCGCACCCATAGCGCCAGCGGTTCGCACAGGCGGTCGTCGGCCTGCCCCTGCGGCGTGCGATAGCAGGCGAACGCCCACACCGGCCACTCGTCGTCCTCCGGCACCACCAACCGTCCGCCCAGTGCCCCGATCTCGGCCAGATCCCGCTCCGCGCGGTCCTCCGCGTAGCGGGCCGCTGTCTCGGCCGCCACCGCGTCCGGCACCCGGCGTCGCGCGACGGCCCGCGCGGCCCGTAGCGGACCCTGCTCCGCGACCAGCGCAGCCAGCGCGGGTGCGGGCGGTTCCGCGACACGGTTCAGGTAGGCCCGGGCGAGCCGCAGCTCGCTCGGCGCTGATGATTCGACCCTGCCAGCAGGTCTCAGCGCTGATGATTCGACCCTGCCAGCAGGTCTCATGCCGCTCTCCGGTCCTTGAAGTTCAACGCCACGGCCACGTCCTCCTCGGACGGACAGCTATGCCCCGCGAGGTCGGCCACCGTCCAGGCGACCCGCAGACAACGGTCGGCTCCCCGGGCGGTGAGCAGCCCCATCCGCAGCGAGTGCTCGATTGGTGCGCGCACCCCGCGCGGCAGGCGGTACCGGCGCCGCAGCGCCGGCCCGGGCACCTCGGCATTCGTGGCCCAGCCGTGGTCCCCCCACCGGACCCGCGCCGCCCGCCGAGCCGCGAACACCCGTTCCCGCACCACCGCAGTGGTCTCCGGCTCACATCCGGCACCGTCCATCTGCATCACCGGCCGCATCGCCACCCGCAGGTCGACGCGGTCCAGCAGCGGGCCGGAGAGCCGGCCCATATAGCGGCGCCGGGCAGCCGGCGCGCAGGTACAGTCCCGCTCGTCCGGTGGCGCGCAGGGGCACGGGTTGGCCGCCAGGACCAGCTGGCAGCGCGCGGGGTAGGTCACCACGCCGTCCCGTCGGGCCAGCCGCACCTCGCCGTCCTCCAACGGAGTCCGCAGCGCCTCCAATGACCGCGGGCCGAACTCGGGCACCTCGTCCAGCAGGAGCACTCCGCGATGGGCCCGGCTCACCGCCCCCGGCCGGGCCAGTCCCGAGCCGCCACCGATCAGCGCGGTCATCGAGCTGGTGTGGTGCGGAGCCACGAACGGCGGTGCGGAGAGCAGCGGAGTGTCCGGCGCCAGCAACCCCGCCACCGAGTGGATCGCGGTGACCTCCAGCGCCTCCTCCGCGGACAGCTCGGGCAGCAGGCCGACCATGCGCTGCGCCAGCATCGTCTTGCCGGTGCCCGGCGGACCCGTGAGCAACAGGTGGTGGCCCCCGGCCGCGGCCACCTCCACGGCCCATCGCGCGTCGGGCTGGCCGAGCACGTCCGCCAAGTCCGGCACCACCGCGGGCGGAGCCGCCCGGGACGGACCGGGCCGCTCCAGCTGCACCGTGGGATCGCGCAGCCAGGCCAGCACGTCGTGAAGCCACGCGGCGCCGTACACCTCCACGCCGTCCACCAGCGCCGCCTCGGCGAGCCCACCCCCGGGCACCACCACGCGGCGCATCCCCGCCCGGCGTGCGGCGAGCACCGCCGGCAACACCCCACGGACCGGTCGCAGCCTGCCGTCCAGCGCCAGCTCACCGATCAGGACGGTGCCGCGGAGCCGCTCTGCCGGTACCGTCCGGTCCGCCGCGAGCAGCGCCACCGCGAGCGCCACGTCGTAACCCGATCCGACCTTCGGCAGGGTTGCCGGTGACAGCGCCAGGGTCATCCGCCGCGACGGCCAGCTCTCCCCGGAGTTGAGCACCGCCGCACGGATCCGGTCCCGCGCCTCGGACAGCGCGGCGTCCGGCAGTCCCACCAGCTGCAGTCCGGGCAGACCGGCACCGATGTCGGCCTCGACCTCGACCAGCACACCGTCCACCCCGAGCAGCGCCACCGACCAGGCGCTCGCCAGGGCCATCAGAACGCTCCCGGCAGGTGCGTCACCGTGGCCGGTCCCTGCGGGGGGCACAGCACGGCGACGACGTCGAACCGCACCTCGCACCACCCGGCATGGTGCGACGTGAGCCACCTGGCTGCGAGCCGGCGGATCCGGGCCGCCTTCGCCGGCGTCACCGCCTCCGCCGGTGCTCCGAACCCGAGCCCGGAACGGGTCTTCACCTCGCACACCACCAGCCGCTGCCGGTCGGTGGCCACCAGATCCAGCTCGCCCTCGCGACATCGCCAGTTCCGGGAGAGCACCACCAGGCCGCGTTCAGCCAGGTACTGCGCGGCCACGTCTTCGCCGTGTCGCCCCAGCTCGTCGCGTGTCGATCCCGTCATCGTGCCTCCCCGTCACCACGCCGCTGACGGGCTCACGGTGCCGCAGCGTCGCCGCGCTGCGCCGGGGTTGCCGGCGGGGCCTGTGGACAATCAGCGGGTTGGGGACAACCGCGTGCTCCGGGCCTCGGGGACCGGCCCGGTGCGGGTCCAGCGTGCCAGGGTGCTCAGGCGCCTCAGGGTGTCAGGGGCCGAACGGCCCGGGCTCGGGGAGCCGTAGGTCAGGCTTGTCCAACTCCTCGACGTTGACGTCCTTGAACGTGATGACCCGGACCTGCTTGACGAACCGGGCCGGCCGGTACATGTCCCACACCCACGCATCGGACATCCGCACTTCGAAGTAGACCTCGCCGTCGGCGTTGCGAGGCTGCACGTCGACGGCGTTGGCCAGGTAAAAGCGCCGCTCGGTCTCCACGACGAATGCGAACTGCCCGACGACGTCGCGGTACTCCTTGTAGAGCGAGAGCTCCATCTCGGTCTCGTACTTCTCGAGGTCTTCAGCGCTCATCGGTCGCTGCCCGCTCGATCCATCACTCGACTCATCTCCGGTGCCGCACCTGAGGTCCTGTCCCCGCACCCGCCGTCCTCGTCTGCCGGGGTGTCCGGCACCGGCCGATGCCCGGCCGGACCCCCATTCTGGACCACTCGCCGCGCAGCGGCCGCCCGCATCGGGGGTACCCGCGTGCCGTTGCGGTACGCGGCCGCGACGACGTTGACGTAGGAGTACCGGTGCTGCGGGCACGGCCCGGTGGTGAGCAGGGCGGTGGCGTGCTCCTCGGTGCAGTAGCCCTTGTGGTCGGCGAAGCCGTACCGCGGCCACCGCTCGTGCAGGTCGGTCATGATGCGGTCGCGGGTCACCTTGGCGAGCACCGATGCGGCGGCGACGCACGCCGCGACCCGGTCGCCACCGATGACGGCCATGTTCGGCGCGGTGAGCCCCGGCACCCGGAAACCGTCGGTGAGCACGTAGCCGGGGTGTACGGCCAACCCGGCGACCGCCCGGCGCATGCCCTCGATGTTCGCCACGTGCACTCCCAGCGCGTCGACCTCCGCCGCGGGGATCACGACTACGCTGCGGGCCACCCCGCGGGCCACGAGCACGTCGTGGAAGTGCTCCCGTCGCGCAGCGCTGAGCAGCTTGGAGTCGGTGAGCCCGTCCAGCGCGGCGGTGTCC
This sequence comes from Pseudonocardiaceae bacterium, assembly GCA_035640155.1. GTDB lineage: Bacteria > Actinomycetota > Actinomycetes > Mycobacteriales > Pseudonocardiaceae > JALYQB01. The sequence continues at coordinate 41,572 of DASQWR010000064.1, forward strand.
GCGGCACGCAGCACGCACGCCGCGACGACCAGCGGGCCGGCGCATGCGCCCCGCCCTGCCTCGTCCACCCCGGCCACCGGACCGAGTCCACTCCGGCGCAGGGTGGCCTGCAGGGTCCAGATGCCCGCGCCACGACGTACCACCGCCCGGGGAGGGCGGAGCAGGTCCGGCGGTGACGGACGGCGTCGCGCCACCGCCGGCTCCCCGCTCAGTGGCGCCCCCAGGTGGGAGTACCCAGCGCGGCTGCCGTCTGCGGGTTCGGATCGTTGATGCCCTTCCAGCGGTCCGGCGGCAACACGACCGCCCGGGTCTTGCCGATCACGTTGCCGATTGGGATGGTGCCGTTGGCGTCGTCATCGACGTGGCGACGGGAGTCCGCTGAGTTGTTGCGATTGTCGCCCATCACCCACAGATGTCCCTCGGGCACGGTGACCGGGGCGAAGCTCTCCTGCGGTTGGCCCCCGGCGAGGTAGACGTAGGGCTCGGTCAGCGGCTGACCGGGCGCTGGCTCGCTCGCATCGGCGACCAGGACGCGGTTCTGGTCGTCGCAGCACTGCACTGTCTGCCCGCCGACGGCGATGACCCGCTTGACGAAGTCCCGCTCGTCCGGCGGAGCGAGACCGATCAACGCTGCCGCCTGCTGCAGACCGCGCAGCAGCACGTTGTCCGGCTCGGACCGCTCGAACTCGGCGCTGCCCGCCCACGAGGCCGGACCACGGAACACCACGACGTCGCCCGGACTCGGCTCATCGAAGCGGTAGACGAGCTTGTCCACCAGCACCCGGTCGTTGGTGCACCCGGAGCAGCCCTGCAGCGTCTGCTCCATCGACGCCGAGGGAATCACGTACACCCGGGCCAGGAACGTCTGGATCAGGAAGGTGAGCACCAGTGCGGTGACCAACAGGATCGGCAGCTCACGCCAGAACGAACTCTTCCGCTGCTGACGGTGGCGGGGCCCGCGCCGGGCCCGCGGTCGGGGACGACCGGTGTCGCCGGGATCGCCGCGGGGTGGATCGGTCGAAGGCACGAGGTCGGCCACCGCGTAAGACTACGTGAGACGCCCGGCAGCGGATCGGGAGACCGGAGCCGGCTCGCGCTTCTCCTTGATCTTCGCGGCCTTGCCGCGCAGGTCGCGCAGGTAGTACAGCTTCGCCCGGCGGACGTCGCCGCGGGTGACGACCTCGATCTTGGCGATGTTCGGGGTGTGCACCGGGAAGGTGCGCTCCACGCCGACGCCGAACGAGACCTTGCGGACGGTGAAAGTCTCGGCCAGCCCGCCGCCCTGCCGGCGGATCACCGCGCCTTGGAAGACCTGGACGCGCTGACGTGCACCCTCGATGACGCGGACGTGCACCTTCAGCGTGTCGCCGGGCCGGAAATCCGGGATGTCGGAACGCAGCGACTGGGCATCCAGGGCGTCCAGGGTGTTCATCGGGTCCGTCCTCGTGGTTGTTCTCGGAACTCGTCCTTGGAAACGTCAGGTGTGCAGGCAGCTGCTCCGCCGACGCGGCGACCCGATGGGATCGGATGGGATCGGACACGGCGCTCGGGTGATGGGGCGGGGCGCAGGCACGGAAGCAACCATTCGAACCCATCATGAGGCGTCCGGCTGCAGCGACTGCGACCAGTGTGCCAGACGGCGCCGGGCGCGGGAAATCCGGGCGCGGTGCCGTCAGCCCTCGGGTCCCGAGCCACCGCGGCGCAGGCCCTCGAGCGCAGCCCGGTCGGCCGCATCCAACTGCTCTCCACGCAGGGCGGCCAGCAGGTCAGGGCGGCGGGCTGCGGTGCGTTCCAGCGACCGGTCCCGTCGCCACCGGGCGATCGCTGCGTGGTTGCCCGAACGCAGCACCGCAGGCACCTCCCGACCGCGCCACACCTCCGGGCGGGTGTAGCAGGGACCTTCGAGCAGGCCGTCGGAGAAGGAGTCCTGCTGCGCCGAGGCGGGATTGCCCAGCACCCCGGGCAGCAGCCGGGCGAGCGCCTCCACGATCACCAGCACCGCCACCTCGCCGCCGACCAGGACGTAGTCGCCGATCGAGATCTCGTCGACATCCATCCGAGTCGCGGCGTCGTCGAGCACCCGCTGGTCGATGCCCTCGTAGCGACCGCAGGCGAACACCAGCCAGGGCTCGGCGACCAGCTCGGCGGCGATCGCCTGGGTGAACGGGCGACCCGCCGGGGTGGGTACCACCAGCCGCGGCGGATGCTCACCCGCGCAGACGACGTCCAGCGCATCCCCCCACACCTGCGGGCGCATCACCATGCCCGGCCCACCCCCGTAGGGCGCGTCGTCCACCGCGCGGTGCACGTCGTGCGTCCAGTCGCGCAGGTCGTGGGTGTCGAAGGACAGCAGCCCGCGCTCGATCGCGCTACCGAGCAGTGCCTCGCGTGCGGGGGCGAGATACTCGGGGAAGATCGTGACGACGTCAATCCGCACGGTGCCGGTCCGGATCGTGCGCTTCGAACAGGCCCTCGGGTGGTTCGAGCACCACCCGCCGCGCAGCGAGGTCGACCTCGGGCACGATCTCCCGCACGAACGGGACCAGCACGTCCCCTGGCCCCGTGTCCGGCCCCCCAGTCTCTGGCCCGGAGGCTACGACGAGCAGGTCACCCCCGGGAGTGTGCAGCACCTCGCGGACAGCACCCAGCTCGGCCCCGGCGGTGTCCACGACGAGCAGGCCCTCGAGCTCGTGGTCGTGGAACTCGTCGGGGTCCTCGATCGGCGCGAGGGTGCGCACGTCGACGGTGAGCAGAGTGCCGCGCAGCGCCTCGGCAGCGGCGCGGTCGTCCACTCCCTCGAAGCGGACCAGCAGCCGGCCGGCATGGGGGCGCACGGACGAGACGGTGAGCACCCGCCCCGTCCCCGCTGCGAGCTGCGCGCCGACGGTGAACCGCTGGTCCGGCGCATCAGTGCGGACCGTCACGCCGACCTCACCGCGCACGCCGTGCGGGCGGCCGACCCTGCCCACCAGGCGGTGGGTGTCCGCGGGTCCGGCGGGCCGCACAGGAAGCTCGTTCGGGTGCTCAGCGGTCGGTGTCGACGACGTCGACGCGCACGCCGCGGCCACCGATCCCGCTCATCACCGTGCGCAGGGCGGTGGCGGTCCGACCACCGCGCCCGATGACCTTGCCGAGGTCCTCGGGGTTGACGTGCACTTCGAGGGTGCGACCGCGGCGGGTGGTCACCAGCTGCACCTGCACGTCGTCCGGGTAGTCGACGATGCCGCGGACGAGGTGCTCCAGCGCGTCCGCCAGCATGCTCACCCCTGCCCGTCCCCGGCCTTCTCGCTGGCCACGGCGGACTCGGCGGCATCGGGGCCACCAGCGGCGGGCTCGACGGCGCCCGGCTGCCCGCCGGCTCCGGATTCGCCGCCCTTCGGCTGGGCCGTCTCGGGCTGGGCCGTCTCGGGCTGGGCGGCCTCGGGCTGAACCCTCGAGGTGCCGCCGTCCACCTTCCGCCCCGACTTTTTCCTCGGCGTGGTGGCCTCGGCACCGGGCCCTCCACCGGCCTCGGCGAGCGCCTTGGCGAACAGCTCGGCCTTGTCCGGCTTCGGCTCGGCGCGACGGAGCGTGCCCTCGGAGCCGGGCACGCCCTTGAACTTCTGCCAGTCGCCGGTGATCTTCAGGATGTTCTCGACGGGCTCGGTGGGCTGCGCACCGACGCCGAGCCAGTACTGCGCTCGGTCCGAGTCGACCTCGATGAGGCTCGGCTCGTCCTTCGGGTGGTACTTGCCGATCGTCTCGATCGCCTTGCCGCCACGACGGGTGCGAGCGTCGGCGACGACGATGCGGTAGTAGGGCTGGCGGATCTTGCCGAGCCTCATGAGCTTGATCTTGACGGCCACGGGTGTAGCTACTCCTGTCAGACGCTGCGATCATCGGGGCGAGCGCGGGGCCGACGTGGGGTTACCGGTCACAGCACTCTCCAGGGCCAGGCGGTCGCAGCGCGGTGAGAGGGCCCGCCACGACACCAGCTGCCTATTCTGCCAGATGTGTGGCGCAGCTCCGAAGTCACCGGTACCGGCGGCCCGGGCAGTCAGCCGAACGGCGCGGGAGCTCGGCCTACCTCCTCCAGTGCCGCTCGCACCGCCCGGGCGTGTGCCACCGCACCGGGGGTGTCGCCGTGCAGGCAGAGGGAGCGGGCGGGGCTGGGCAGGACGGTGCCGTCCACCGCGACCACCTCGCCCCGCTCGGCGAGACGCAGTGCCCGCGCCACCACATCCGCCGTGCCGGTGATCAGTGCATCGGGCTGCCCGCGCGGCACCAGTTCGCCGGTGGGCAGGTACCCCCGGTCGACGAACGCCTCGGGCACCGCGGACAGCCCGGCGGCCTCGGCGGCCGCGAGCAGCGCCGAACCGGGCAGCCCGAGCACCGGCAGCGGGCCGAACACCCGCGTTCCCTCCACCACCGCGCGCGCGTGTCCGGTGTGGTGCACCGCGGCGTTGTAGAGCGCCCCGTGCGGCTTGACATAGGCGACGCGGGTACCAGCGGCGCGGGCACAGGCGTCGAGGGCCCCGAGCTGGTAGAGCACCTCGTCGGCGAGCACGGCCGGCTCGACGTCGAGGAACCTGCGGCCGAAACCGGCCAGGTCGCGGTAGGACACCTGCGCGCCGACCATCACACCGCGGGCCGCAGCCTGCCCGCAGACCCGGCGCATCGTAGGCGGGTCCCCCGCGTGGAAGCCGCAGGCCACGTTGGCCGAGGTCACCACGTCGAGCAGCGCCTCGTCGTCCCCGAGCTGCCAGACCCCGAATCCCTCACCCAGGTCACTGTTGAGGTCGAGTCCGCGGCTCACGCGGGCACTACCCCCAGGGTGATCAGCAGCAAGCCGAGCGCGGGCACGAAGTTGTTCGCCTGGTGGGCCACCACACTGGCCAGCAGGTTCCCGGTGAGCATCCGCGCCAACCCGATCGGGATCGAGATGACGACGAGCAGCGGCGTGCGGAGCAACTCGAAGTGCAAGAAGGCGAACCCCACCGTGGTGACACCGAAGATGAGCCAGCGGTTCCATCGCCAATGCTCCAGCGCCCGCCACAGCACGCCGCGGAAAAGCACCTCCTCGCACAGCGGCGCTACCAGCCAGACCACCAGGAACACGGCCACCGCGGTCACCGGGAACAACGCCTGGCCGTCGAACAACTCACCCACGGCGGAGTTCGCCTGGTCCTCACCGACCCACCAGGCCCAAATCAAGGATGCCGGGATGGTGAGCAACATGCCGCCGGTGCCCAGCGCGAGGCCGATGCCCAGATCGCGCCAGCTGCACCCCACCGCGAGCTCACGGCGCAACCGGCCGGCTGCCGGACCGCCACCGAGCAGGCGGGTACCGCCGAGCGCGACCAGGGCGGCGAGCACGGTGGGGACGGCCAGCGCCACCAGCAGCGCGCCGCCCGGCAGCGGTCCGTCCGAAAGGCCCGGATCGACGATCACGAAGGGCACCAACGCGAGCAGCGACACCAGCAGGAACGTCACCTCGGCAGCCGCGAACACCCCGAGCATCGCCCAGCCGCCACGGCGGCCTCGCACCTCCGGCGGCGGAACCGGGTGCGCGACGGCCACCGGACGCATCGGCGCCGGGAACCCGCCGGCCGGTGTCCACGACGACGGGGACGGGGTGGCGCCCTGGGACTCCCGCTGTGGTGGGATGGTCACGGCTCCTCCAGGGTGTCGGACGGACCGGACCTCATCGGAACGCCACTCCTCGCAGGAGCATCAGCGACGGCGTCCGCAGCACGTCGGGGTCGGTGCGGGGATCGCCGTCGACGACCAGCAGGTCGGCCGGGGCACCGTCGACGAGCCCGGGCACGTCGAGCCAGTCCCGGGCCGCCCAGCTCGCTGCGGCCAGCGCCCGCTCCCCGTCCATCCCGGCGGTCCGCAGCGCGGCGATCTCGTCCACGACCCGGCCGTGCGCGACGCCGCCACCAGCGTCGGAACCCACGTAGACCGGCACGCCGGCGTCGAGGGCAGCGCGCACGGTGGCCGGGGCGCGGGCATGCAGGGCACGCATGTGCTCGGCGTAGCGCGGATAGCGGGTGGCCGTGTCGGCGATCGCGGGGAACGTCTCAATGTTGATCAACGTCGGCACCAGCGCGACGGCGCGCCGGGCCATCTCGCCGATGATGTCGTCGGACAGGCCGGTGCCGTGCTCGATGCAGTCGATCCCGGCGCGGATCAATCCGGGCAACGCGTCCTCGCCGAAGACATGCGCGGTCACCCGGGCACCGAGGGAGTGCGCGACCGCGATCGCCTCGACGAGCACGTCGTCGGGCCACAGCGGACAGAGGTCACCGACCCCCCGGTCGATCCAGTCCCCCACCAGCTTGACCCAGCCGTCACCGGCGCGGGCCTGCGCCGCCACGGCCTCCGGGAGCAGCGCCGGGTCGTCCAGCTCGACGCCCAGCGCGGGGATGTAGCGCTTGGGCCGGGCCAGGTGCTGCCCGGCGCGCACGATCCGCGGCAGGTCGGCCCGCTGCTGCAGGAGCGTGGTGTCGATCGGGGAGCCACAGTCGCGGATCAGCAGCGCACCACCGTCGCGGTCGGTCCGCGCCTGCTCGCCGGCCTCCTCGAGCCCCACCGGGCCGTCCGGCCCGACGCCGACGTGGCAGTGGGCGTCGACCAGCCCGGGCAGCACGTATCCGCGGTCGACGACCGTCTCCGCGCCGGGTACCGGCTCGGTGCGCACCAGCCCGTCGAGCACCCACAGCTCGCCTGGCTCGCCGCCGGGCAGCAGGACACCGCGCAGGTGCAGCGCGGTCACCTCTTGCCGAACTTCAGCTTCGACGGATCGAACCCGGGCGGGAGCTGGTCCAGCCCAGGAATCCCCGGCGACGGCTGCCCCGGCATGCCCGGGGGCAGCTGCCCCGGGGGCAGGCCCGGGAAGCCGGCTGGCATGCCGCCGCGCACCTTCGGCGGTGTCGGTCCCCGGCCCTTGCCCTTCTTGCCCTTCTTGCCCTTGCGACTGCTCCGGGCGCCCCCGCCCGCACCGGGCAGCCCGAACCGGCCGGCCATCTGCTGCATCATCTTGCGGGCCTCGAAGAACCGCTCGACGAGCAGGTTGACCTCGCTCACGGCGACACCGGAGCCGCGCGCGATCCGATTCCGCCGCGACGCATTGATGATCTTCGGATCGGCCCGCTCCATCGGGGTCATGCCGCGGATGATCGCCTGCATCCGGTCCAGGTGCTTCTCGTCGACCCCGGCGAGCTGGTCCTTCATCTGGTTCGCGCCGGGCAGCATCCCGAGCAGGTTCGAGATCGGACCCATCCGGCGCACCGTGAGCATCTGCTCGAGGAAGTCCTCCAGCGTGAGCTCACCAGATCCGATCTTGGTCGCGGCCGCCTCGGCCTGCTCGGCGTCGAAGACCTGCTCGGCCTGCTCGATCAGGGTGAGCATGTCACCCATCCCGAGGATGCGGCTGGCCATTCGGTCGGGATGGAAGACGTCGAAGTCGGCGAGTCCCTCCCCGTTCGACGCGAAGAGGATCGGCCTACCGGTGATCTCGCGGACGGACAGCGCCGCCCCCCCGCGCGCGTCACCGTCGAGCTTGGTGAGCACCACACCGGTGAACCCGACCCCGTCGCGGAACGCCTCGGCGGTGGCCACCGCGTCCTGGCCGATCATGGCGTCGACCACGAACAGCGTCTCGTTCGGCTGCACGGCATCGCGGATTTCGCTGGCCTGACGCATCAGCTCCTCGTCGATGCCGAGGCGCCCCGCCGTGTCGATGACGACCATGTCGTGCTGGCGCGTGCGGGCCTCGGCGACCCCACGTCGGGCGACGTCGACCGGATCGCCCGGCTCTGCCGGATGCCCCGTCGCTGACGCTCCGGGCTCTGCCGGATGCCCCGTCGCTGACGCTCCGGGGTGGGGAGCGAACACCGGCACTCCGGCACGCTCACCGATGACCTGCAGCTGGGTGACGGCATTGGGCCGCTGCAGGTCACAGGCCACCAGCAGCGGGGTGTGCCCCTGCCCCTTGAGCCAGCGGGCCAGCTTGCCTGCCAGGGTGGTCTTGCCGGCGCCCTGCAGGCCGGCGAGCATGATCACCGTCGGCGGCGTCCTCGCCAGGTCGAGGCGGCGGGTCTCGCCACCGAGGATGCCGATCAGCTCCTCGTTGACGATCTTGATGACCTGCTGGGCGGGGTTCAGCGCGGCGGAGACCTCGGCGCCCTTGGCGCGTTCCTTGACCTGCGCGATGAACTGCCGGACCACCGGCAGCGCGACGTCGGCGTCGAGCAGCGCGATGCGGATCTCGCGGCAGGTGATGTCGATGTCGGCGTCGGAGAGCCTGCCCTTGCCGCGCAGACCGCCCAACGTCGAGGTGAGCCGGTCGGAGAGGGTGTCGAACACGCCGGTCGCGCTCCTCGAGGGTCCGGTGGGTGCCGCCGTGGCCGCGCTGCGGGCCACCAGCAGGTCTGGGTCGGTGTGACCCTGCGGCAAGGGTAGACGCCCAACCGGGCGAGAGGCCGCTCCCGGCGGCTCTCGCCCCTCCTGGCGCGGGCCGCCGGGAGCGGCGTGCCGGTGTGGCCCGCGGTGGTCAGTCGTGCATCCAACCGTCCGACCCCCTTTACTGCGGACGGGTCCCCTTCCCACACCCGACCACCTGGTGGCCACGAGGACAAGGCTGCCGCCCATCGCCACCCGTCAGTAGCGTGATGGCCCGCGAATCCGGGCAGGTAGGACTACTCAGCTGCTACGGGCAACCTCGCCCGGCCGTCCTCGGCCGCTCACCGGCGGACATCAGCCCGTTCTCTGGTCGCCCTTCAGCCGAGAAACCGTCGGGTCACCTCGTACCAGCCCTGGAGCGAGAGGGTCAGCGAGTCGATGTCGATCCGCTCGTTGCAGCCGTGGAACCGCGACCAGTACTCCCGGGGTGTGAGCCGGTCGCTGAGGAGGCCGAACCCGTAGGTGATCGTCCCGGCGGGCCGCAGCCAGCGGGCATCGGTCTGGGCGGGCAGAACCGAGGGAACCAGCCTCCCCCCTGGGTGGGTGTCTGCGACCAGCCCTTCGAGGACGTCCCACAGCGGAGTCCTCGTCGACGACTCGGTGGCGGCGAGGAGCGCCTGTGAGACGACATCCTGCGGAGCCACCAGGCCGGAAAGGAGGAGGCGCAGTTCGGCCATGATCGTCTCAAGATCGTCGCCGAGCGCCGGCCGCACGTTGACCGTCAGCGACACGGTGCTCGGGATGATGTTCGACGCCTGACCGCCCGTCACGATCGTGGGCACCACGGTGCAGCGGGTGCAGGCATGGGCGCGGGCGGCGACGTCGGTGGGAAGCGTGGGAAGGATCTCGTCGATCCGTTGGGCGTCGATCAGCGCTTCTGTGGTGTCCCTGGAGAACTCCTGGGCCCGGACCCAACGTCTCCAGGCCTCGCTGATCCGGATCGGTGGCGCCCACCCGTCCAGACGCCGTACCACCTCCGCGGCGCGGACCAGGGCGTTGCTCGCCGCGTAGGGCAGCGAGGAATGGCCGGCCTGGCCCCGAACGGTGATGAACACCCTGCCGCCGCCCTTGTCGGCGACGTAGGCATCGATCAGGGCTCCGGACCGACCCTGGCGAACGGCGCCGCCGACCTCGGTGAGGGCGTAGTCGGTGTGCACCAGATCCGGCGCCGAGTCCAGGACCAGCTTCGCACCCAGGAGGCCGCCGCACTCCTCGTCAGGGACCGCCCAGAAGACCAGGTCGCCGGTGGGACGGAACCCCTCGTCGGCGAGCCGTCGAACCGCGAGGGCCATGGCCGCGGTCTGGTTGAGCATGTCAACCGCCCCTCGACCCCAGACCTCACCGTCCACCACATCACCGCCGAACGGGTCCTGACGCCAACCCTCGGTTCCGGCGGCCACCACATCGGTGTGTCCGAGCAGACACAGCGACGGGGCGCTCGGCTCCGCACCACTGATCCGGGTGATCAGTGACGCCCGGCCGGGGATCGGCTCGTACCACTCGACGTCGAGCCCCGGCCCTTCAAGGACAGCACGCAGGTCTGCGGCGTTTCGCGACTCCTCACCGCTCGATGGCCAACCACCGCTCACGCAGCCGTTCCTGATGAGCTGCCCAAGCAACTCGACGACTGCCCCGCTACCCATCCCCACCACCTGGACAGCTTACCCCCACCGGCGTCCTGCTGCTATCGAACCGGGGTGAGGCGTCCGTTGGACCGGCTGTGTCGTCTAGCCGACTTTGAACTGCTCGTCGCCAAAGTTGGCGACAATCTCGAGGAGCCCTCCAAGGGCTGCAACGTACCGGTCAAGCACATCGATACCTGCAAGCTCGCCGCTCTCGATCTGGCTGACCCGCCCGACTGTGACCCCCATCTGCTGGGCGACCTGGCGTTGGGTCAGGCCGCGACGTTTGCGCAGGTCGGCCAGCCGCTGCGCCCGGACTCGTGCGAGGAGCCGTTCCTTGCCCTCTTCGACCTTCTCCGGTCCGACTGCTTCCACATGCTTGTGTCGGACATCAGCCCAGCGGACGTAATTCATGATCTTCCCTCTTCCTCTGCACTGCGCTCCTTGAGGTACAACTTGTAGAGCCTCTCGGCCCGTGGTACGGCTTCTCGGTACCACCGCCGCCAGTTCCCTGCCTTGTCCCCACCGACGAGCAGGATCGCGCTGCGCCACGGATCGAAGGCGAACAAGACGCGGATCTCCGAGCTGCCCACTGACCCCGGCCGTAGTTCCTTGAGGTTGTGCATCGTCGAGCCCTTGATCCGGTCGGCCAGCGGCCTGCCGAGGTTTGGGCCGACCTCGGCGAGAGCTTCGATCGCAGACACGACCTGCTGGTAGCTGCCGTGGTCGGTCCCACCAAGGCTGTCGAGCCACTCGTTGACCTCGTCGGTGAGGTAGACCTCCCACACCTGTTCGCCTCTCACTCGCCCGACCAATTAGTTTAGCAGAAGCTAAACAAGCGGAGCGCTTGCGCGCGGTGCTCCGTGATCTTGCAGGCCCTGCGTACTTCGGCCTCGGCGTTGATCTCCTCGCGGCTCAGGATCATCCCTGCTGTCTCGGCCTGCTGTGGGAGCCGCCGCCCGCCCACTCGCCCTGATCTCCGACGCGGTGCTGAATCCGGGCAGAGCTGGTACCTCGGAGGTGGCCACCTTCGCCAGGCCCCGTTCCCTGCGCTTCGGGCGAACCGCATGGACCCTCGGGCGCAGACCTGGCAGCATTCAATCCGTGTGACACGGCAGCGGGAAGCGACCCGCCCGCCGCGTCCCCTCTCGGCCGTTGGGTCGTTGGCGAGGTCGGCGAGCGGCTGTTCGGCCTGTTCGGACATGCCTGCTGCGGCCGCGACCGCGGCCGGATCGGGCCTATATGCGATGTGAGCTACCGCGCGAGACCGGGAGCTGTTGGCGGAACTGAGGCGACTGCACTACGAGGTGGTGCTAGCGACGGGTGAAGGGCTGGTCGATGTGAACGGCACCGCCGGTCAGGGCCGGATCACGGCGTTCTGGAACGCAGTCGCGCCGACCTGCGATCGTGCTTGAAATGGTTTCGCGGGTGGGAGACCTCGCCGGACTGTCAGTGCGCGTTGCTCCGGAGGACGCCGACGGCTTGCACGGTTGCGTAGCCGCGCCATTCCAGTGCGGCGGCCGGCGAGTAGGACGCGAAGTCGACGAGCCATCCACCATCGGGCTGCTGCAGTTGGGCGAGGCGCTCCAGGTCGGCGGCGATCACGTCGGCGGGGAACAGATCGCGCACTGGCCGCTCGGGATGTGGGGCGAAGTCGAGTGGGTGCAGCAGCTCGTCCTCGGCTCCCCCCTCCACGCCCATCGAACCGTCAGCCGGCAGGTACCGGCCGAGTTGCTCGAGCAGGATGTAGGCATCTGACACGCGCTCGGCCACGGCGTCGAGGAACCGCAGCGCGAACAGCAGCTCGTAGGCGTGGGGCGCACCGTCGATCCCGCGGATCGCCTCGAGGCAGTGCTCGCCCGCCGTCGCGAGCCACCGGTGGGCGGCGACGTCCGGCTGGTGGTGCCCGAGGAGATGGGCGTTGGCCGCGACCTGGGCGGTCATCTGCAGCGAGGACGTTCGTGGTCCGGCCTGGACCCAGAACGGGGCGCACCCTGCCGGATCGCCGACGGGGAGGGCGAACGGGAGGCCGCCATCGGCCAGGGTGTGCCGCTGCAGCCAGTCGCAGAGCTCGACGGCGCGCGGCGTCGTCGCCGGAGCAGCTTCGGCGAGCACCTCCAACGCGTGCATCGCAGCCGCCGGTTGGTTCTCGGCCGACCGCAGGTCGGGCTCGAGTCCCCAGGCGTACCCCCCGTCCGGGTTGCGGTAGGCATCGAGCGCAGCGAGCACGTCGCCCGGGTTGGCCTCGCCGACCAAGAGCTGCAGACGCCGCCGGTCCAGGACACGTCCATGCATGGCCATGAACGACGCGGCGGCGTGGACGTCGATCTTCATCCCGTGATCATCGGACTTGCGTCGACGCGGGTCTTGGACAATTCGGTCACGGACTCTTTCTACGCGGCGAACGACACGGCCTCCTGGGTCGACCGCAGACGGCGAGCTCGTTCGCGGAGCTGGCCGGGCGGCTTGCCAGCGAGCTGCACCGCATCTCTGGTCAGACCCACCACCCGAGATCGTGACAGCGAAAGTAGCCAGCAACAGCTGCTAGCATCTGGGCCGTGGCACGGACGATTACCTTGCGGCTGTCCGATGACGTGTACGAGGCGGTCAAGCGCCATGCCGAGGCCGACCAGCAGTCCATGAACTCCTGGATCGAAGGCCTTCTCGACGTCGAGGACATGCGGCGGCGCTGCGCGGCCCACGGCAGATGGATGGCGGCGCACCCCGCGGCCGTGGCGTTCGCTGAAGCCTGGGCTGACCGCAATCTTGACGAGCTGGCAGAGCGGTGAGCAACCCCCCACGGCGGGGCGAGATCTGGACCACCGACGCCGGTGTTAGCGTGCTCGTGATCTCCTCGACCGTGTACAACGAGATCGCGGCTGAGCCGACCGTCGTCGTGGTGCCGGTGCTCGCCAGCGAGCCCGACACCGGATTCGGAGTGGACCTCGGCGACGGCTGGGTAGCGCCGGGATTGGTCACCAGTCTGCGGAAGGCGCGGCTGGGTGAAAGCCGAGGGCAGATCGACGTGCAGTCCCTCACCGATGTCAACAACATGCTCTTCAAGATCCTTGCAACGCCGGACCGCTGACGTCCTGCGCGCCGTACCGGGTCTGCCACGGCCTGGAACATGTCCACGGCAGGCGTTTCGAGGGACCGGCTGCAAGCAGGCGCTGCTCGAGCCCGGCCTCAAACGCTGAGCACGCTGAGCGGTCAGCCCGCGGCGGTGAGCACGGCGCGTTCGACGCGCTGGCGCTGATCGGGTCGCAGCTGCCCTTTCTCGCCCCCGCCGACGAGGCAGAACGAGTCGACGACCGAGCTGCCGAGGGTGGCGACCCGGGCCCACTGGACGTCGACTCCGGAGTTCTCCAGGGCTGCCGCGACGCGGTGCAACAGCCCGATCCGGTCCCGGGCCCGCAGCTCGAGCACCACGGCACCGGTCGCTTCGTCGTCGAACCACAGCACCTTCGCCCGAGGTGCCTCGCCAGCAGGTGCGTCGCCAGCGGCGCCACCGTAGTCACGCTCCTTGGCCTCGAGCCGGCTGGCCAACTTCAGCGACCCCTCCAGCGCTCGCACCAGCTCCTGGCGCAGCAGCGCGGGCTCCGGTGGCGAGCCGAACACCGGGGAGACACCGAAGACGTCCACCGCGGCACCACCGTGCGAGCGCAGGTCCGCGGAGTGCACCTCCAGGGAGTGCAGCGCCAGCACGCCGGCGGCGCGGGAGAGCAACCCGGGCAGGTCCGGGGCCACCACGGTCACGGCGAGGACGCCGCCGGCAGCCGGCGCCTGCTCGGCGAACTCGACGTGCACCCCACCGGTCTCGGCCAGCCGTCGCTGCTCGCCGGTCAGCGGCGCCAGCCCCGGCAGCCGCCGCCCGGCGAGCACGGCTCGGCACCGCTCACCGAGGTCTCCGACCAGCTGAGCCTTCCAGTCGCTCCACACCCCGGGCCCGGTGGCCAGCGCATCCGCCTCGGCCAGCGCCACCAGCAGCTCGAGCAGCACGCCGTCCCCGCCGAGGGTCTCCACGACCCGCTGCACGGTCACCGGGTCGTCGAGGTCGCGGCGGGTCGCCGTGTGCGGCAGCAGCAGGTGGTGGCGCACCATCGCGGACAGCAGCGCCACGTCGGAGGGCCACAGCCCGATCCGGCGGCCCACCTGCTCGGCCAGCCCGGCGCCGATCACGGAGTGGTCCCCGCCGCGGCCCTTGCCGATGTCGTGCAGCAGCGCGCCGAGCAGCAGCAGGTCCGGTCGTGCCACCACAGTCGTGAGCCGCGCGGCCTGCGCGGCGGTCTCCACCAGGTGCCGGTCCACGGTCCACACGTGCGCGCGGTCCCTCGGCGGCAGGTCCCGCACCGCGCCCCACTCCGGCAGCAGCCGGCCCCACAACCCGGTGCGGTCCATCGCCTCCACCACGTCCACGGCGCGGTGCCCGGCTCCGAGCAGGGACAGCAGCTCGTCGAGCGCCGCCCGCGGCCACGGACCGCGCAGCTCCGGTGCGGTGTCGGCCAGCGTCGCGAGGGTCCCGGCCGCCACTGGCAGGCCGGTGCGCGCCGCAGTGGCCGCGACCCGCAGCACCAGTGGCGGGTCCCGGGTGGGTTGCGCCTCGCGGGCGAGCACCACCTCCCCCGCCTGCTCGACCACCCCGTCGTCCAGCGGTCGACGGACCGGCCCCCGCGACCGAGACCCACGCAACATCGACAGCCCGCCGGAACGCAGTGCTCGCACCCCCCGGGTGGGCACCGCGGCGCGGGCCGTGCGCAACGCGACGTCGACCGCGTAGACCACCGTGCGCGCCGCTCCGGACAGCGCGCGGGCCAGGTCGAACCGGTCCCCCACGGCGAGCGCGTCGGCCACGTCGTCCGCATCCTGCGCACGGAGGACGTCGCGGCCGCGCCCGGACAGCCGGTGCAGCTCGGTGCGGACGTCGAGCAGCAGCGTGCGCGCCTCGACTACCTCGGGCCCGGGCCGGTCGATCAACTGTCCGGCCGCCAGCGCGTCGAGCAGGTAGACGTCTCGCAGGCCGCCGTGCCCGCTCTTGAGGTCCGGCTCGACGCGGTGAGCGACATCCCCGCTGCGTTCCCACCGGTGCGCGGCCGACTCAACGATCTCCCCCACCCGGCCGCGGATGCCGGCCCGCCAGGCGGTGCGCACCGCGGTGTCGAGGTTCGCTGCCAGCTCGTGGTCCCCCGCCACGCACCGGCCCTCCAGCAGCCCGAATGTGGCGCGCAGGTCGGTCGCGGCCACCTCGACCGCCTGCCCGACCGTGCGCACGCTGTGGTCCAGCCCGATCCGGGCATCCCAGAGCGGGTACCACAACGCGTCGGCGAGCGGGCCGACGTCGCGCTTGCCGTCGTGCAGCAGCACCAGGTCCAGGTCCGAGTGCGGGGCCAGCTCCCGGCGGCCCAGTCCACCGACCGCCACCAGCGCGGTGCCTGGACCCATCCCCACCGAGGCAGCCCGGGTGGACAGCCAGAAGTCGTGCAGATCGACCAGCGCGCTGCGCAGCGCGCCGGTGGGCAGCCGCCGGTTCCGGGGATGCGCGCCGAGCAGCGCGTGGCGAGCCTCGGCGAGATCCGCCGCAGCGGTGTCCGGGCCCGTGGCGGGCATGGGCCCGGACACCGGTTCGGGTGCCATTCCTCTACTACAGGGCGTCCGGGCCGCGCTCCCCGGTGCGGACCCGGACCACGGCCTCGACCGGGGTGACCCACACCTTCCCGTCACCGATCTTTCCGGTACGGGCCGCCTCCACCAGCGCGTCGACGGTCTTGTCGACCTGGCTGTCGTCGACCACCACCTCGACCCGCACCTTGGGCACGAAGTCCACCGAGTACTCCGCACCCCGGTAGACCTCGGTGTGACCCTTCTGCCGGCCGTAACCCTGCACCTCGCTGACCGTCATCCCGAGCACCCCGAGCGTCTCCAGGGCACCCTTGACGTCCTCCAGCGTGAACGGCTTGATGATCCCGGTCACCAGCTTCACGGTTCAGCCCTCCTTGCCTGCGGTGGCGGGCACGCCGGTGCCGCCGGTCGGTGTCTGGGCGGTGCGGGCAGGCCCGAAACCAGCGGCCCCACCTCGCAGCGTGGAGAACTCGTAGGCGCTCTCCGCATGCTCCGCCTCGTCGATGCCCTGGACCTCGTTCTCCGCATCGAGGCGGAACCCGACGGTGACCTTGACCAGCAGCGCGATCAGCAGCGATGCCACGAAGGAGTACCCGAGCACCGCCCCGGCCCCCACCGCCTGCCTGCCCAGCTGGTCGAACCCGCCACCGTAGAACAGGCCGTTCACCCCTGCGGGACTCGCCGCGGACCCGATCAGCCCGATCAGCAACGTGCCGACGAGGCCGCCGACCAGGTGGATCCCGACCACGTCGAGCGAGTCGTCGTAGCGCAGCCAGAACTTGAGGCTCACCGCGAGGGAACACAGCACACCGGCGACGATGCCCAGGATCAGCGCGCCGACGGGGGTGACCGCGTTGGCGGCAGGGGTGATCGCAACCAGACCGGCCACGATGCCCGACGCGGCCCCGAGCGTGGTGGCGCAGCCGTCGCGGATCCGCTCCACCAGCAGCCAACCGAGCATCGCCGTGCAGGTGGCCGCAAGGGTGTTGACGAACGCGACGCCCGCCGTCGCGTTGGCCCCCACAGCCGAGCCGGCGTTGAACCCGAACCAACCGAACCACAGCAGCGCCGCGCCGAGCATCACGAACGGCAGGTTGTGCGGCTTCATCGGCTCCCGCGGCCAGCCCCACCGCTTGCCGATCACCAGGACCAGGGCCAGCGCGGCGGCACCGGCGTTGATGTGCACCGCGGTGCCGCCTGCGAAGTCGAGCACGGCGAGCCGGTTGGCGAGCCAGCCCCCGGGGTCGTTCTCCCCGTCGAAGTCGAACACCCAGTGCGCCACCGGGAAGTACACGACGGTGGCCCACAGGCCAGCGAACAGCAGCCACGGGCCGAACCGCACCCGGTCGGCGACCGCACCGGAGATCAGGGCCACCGTGATGATCGCGAACATCGCCTGGAAGGCCACGAACACCGTGCTCGGGATGGTCCCGGACAGCGAGTCCTCGGCGAGCAGGCCAGCCAGACCGAAGGCTTCGAACGGGTCGCCGAGCAGGCCGCTGCCGAGATCACGGGAGAAGGCCATCGAGTATCCGTAGAGCACCCACAACGTACCGACGACGGCGATGCTGCCGATGCTCATCATCATCATGTTGAGCACGCCCTTCGCACGGACCATCCCGCCGTAGAAGAACGCCAGCCCGGGTGTCATCAGCAGCACCAGTGCGGCACTGGTGAGCACCCATGCGGTGTCACCTGTGTCCATCTGCGACCTCCTCGCTCGACTCCCCGACCGCCTCGTACATGTGCGAGAAGGGTCCGCAGCCGGTGTTTCGACCAGCGCGCCCGGAGGTTTCGCCGGTGTGAACTGTGCCCCCGCCGTTGTTACGAGCAGATTTCCACGCGCCCGACTCCGACGAGGTCACCCAGATGCCTCAAGCGGGTCGGGCACCGCGCGGACATCCGAGTGCGGCGTCCAGCACGTCACACAGCTGTCGATGACGACCCGACGGCAGGGTGGTGATGCGCTGGCGGAACTGGCTCTTGCGCAGCGTATGGAGATTGTCGAACGACGCGACGCAGGGCTGGGGCATGCCGTCCTCGGGGCCGAGCGGCAGCTCGCTCAGCAGACCGCGCACCGAGCGGGTACAGGCGGCGACAACCACCGCGTCGAGACGCGCTGCCACTGGGTCACGGGTCAGCACGAGTACGGGACGGTCGCCACCGGGAGTGCTCGCCCACCAGATCTCACCTCTCACCACGACGGCGTGGCCGTCCAGGCACCGGGGTCATCGGCGAGTGCCAGCTCCGCGTTGTCGAGTGGGGTGTCCGCATAGCGCTGCGCGTCACGCTCACAAGCCAACCGGTACAGGTAGGTTTCCACCGCCGCGCGCACGGCTTCGGCACGTGTCGCGTGCAGCTGTGGCACCAGGGCATCGAGTTCCTTGATGAGTTCGTTCGGCACCCGGACTGCGAGCTGCACGTCGTTTCGTCCATCTCGTGTCATGCATGAAGAATACCATCGGGTGTTACTCGGTGGAGAGTGGAGGCAACGACACTGCGAGCACGTACTCCGACGACTTTCCGGGGCTTCCTAGTCAAGCAGCGCATCGACGAAGGCACCGGGCTCGAACGGAGCGAGGTCGTCGGCACCCTCCCCGAGCCCGACGAGCTTCACCGGCACTCCGAGCTCACGCTGCACCTGGAAGACGATGCCACCCTTGGCGGTGCCGTCGAGCTTGGTGAGCACGATGCCGGTGATGTCGACGACCTCACTGAACACCCGGGCCTGCGCAAGCCCGTTCTGCCCGGTGGTGGCGTCGAGCACCAGCAGCACCTCGTCCACCTCGGCCTGCTTCGACACCACCCGCTTGACCTTGCCGAGCTCGTCCATCAGCCCGGTCTTGGTGTGCAGCCGGCCCGCCGTGTCGATGAGTACCGTGTCCACGCCGTCGACAGTGCCGCGCTTGACCGCCTCGAACGCGACGCTGGCCGGATCGGCCCCCTCCGCGCCGCGGACCACCTCGGCGCCTGCGCGTGCGCCCCAGGTCGTCAGCTGCTCGACGGCGGCGGCGCGGAAGGTGTCCGCGGCTCCGAGCAGCACCCGGCGGCCGTCGGCGACGAGGACCCGGGCGAGCTTGCCAGTAGTGGTGGTCTTGCCCGTGCCGTTCACTCCGGCGACGAGCACCACGCCGGGGATGCTGGCGCTCTCCGCGGCCTGCCGCGGTAACGCGCGCACCGCGCGGTCCAGCTCCGGTCGCAGCGCCTCGACCAGCACGTCCCGCAGCGCCGCACGTGCTTGCTCCGGGGTGCGCACCCCGCGCGCAGCCAGCTCCGTACGGAGCCGCTCGACGATCTCCGAGGTGGTCCGGGCGCCGAGGTCGGCGAGCAGCAAGGTGTCCTCGACGTCGGTCCAGGAGTCCTCGTCCAGATCGCCCGCGCCGAGCAACCCCAGCAGGCTCTGCCCGAACGCCGAGCGAGATCGGGACAGCCTCCCGCGCAGCCGCACCAGCCGTCCCGCCGGCGGTTCGATCTCCTCCACCGGGGCCGGTCGCGGTTCCGGTTCCGGTTCCGGTTCCGGTCGAGGTTCCGGGACGGCGACGGGTTCCGGCGGCGCAACCGGCGGCGCTGGGGGCGGGGCCGGCGGCG